>SDNV01000264.1 GCA_004524515.1 Promethearchaeota archaeon
TCTTTTCGGGATCCGACTCCAAGCAGCCATCATACCGGCAGCATTTGTCTTATTTGGGCTGTTTGTATTTCTAAAATATTATGATTTAACTCCAGAGAAAACCGCAATAAATAAGCAAAAATTGAAGGAGTTAGGGCTATAATAATTTATATTATATCCCATTTTTATTATATTCAAAATTTTCTTTTTTTCTTTATTTTACCCGTTTTATGCTTACAAAAAAATTTAGTTTTAGAGAGACAAAAACAAAATAATAATAGCATTGAAAATTTACTTAATTAGATTTTTAATTAACAATTAAAAATGGTTTAAAAAATAATTAGGGGATGTAATGTATGAATATAGGAGTTGATTCTCTAAATAATCTTGCAAAAATTAGAAAAGGAGTAAAAAGGAAAAGAATTTCGAGCTATGACGTTACTGGCGCAAATGCTGATTTTAATCTCATTAAAGGGAAACAAAAGCATATTATCTGCAAGATCAATGGGGCAGGGATTATAAAGCATATTTGGATGACTTTAGCATCCGCAGATCCTTATTATTTAAGGAAAACCATATTACGTATGTGGTGGGATAATGAGCATGAGCCTTCCGTAGAATGTCCGATAGGAGATTTCTTTGGAGTAGGTCATGGAAAGGCAGTCAACTACTGGTGTTTGCCTTTTTCAATGGGACCTCAAGATGGAAAAGGGTTTAATTGCTTCTTTCCGATGCCCTTTTCCAAAATGGCAAAAATTGAAGTAGACAACGAGAGTGAATTGGATTTAGTGTGCTATTACTATATAGATTACGAAGAATATAAGGAGTTAGATGCGGATTATGGTAGATTTCATGTTACCTGGCATAGGGAAAATCCTTGTAAGGGTAGCAATAGAGAGCCTTTTTATAAAAAAAATCCAACCCATGAGAATGATTATATATTATTAGAAGCAGAGGGTGAAGGTCACTATGTGGGCTGTCATATCGATATACATAATTTGAAAGTTACAGAAAAACATAATTGGCCAGGGGAAGGGGATGACTATATTGAAATTGACGATGGAGAAACTATTCTATATGGCACCGGAACGGAAGATTATTTTTGTACAGCATGGTGTCCTTCTGAATACTACTGTTCTCCGTATTTTGGCATTCCATTACCAGGGGGAAAAAATTGGAGCGGAAAAATCACGTACTATAGATATCACATAGAAGATCCTATTTATTTTCATAAGAATATTGTTGTAAAAAATGAGCATGGTCATGCGAACCAGAGGTCGGATGATTGGTCTTCAACTGCCTACTGGTATCAAAAAGAACCTCATAAACAATTTCGACCTCTTTTACCAGTACAAGAAAGATTACCTAGAGAAGAACCTAAGGAAATCTAATAATCAATTTTCTTCCTTTTTTATTTTCTATTCTGAACAAAAAGAAGAACAATATCTCTTTATTAAAAAATAATTTCAAAACTAAATTTATTTTACTTAGCAATAATATAAGAATCTTAATTTCTCAATAAAATTTTAAATATTTTTGTACAGAAACTATATTAAATGACAGATAAACAATTTCTAATCTGCGAAGATGATTTACCAATCGTCGTTCCTAAGAGGATAATGGTCTTTGCGGGACACCCTGATGATGAACTCATCTCGTGCGGCGGGACTATTCTAAAATATCAAGAGTTAGGCTCTGAGGTTTTTATAGTTGTAGCTACTCCAGGTTTAGGAGGATATGCGAAAAAAGAACATAAGGAATCAATTTTAGATCAAAGAGAGAATGAGTTAAAACGTGTATCTGAAGTATTGAACTGTGAATTTATTGAATTGAATTATACTAATTTAGAAATTACAAGGAAAAAAATTTCTAAAATTACAAACTTAATTCGAAATTATAAACCACAAGTGATTTTAATGCCTCACCACACAGATTTCCATCGCGTACACCGGAATTTATCATTAATCACGAGAGAAGCTATCTATCATTGTGCTACTGGGAAAGCTTATGGTGGTCATGAACGAAGTTGGACTCCCTATGGAGTATATTATTATGAATCACCTTCATGTAAATTTCAATACATTGAGGGATCTGTTTTTATTTATGTGGATATCGAAAACTATTGGGAAAAGAAAAAGGAGATATTTGAGCATGTTTATATTTCTCAAAATGAAGTTTTAGAACGTGTTATAGATTGGGCTCAAGATACAGCGATTTTAAGAGGGAATGAAATCAACTCTCGTTATGGAGAGGCATTTATTCCAGAAACAACCTACACTCCGCTAAAAATTTTACTTATTTAAAAGAATTCTATAGAATCAAAAACAACTTTGTTTAATATGGAAAAAAGATGGAAGATAAATACATCGTAGGAGTAGATATAGGAGGAACCTGGGTTCGCGTCGCATTAAGTAATCAAAATTTGGATGAAAATCAGTTCAAAATAAAAAAAGTGAGAACCCCTAAAGAAACTAAATTTTCTATCAGTAATGCTGTTTGTGAGATGTTATTGGAATTATTATCTGAAAATAATGTGTCCCTACACCAACTTATAGGGATGGGACTTGCTTCTGCGGGCCCATTGGACATGCAAAAAGGGGAGCTATTCAATAATGTAAACTTAGGATTTAAGGAAATTCCCTTAAAAAAGCCCATTCAATCAAAATTTCCAAATATCCCCATCTATTTAGCGAATGATTGTAACGCGGCAGTATTAGGGGTTCACTATTTTGAAGCAGAAGAGATTGAAAAAGAAAATATCGTGTATATTACAATTTCTACTGGAATAGGAGGAGGGGTTATTTGTAATGGTCATTTACTATTAGGAAAAGAAGGAATCGCCGCTGAGGTAGGACATGGGACAGTCGAATTAAATAGCAAAGTTCAATGTAATTGCGGGGCCTATGGTTGCTGGGAAGCTTATAGCTCAGGAACAGGTGTAAAAAATAGAACTCTAAATGCGTTAAAAGAAGGAAAAATTCATGCGGAAGTTCTATTGAAAAACGTAGAAAATGATGTGTCTAAAA
>SDNV01000086.1 GCA_004524515.1 Promethearchaeota archaeon
AAAATCTTGGTTATTTATATAATGAAAAAGGTTTATACAATGAAGCAATAAAAAGCTTAGTAAAAGCTTTGAAAATTGACCCAAACTTATCAATCGCATGGACAGAACTGAGTTATTCTTACCTAGAAATAGACGATTTTGATAAAACGATAAAAGCATGTAAAAATGCTTTAGAAATTAATCCTAAAGATGAAGTGGCATGGACAAATTTAGGTTCTGCTTATTATAATAAAAATAAATACGATAAAGCAATTAAAGCATTGAAAAAAGCTCTGGAAATTATTCCTGATTTAGATTTTGCTCAAAAAGTATTAAAATTAGCCGAAAATTCAAAAAAAAAAAATATGCAATCTTAGATCTAAGAACATTTATTTAAGAATTCTATTATATAATTCTAAATAATACTGAATTTTCAAATAAAAAATAATATTCTATTTTTAGAATGTCCAAAGAATCTAAAAATCACAATTTTGATGAGATTTCAGAAGATTCCAATCAAACATCTAAGGAAAAAAAATTGCATTCCGAAAGAGAAAGTATACAAGAAAAAATAGGGAAACCAGTAATTTTAAAAGCTGAAGCCTATAAAACAATAATATTATATTCAAGTCGATATGCTAATGATATGATCCCTCCTAAAGATTGGAAAGAGATTTATGGAATTTTAATAGGATATTCTGATGATGATTTCGTATATATAGAAAAAGCGGAAGCTTTAACTTATGGTCATTCGACAGATGTTCAATTAGATGAAAAGCATTATGGATTTATTGAGGAAATTCAAGAAAAATTAGAACAGGATGAAAAAACAAAAAAATATTATATGATTGGTTGGTTTCATTCTCATCCTGGCTTGGGTCTTTTCTTTTCTTATATTGATCTCATTAATCAATTAGGATTTCAAGCTAGAAATGATGATTTTTGTGGATTAGTATTTGACCATACTCTTTTAGGAAAAAAAAAGAAAGAAGAAATTGAGGGTACTGAACATACAATAACTAAATATGATACTGGATTTGAAATCTATAGGATAAGCGATATCACTTTGGATATAAATAGTTCCAGATTTGATTCTAATTATCATAAAGTAGATTATATAGTAGAGGGATTAAATAAGTTTTTTTTTGCGAATGTTTTATCAGAACTTTCAGCATTAGTATCTGCTGGGAAACCTTTGCAGTCTGCATATGGAGAGAAAAAATCCAAACATCCTTCTAAAAAAAAAGCGATAAAGAAAGAAAATTTAGTGGAGATACCTATTTCGGATGATATTGAGTTCAATGTAGATGATTTTTTTTATGGTACTGTAAATAAAAAAGAAATTAAACGAATTAAGCATAGAGAAGCAGCCGAACGATTTATATATGAGGGAAACCAAGCATTTCAACAAAGGAATGCTTTTATTGGTGTGGAAAAATATCAGCAAGCAATAAAAACTTATAAGGACCTTAAGGATTATGATCGAGTTTTTGAATTATTAAGAAATTTATCAGAACACTGCATCGACTCTAATCATGATGTTTTGGCTAAAAAATATTCTGAGGAATTATATAGCTTATCAAAGAAATATAATAATTTATTTTACAGAGCCGAGGCAAATTATTTACTCGGGAATTTAATGTTGAATGAATCAGAAATAAATGATTTGGAACCTGCATTAAAAATAATTCAAGATGGATCCATTGATTATGAAAAAGCAGGAGATTTTGCAGGAGCAGGAAGATGTTATGAAAAAATAGGTGTAATTTATCAAATACGTTTAAATACACCATATAATGCTTGTCTTTTTTATGAAGAAGCTATAAGAAATTATAATATTGCCTTATTTAAAGGCCATCCTCTACGTTCTTCCCTTTGGAGTAAATCTGAAAATCTCACTAAAAAGATCTTGGAATTAAAGGATCTAATTTATGAATTAATCCCTAAAATTGTGGATCCCGAAGAGAGAAAAAAAATTGAAGAAGATCTCAATTCTATTCAACTAAATTTTTAATTAAGAAAAACATTTCTTAATTATTTTTATCATAAGATTCTTAAAACACAAAAATTAAATTTTAAGATAAATTATTTTACATACTCTTTTTGGTGAATGTTATCTTATGCCTCGAAGGAAACAAAAAGTAAAATATTCTCGTAAACTTGCTTGCCAACATCTTAATCCTAAAGGAGATATTTCGAATAGCCTACAACCACTATGCTATTGCCCTGAGAGAGATTTGATTTTAGGAACAAGAGCCTATGTTTGCCAAGTATGTTATCTATACAATCCCCGATCTAATGTTTCAATATCAGAGATTTATGCTGAAAGTAAAAAAACCGCAGAAAAACAAATAAAGGAAAAAAAATTAGCACTGGAAAATATTGAAATTGAAGATATAGAGATTGAAGAAGATGTTGATTTATCGATTGATGAGTTTGAAGAGGAGGAAGAAATTCAAACTAAATATGAAAAAAGAAAGGCGGGCAAGGGAGATCTGGAAGAAGGAGAAGAAGAATTCGCAGAAGTCGAATGTCCTTTCTGTGGAGAATTATTTGATGATCTAGCTTCACATATTAGAGATTGTGAATTTGCTCCTGATGATGTTGATATAGAAGATTATTTGCCATCTAGACCTAAAAAGTCTAGAAGAAAAAAGAAAAAAACTGAGAAAAAAGGGACCGCAGAAAAACCTGAAAAAGAGGAGGAAAAAGGACAAAAGGATAAAAAAGAATGTCCATATTGTGGCAAGAATTTTGTTAGACTGGGTCGACATTTAAAAGCGTGTCCGAAAAGACCTGATGATGCCGATGAAGAAAAAGAGGCTAAATTTCTGGATGGAGAAATTGATTCAATTTAAAGATTATATATTAATTTATAGAAATTATCAATGCAAGACAAAATTTATTATTGCGAGCCTGTTTTTAGACCACCAAGTGAAGCTTATTCACTTTTAATTCAATTAACTGAAGGCTGTACATACAGATGTGATTTTTGTATGTCTAATCTTCGAAAACATTTTATTGTAAGAGAAATTGAGGAAGTTAAAAAAGATTTAGATACTGCGAAAAAGCTTTATGGCAACCAGGTAAAAAAAATTTTCTTTTTAGATGGTAATGCCATGGTTACCCCTGCAGAGAAACTAATAGAAGTTACGAAATATGCATTTCAGCTATTTTCGAATTTAGAGAGATGTAGTGTATATGCTCATGCAAAAGATGTTTTAAAAAAAACGGATAAGCAATTAAAAGAATTATCAGACGCCGGTCTCAAATTAGCATATGTCGGATTTGAATCGGGATCAGATGAATTACTTAAAAAGGTAAATAAAAACGCTACAAAATTAGACTATATAGAAGCTTCTAAAAAATTAATGAAAGCGAATATCGGTTTATCAGCCACCTTGATCAACGGTCTGGGGGGTGCAGATAATCCAGATGTCTCTGAAATGCACGCAGTTGAATCTGCAGACTTGGTTAATAAAATTTGTCCCGATGATGACAGAGAATGGTATATCGCTTTTCTTACTTTAATGATTCCTCAAGGTACAGCCATTTATGAACAAAAAGCAAAAGGAATCTTTAAAGAGATGGATCAGTTTGATATTTTAAAGGAGTTAAAGATATTTGTCCAAAATATTGAATTCCATAACCATGATGCAAAGTGTATTTTTCGATCAAATCATGCCTCAAATTATTTACCTATCAAGGGAATTTTAGACCGAGATAAAAACAAGATTATATCAACAATCAATTATGGATTAAGTCATACGGAAGTTTTAAGACCTGAATTTTATCGAGGGTTATAATAAAAGGATATTTTAAATTATTTTTGATTAAATCTTGCTAAATTTTTATAAATTCCAATATTAATATTTTTCATGAACTCTAAAATAAGTTTAATTGTTGGCTCACCTAGAAAAAATAGAAGTTGCAATTTCTTAATTGAAAAAGCTATCGAAGGCATTAATTCTGTGAGTAATGATTTTGAGATTAACAAAATTCAAATTGCTGATTATAAAATAACTCCATGTAATGGTTGCGATCAATGTTTAAGACCTCCTAATGATTGTCCATTAGCAGAGAACGATGATACAAAAAAAATAGAAGATCTAATTTTAGGTTCTTCAGCTTTAATCGTCGCTGCTCCAAACTACTTCGGATCTGTTAGTTCTCAAATTAAAGTTCTAATTGATCGTTCAAGACCATGGAAGATGAAAAATTATCTTCTTAAAGATGTGATATTTGCCCCAATGGGCGCTACAGGACTCCGTAATGGAGGGGAAGGTGTAATATCTGATCTAATCAATTTTGCTCTTATACAAGGAATGATTGTTGTAGGAAATACCGAAGGAAGTCCCGTTCTCGAAGGAAATATTCCAATTACAAGTCTTCAAAAATTTGGATTAAAGGAATTTGTTGGAAAAGGAGAACAAGATGATTTAGGAGGAAAAATTGCGTCCGATTTAGGAAAACGAGTTGCAGAACTAGTTTTAAAACTAAAAAAATAAAAATTAAAAATAAAAGATTTTTTGAATAAATTTTTTCAATTTATTTTATTCTACTTTAACTAAATATTTGTTTACTCATCATTATCAAAGAATTCAATACTACTTTTTTTTCCTTCAGTATCTCTATCTGAGTCTTCTTTTGTATAGACAGTAATATATTTTTCACCGGGCCATTTAAGATTTATAATTATCCCTGATACAACTAATATAACAAATATAGCTATATATATCGCTAAACTGTTTGTGGGAAAGTACTTTAAAAGAAAACCTACCCAAGATACCATCCATGCTCCTATAGGGGTAACATACGGTTGCATAGTCTTTAATATTAGAGTCATAATGTCTGCAATTATTTGTAAAAACTCAAACCTCTGATATTCCTGAAACCACATTTAACTATCACCTTGTATTTATTTTTTCCCTCTTTCATGTTTAATTCTATTTCTATTGACAACAAAATCAATTAAATCATAACTTTTTAAAATCACCGTAAGGAAATATATCCCCATATATAGTAGTATCATTTGTTGAAGATTTACGGTTATAATTCCTAAATCCACTAATTTGAATTCTATTTCAAGGGCTCCCGAAAATTTATAACTCCATAAATATAGACAATTTAAAATGATTTGTATTAAAGCGAAAACTCCACGTCTTATAGATTGGGGAGGGGATGAATATGCAAAAAATGCAGTCCCTGAAATAATTAATCCAAATGCCCAGACGTAGAATATAATACGATTAACTTGCTCCTTATAAGCTGTAAGCTCCACTCCTTCCACATTAATTGTTTTTATCCAACTAAAAGTCCAAAAGGGAATTAAAACTGTTGATGTAAAATATATTGCTGCTATTAAAGTTCCTCTCAGCATATTTTTTATCCTTGCATTCTCTAGAGTTTTTGATACCTTATCTTTATATATACTCATATTAACCTGTCACCTTCTCCTCAAATCCACCTATTTCAAAATCTTCTATTTCTGCTTTAAAGGAAATTAATCCAGAAGTATATTTTGCGCTAATGATTAATTCGTCTGCTTCAAAGTCAAAAATTGGATCTCTGAATGGATCCGCGTTAAGTGCTATTTCAGTAAAATTTACCGATTCTAAGTCATCTGCTTCGATATTAATTTTAAATGTCTTTTTCTCCCCCGCAGGAGTGGTTCTAAATGATTTTTCTCCCTCATAAAGTCTGACTGTAGTTGTGTCATTAACTCCAAGCACAGTTTTATTTACATAGTCATATTTTATATCTAATTTCAATTCAATTTCAAGATCTTCTAAATCAAAATACCCAAGATTATTAATTGTAAATTCGATATCAATTTCAAATGTATTTAAATCAACGAACGGATTGCCCTCATAATCGACGTCCACGTCAATGTTATCCTCATTGGTTAATATCATTGCTGCAGAATATCCTCCTAAAAAGGATACTAATGACATAGAGGAAGCTAATACAAATAAAAAAATTCTGATGACTAATCTAAAGATTCTTTCTGGTCTCATAAATTTTCTTCAATATCCTTTGTTTTTTTCAAATTTTTTAGATAAATATGATTAATTAAAATTATAACCATTAATCTATTAAAATTTATATTTTTCTTAGTGGTGGCTGAATTACATCTTTATTTTATTTCATAAAATTATTTAATATTGTTTTAAAACAGAATCTCTTCTAAATAAGAAAAAAGGGAAAAATAAGAAAAAAATAGTATTTTTATTACCCTCCAAACGGTTGCTACCGGAAATCGCTAATCTTCTAAGATTTATTAAGATTAGTTCATATTTTTCAAGAATTCATTAATTTTCGATTTGTAAAAATAAAGAGCCTCTATATTTACCGAAAAGTTTCCAAGTTCTCGCGTTTATTTTAATTGTTTTAGAGTTATTTCCTAATTCTATTTTTAAATTTTTATCTATAAAAACTTCGACTTTAGAATTTCCAACTCCAATCTCCGTATATTTTTCAAAATATGGGTTATTAGTAATTTTGTGTTTTTGAATTATTTGAACCAGATCAGAACAATAAGTCCCAGATCATGATCGTGTAAAATATCTATATAATACAATGATTAAATCGTCGTCGTTTCCCTTATTTGAGTATTTTTCAGTTTTCTCTCGTATTAAATTAGAAGCACCTTCTGAAATTACTAAATTAATTCATTATCACCTTAGTTAGATTATGTAAATATTATAAATTGTTTTTTGAATAAAAAATAAAAAAGATTACAAAAAGATTTAGTTTATATTTTAAAATTTATTGGATTTGATCATTTATATTTTATTTTAGTATTTATACTAGCCAAAAATTTCTACAAATCTATTTATATTCTTTAAGTATTAAAGAAATAAAGTTTTCATTGAATTTCTTGATAATATTAACATCAATCAAGATATAATCAATTCCTTGAAAATCAACAAGAATTCTTTTTTCAATATAAACTTCAATCTTTATTCCATTATTAATTTCTACCATATCGGATTTTTCATAAAGCTCTGGGCTCATTAAACTTTTTTTCGAAGTTAATTCAATATAATAATCAAGGTATGAACCCGCACATGCTTGTTTACTAATTTGATAAATTATCATAATTAAATCCTCTTGTATTTTAGCATGTGATTCAAGTACATGTTGACTAGCTTCATCCGATAATATAAAATGCACAAACTCTCCTCTTTATAAGTTTGTTTAATTATCGATAAATGGATTTAATAAATAAAAAATTTGGTTATAATTTGTAATAATAAAACAAGAATTACACTCAGTAATCATACAAAATTTATTTATTCTTTTTTAAGTACATGGAACGGCTGCGACCGCAAATCACTTTTCTTCTAAGTTTTTTTAAGAAAAGTTCATGTTTTATCCATATACATCATTTTTTTTTTTTATAAAAAGCATTCCCATTTTTTCACCATTAATTTGACCGATTGCAACATCGATATAAACTAATTCCATACCTCTATATTCTGAAATTATTTCATTCTCGATATACACTTCAATTTCAGGATCCCCTTCTATCTCTTTCCATTGGGTAAAATTTTCATTTTCTTCGAGAATCTTATATTTTTCAACTAACTCAAGGACATTGCCACAAAAAGCCATCGTTCAACTGCTCTTAGAATAATAAAACAGTGCTAATACAAGTCTATTCCTATCTAGTTTTTCAAATGATTTATTTCTTTCGTGAATATACTCCATTGCATTTTTTGAAAAAGAAATTTTAACTTCAAATCACCTTCATTGGTTTTTTAATTATTTAAATCATTGTCTAATTTTATATTTTAATTATTAATAAAATCTATTATTTATTCTAATGGGGGATTTTTTCTTTTAAACCAAAATTTATACAAATATTGAATAAAAATTTATTCTAATTAATTTTGAATTATAATCTTTAATTTCAAAAACCAAAATGGTTTTTTTATGATATTTTATTATCATTACCAATAAGTAGAAATATAATTATTTCTACATTTTCTTTATTAATTTAACTATAAACCTCTAAATAAAAAATTGGATGAAATATGATGGAAAAATTGGATATAAACGCACATTCACTGGATGTTCAAGATGTAGTTGAAAAATTAAAAACATCGTTAGAAAAAGGATTAACTGATGATGAAGTAAATAAACGCCTTGAAAAATATGGCTTAAATGAATTAAGAGAAACTAAAAAAATTTCAGCATGGCAAATCTTTCTAAGTCAATTTAAGGATTTTCTAGTTTACTTATTATTGTTTGCCATTGCAATATCTGTTATCGTTGGATTTTATTCACTTTCTATTGGTGAAGAACCTTCTGAATTTTTAGATGCTTTAGTAATATTTATTATATTAATTCTTAACGCTATTTTAGGGTTTTATCAAGAGTATAAAGCTGAAAAAGCATTAGAAAGCTTAAAAAAGATGGCTCCACGTAATGCTAAAGTTAAAAGAAATGGGATAGTAAAAGAAATTGAAGTAAAATATGTTGTTCCTGGAGATATTCTGAAAATAGATGAGGGTGATAAATTACCTGCTGATGCCCGGTTAACGCAAGCATACTCTTTATATGTTGATGAGGCGATTCTTACAGGTGAATCTCAAACTGTTGAAAAAAATCTTAAATTGGTCGGAGTAAAGACAATGCTCGCAGATCGTAAGAATATGGTATATAGCAATACAATAATTACCCGAGGTAATGGAGAAGCGATTGCTGTAGCAACTGGTATGCATACAGAGATTGGTAAAATTGCTGAAAAAATTCAAGAAGAAGAACCGGAACCAAGTCCATTTCAAGTTGAAGTAGACCGCTTTGGAAAGTCTTTAGGAAAATTTATTTTGATTATATGTTTCTTGGTTTTCGCAATAGAATTCTTTATAATTATACTAACTGAAGGTTTAGACTTTGGACCGGAGGAGATTGATCATATCGTTGACGCTTTAACCATTGCTATAAGCCTTGCAGTTTCCGCTGTACCAGAAGGATTAGTAGTGGTAATAACAGTAGTTATGAGTATAGGGATGAGAAAAATGGCAGATAGAAATGCACTGGTGAAAACACTAACTGCTGTCGAGACTTTAGGACGGGTAAATATAATATGTTCAGATAAAACTGGCACACTAACTAAAAATGAAATGACTATTGTAAAAATATTTCTTGGAGGAAATGAATATAATGTCGAAGGTGTTGGTTATAATATTGAGGGTAAAATTGTAGATGAATCCGAGAATGCCGTATCATTGGATTTACCATATTTAAAGAGATTTTTAGAAGTTGGACATATTTGCAATAATTCTAGCGTAACTGTTAGGGAAGATGGAGTAAATACTGATGTAGTGGGAGACCCTACTGAGATATGCTTTAAAGTTTTAGCATTGAAAATGGGTCTTGATACTAAAGCCGAAAAACTTAATGAAATTCCCTTTAACTCAGATAGAAAAATGATGTCTGTTGCTGTAAAAATTAATGATAACCTTTATTCCTTTCTTAAAGGAGCTCCTGATGTTTTATTTAAAAATGCCTCGAAAGGTGTGCTTAATGGAGAAGAAAAACCGATTAATGAAGTAAAAGATATTTTGCTTAAAAAAAATGAAGAGCTCGCCAAAAATGCTTTAAGAGTGTTAGGATTGGCATATAAACCCTTACAGGAGAATTTTAATGAAGAAGATATGGAAAGCGATTATATATATCTTGGTCTTGTAGGTATTATTGACCCTGCAAGAGATGAGGTTAAAAAATCAATAGCTCAGGCTAGAATGGCGGGTATTAGAACAATAATGATAACAGGAGATCACAAAATCACCGCGATTGCCATTGCAAAACAAATTGGACTAACAGATAATGATGAGGCTATTACTGGGGCAGAATTAGAGGAAATGTCGGATGAAGTTTTAGCTAATCGGGTTCAAAATATAGATGTGTTTGCAAGAGTTACATCAGAACATAAACTACGTATTCTTAAAGTCTTAAAGACTCAAGAAAATGTTGTTTCGATGACCGGCGATGGAGTAAACGATGCTCCTGCGGTAAAAGGTGCCAATGTCGGAGTTGCAATGGGCTTAAAAGGAACAGAAGTTACGCAAGAAGCTTCAGACATGATTTTAATAGATGATAATTATGCTACTATTGTAAATGCAATCGAGGAAGGAAGAGGTATTTTTGAAACTACTAAGAATTTCTTTAGATACATGCTAAGTGCAAATTTTGATGAAATAATCCTAATTTTAACCGCTTGGATACTTATAAAGCTTTTCGTTAATATTTATCTCGCTATACCCCTTGAACCTATACAAATACTATGGCTAAATATTGCTACTGATGGTATCCCTGCGATGGTGTTAGGTTTAACTCCTACAGATCCCGATGTAATGCAATTCAAACCACGAAAAGGTTTTAATATGATTGGTGATATCAAAAAAGCTATAATCTTTGTAGCCGTTTTTGCAGCGATTACTGATGTGACATTATATGTAGTCTGTTGGTCGGTTTTAATTCCTGCTTGGAGTGATCCAAGCTCACCGTGGTATGACCCCCGTTTAGTTAATGGAACCAGTATATGGGGCGTGAAATATTCAGCAGAGGAATATCAAATTGGTGTGGCACAAACAATTGTTTTTACTAATGTCGTCTTTTTCGAATTATTCTTTGTATACTCATGTACTTCTGAATATAAACCAATGTGGAAATTTCCAAACAAACATTTATTCTGGGCGACAGCATTGTCATTTGGATTACACATAATAATTTTATTCACACCACTTTGCATCGCGTTCCACGCTGTTCCGATGGACAAATGGTTTCATTGGTTAGCGATATTTTTGGGTTCAGTTTTTATTATACCTGCTGAAGAAACTAGAAAATACCTAAAAAGAAAAAAATTTCAGAAAAGTCCACAAAATTTTGAAATATCATAAAAATTTATTTGATCAAAAAGGTTAAAACTCTTTTTTTTTATATACTTAAAAACTCAAATAATCTTAAAAATTAAAATAATCAGATTTATGAATCTCGTTCCATAATTGTTTGGGTTATCTTTTTAAATCTTATTTATTTTTAAATTTCATATTATCTCTAATTTTTTATCATTTATTGAAAATGCGAATCAAATATGACAAATAAAGATGTAAATGCACACGCGATAAACATTGATGAAGTAGAAAGATTACTTAATACTTCCTTAATAACGGGGTTATCAGAAGGGGAAGCAGAAAAAAGATTAGAAGAATATGGCTTAAATGAACTGGTTCAAAGAAAAAAAATCTCTCCTCTCCAAATTTTTATTGCCCAGTTCAAAGATTTCTTAGTCTATTTGTTATTTTTTGCGATAGCTATATCGATTATAGTTGGGTTTTATGCCCTTTCGAGAGGAGAAGAACCTTCAGAATTCTTAGATGCGCTTGTAATTTTCATTATTTTAATATTAAATGCAATTCTGGGATTCTATCAAGAATATAAAGCTGAAAAATCATTAGAAAGCCTAAAAAAGTTAGCCCCGCATTATGCTAAGGTTAAACGAGATGGAAAAATTAAAGAAATTAGTGTTAAAGAAGTAGTCCCGGGAGATATTGTTCAATTAGAAGAGGGTGAAAAAATACCTTCAGACGCAAGATTAACAAAAGCCTTTTCTCTCTATGTTGATGAGGCCATTCTCACTGGAGAGTCAAAACCAGTACATAAAAATTTGGATATTGTAGATAAAAAAACAATGTTGGCAGACAGAAAGAATTGCATCTATAGCAATACAATAATAACTCGAGGAACCGGAGAAGCAATTGTTATAGCAACGGGAATGCAAACTGAAATTGGAAAAATCGCCGAGAAGATACAAGAGGAAGAACCAGAACCAAGTCCTTTTCAACAAGAAGTAGATAGATTCGGAAAAGCACTTGGAAAAGTTATTTTGATTGTATGTTTTCTCGTGTTTGCGATAGAATTCGTAATTATTTTAGCATTTTCTGGTATGGGATTTCAACAGGAAGAAATAGAGGATATTATAAATGCATTAACAATTGCGATTAGTCTAGCAGTTTCTGCTGTTCCAGAAGGATTAGTGGTCGTCATTACAGTCGTGATGAGTCTAGGAATGAGACGTATGGCCGATAAAAATGCATTAGTGAAGACTCTAACTGCTGTGGAGACGCTAGGTAGGGTAAACGTCATTTGTTCAGATAAAACGGGAACTTTGACTAAAAATGAAATGACGGTTGTAAGAATTTTCATTAATGATAACGTCTATAAAGTAGATGGTGTGGGATATAACATATTGGGAAGAATCCTTGATGAACGTAATAATGTAGTCGATATGAATCTTAATTTAATGCGATTTTTAGAAGTCTGTATGTTCTGTAATAATTCAAGCGTAAATGTCATAAATAATGAAGGAGATACAGAGGTAGTAGGCGACCCTACAGAAATATCACTAAAAGTCCTCGCAATGAAAATGAATTTACCCACTACAATAGAAAAGATTGATGAAATTCCTTTTAACTCAGATCGAAAAATGATGACGGTTATTGCAAAAATCAATGGAGAATTATTTGCACTCATT
>SDNV01000087.1 GCA_004524515.1 Promethearchaeota archaeon
AAAGAAAGAAATCCCTGCTCCTTCCTTTTATCAAAAACCTTTTTTCCTAAATAGATGCAAATAATTGCTGTAATTGATAAAATGATGACTATGAGAGTAAATAATAAATTATATTCAAAAGTATTAGGTTTAATTGCCATAATAATAATGTTGAATTTGAAGTATTTAAAAATTTACAATTGTTAAAATCTAAAAGGGTCTTTTGAATTCCGCATAAGGGGAATTATAAATATCTATGACCAAGGAATAACTTAATAGAAAAATGGATAAATTAACAAAAAGAATCGCTAAACTCGAAAAATAATCTCATTAGTCGAATGAAAAATTTGTTTTAATTTTAATTTCTTGAAATCTAATTTTTTAACCTTTTATTCAAATTTCAAAGGATAACCATTTTATAATATTCTCTAAAAATTTTAAGTTATCTCCCGCATCTATACCAAAGTCGCTATCTTCTATCATCCATTCTGAAGAGCCGAACGTAGCGCATCTACCGTTAAAAAATTCACTTACTACACAGATTGGAACCGAACCCACCTCATCGACGTCATCATCATTGAAATATTTAAATTCTGCCTTTTCTGAAGTGACAATTAAATCTTCAACCTCCTCCTCAGTTAAGCTGAAAAATGTGCATTCAGGAAACACAAGTTCAGTAATTCCCTTGGTTATAGGATGGGAAAATAATTCATTAATCAATAAATTTTCTTTATTCACCAGAAAATTTGATGAGGTTTCCAAAATTTTTCCATTCCAGAATTTTTTAACTCCCGTAAGTTTATATAATACTCTTATGGACCCTTCTTTCATGGGGATATCTTGATCTCCTCCCGCACCTGAGGTTAACAGAAGTCCTCCACCTTCACCTACAAATTTTTTAATATCCTTTAGCTGTTCAGGAGTAAACTTATCCTTTTTACTACTCTTGGTGTGTTTAATATTTCCGATAAATAATATATCAAAATCCTCCAGGGATTCGAAAGTTAAGACTTCATTTTTGTCAATATAATCAACATCAAAATCATCCTCACCCAACGAAAATTCTGGAAATTCTTCGATCTGCTCGTTATGAGATAAATCTACAATTATTTTGTAGGACATTTTATTGCTCCATTAAAGTTAAGTTCTATGGTATGTTGATTCTACTGACTTAATTATTGTAGTTTATTTTTATAAAGATATGTGATTCTTATTAAAGGTTATTAAAATCACTAAATTAGTATAATCAACACATATAAACTTTATTCTAAAATATAAAGTTAACGGATTTAGGATGAGTTACTATTAATAAGAGATTAACAAAAAAAATTATTTTGTTGCAATAAATTCCCTTTCTGCTGGACCTTCTTTTTTAATGACCGCTATATCGATACCATTTCCACTAGCCATATCTCGAATGATGGAGGAGGTCACTGCTTTTTTTACGATTTCTTTGCCTTGTTCTACGGTAAGATCGTCCTTATATCTAGCCTCAAGCACACCATAAGAGAAGTTTTGTCCACTACCAACAGCTACGTATTTTTCAGGTAAAATTGAACCGAATGGACCGATGTCTAATATCATAGGGCCTTCATCTTGTGTGACTCCTCCCAATATTAATCCTACTTGGAATGGAAAAAGTTTATTCCTGTAAAGTATATTTGATAACATTCTTCCAGCTGCTTTTACTGGAATTGGTTTTTCCTTTTCGAGTTGATAAATAGATGTTTCTGCTCTTAAGACTTCTACGAGATATTGAGCATCAGCCACGCTTCCTGCTATGGTCATATAAAGATGTTCTTGAATCTTATGCAGTTTTTCAGCGGTTTTACTGGCTATAAAATAGGCCATTGTTGCCCGTTTATCCGTTCCTAAAATAACCGCATCCTTACAAGTTAAACCGACCGTAGTAGTTCCCGTGCTAAATGTATGATTTTTGACAATATCTTCATTCAAATTTGTTTTAGAATAAGCATCTTGAATAATAGAATCTTTTAAAATCTTAGAATCAATAGATTTTAATAATTCTTCTTTTCTCATAATTTCATTAAAAGTAATAAAATATAATAATTTTTTTCTAATTTATTATAAATTAATTTAAATTAGAAATCTCAAAGTTTCGAAATATACATTAATAATAAATTAAATAAGTACATAATCAGATCTTATTTTTTTTAGTGTTTTATGGCAGAATTAATTGGATACTTGCTTACAATTGACGCAATTTTTACATGGGCATTAGCGTCTCTAGTATATAAAGCAGGACTAGGAAAAACGAATCTGAAAGGAACCTTATTATTTCGATTATGCTGTGTCTCTCTGTTTACCTTGATAATTTCCTTAATCTTTGGAAGCTATCTCTTTTTTTCTAATTTAAAGGAGGATGAGCTAATTATTTATTTATTAGCCTGTTTAATCTCAGGGTTAACTGTAACCGTCGGAGATTTATTATATTTTAATGCTCTTAAAAAAATTGATGTTTCTAGAGCTTATCCCATTATTCAATTATCTCTCATTTTTGTATACCCATTTGCTTTTTTTTTATTCGGGGAAGAATTAACGTTATCCATTTTTTTAGGAGGAATGTTAATTCTTTCAGGAGTATTTTTATTAAGTAAAAAGGATAAGTCTAAAGAACAGGAGGTCATTCTTGATGAATCTTATACCTCAAGCCAAACAAATAAAGAAGAAAAAAAACAGGAAGAGGTGTTTATTGGTGTAATTTTGGCTGTTGGAACTGCTTTTTTATGGGCACTTGCAATAGTGGCATTTCACCAAGCCAGAGCCATTAGTCATGATGTATATGTTACAAACTTTCTTCGAGTTATTTTTGCTACTTTGTTTGTAGCTATTCTGGGTTTATTTAAGCGTGAGTATTATATTAGTTTTAAAAAGGAAGAAAGACATAATCTCAAACAGTATGGATATATCGGAATCGCAGGATCATTATCCTTAGGTTTAGCAGATTCACTATTTTATGAAGCGGCAGGGATAAATGGATTAATTTTAACCTCAACATTAACTGCAAGCACTCCTTTGGTTCAGCAAATCTTCTCTATCCTATTTTTAAAGGAGAAATTTCGCAAGAGATTTTTGATAGCAGTAGTTTTGATAATCTTGGGAAATTATCTTATTTTATTTCAGTAAAAAATACTTAGTATTCTTTTAATGTTGTTTTAACTAATCTAGTTGGATATCGATATTATTTTTACTTGAATATTTTACAGCTTCATCACTATTTTCAAAAATTTTGAGAATATCATATTCTCCAAATATTTTCTGGCATCCGACATAAATTTCTGTCATAGGTCGAGCAATGTTTCCTGCCTTTAAATACACTTTTATTAAGCAAAATTTTTTTCCTTTCATTTCTAAAGTTCTACATTTTTCGCAGTATTCTGGACCCTTAGCACAATGAATTGGAATCATTTTTTTAATAATTTTTATAAAATCCATCATTCCAGTCTCAAAAATGCAATTTAAATTAAACCTATTTTTTCTAATATAATCTTATTATTTAAATAATATATATTATATTTTGAAAACAATGAACTTCATAACTTATAATGGTCATAACTTTCCAGCTGATAATAACGAGCTCATATTAGATGGAAAAAATATTAGTCACATTTCCGATATTAATGGCTTAGAAAATTTAATAGATTTGAACTCGCTCGATCTTAGTTCAAATAAATTATCTGAAATAAAAGGATTAGATCATAACTTAAGCTTAGAATATCTTAATCTCAAAGAAAATTCTATTAAAGAAATAAATGGATTGAATCATTTAACGAATCTACGATATTTACAATTGGACAAAAATTGTATAGAAAAGATTGAAAATCTACTCAATTTAACAAATTTAGAAATATTGCATTTAGCACACAATCAAATTAAAGATATTGAGGGTTTGGAAAATTTAAAAAATCTAATGAAATTATATTTAGGGAATAATAAAATTACAGAGATAAAAGGGATAAATTCCTTAAAAAATCTGAAAATTCTTTATATAAACAACAACACGATTAAGGAAATCGAAAATATTAATGAAGATTTATATAGATTAGAAGGATTAGATTTGAAAAATAATCAAATATCTGAATTAAAAGGTTTAGACGAGTTATTAAAATTAATGCTCTTGAATCTTCATGGCAATAAAATTACTGAGATAAAAAATCTTGAAGAATTAATTACTTTGAACGCATTAAATTTAAGCCGAAATCACATAAAAAAGATAAAAGGTTTAGAAACGCTTGAAAATTTAATAAATTTAAATTTATCTTCTAATGAACTCGATAATTTAAAAGGATTAGAATCTCTCAAAAATTTGAGAATTTTAGATATCAAAAATAATAAAATCTCTGATATAGAAATTCTATTTTCTTTACCAAATTTAGTACAAGTATATCTTGAAAATAATAAAATTCCCATCGACCAAATAAAGAAACTGAATGAAAAGTTACAAAAAAATAAGAAGACCCTTAAACGACGCACTTTGCAAATTTAAATCCAAAATTAGAAAATAGAAAAAATTTATCAAAAATAAGAAAAATGTAGAGATGATAACAGCTTTATTTATCCTCCCGTATTTCAATTCCATCAGGTAAAGTCACACTTTCAGCACCGATCCCTTCTGCTTTTCTGAAATAATCATAAGATCTCTCCTCTGCCATTTTCATATACGCTTTTAATTCTTTATCCATATCTGGTGGAATTTCAAACTCAGTGAAATTATTGAGGATTTCTTCCAAATTTTCAGTTGCGCTGGTAATAATATCTTTAGACCCTTTTTTCCGCCAGGTAGTCCTTCGGTTTCTATTAACTAATTTGGGCATAAATAATTCTTTTTTCATATATTTTCGGGTATGTTTTTCACTAAGAAATGTAGCACCTGGCTTGGTTTCAGTAGCTACTTTTTCTATTGTCTCTAATCCGATAGTATCTTCTTCAACATTTACCCCTTCAAAGGCTCGATTGATCATCCCGGCAATTTCATCATCAATAAGAAGCAATTCTAATGCTTCTGCTAGAGTTGCCTCATATGTGCCAGCACATGTGATATAATTAATGCCTGCTAAAGCTGCAAACATTAATGTTTGGTATCGTTCTAGTCCATTCTGTATATCAAAACACTTTGAATCAGTGACTGCACCCAATCCTCGAGAAGGAATATTGTAATATCGGGCTAATTGGGCTATTCCTGCTGTCATAAGACCAGTTTCTACTGATCCAATCGCTGAATTCCCAGATCTCATATCGGTTATATGGGAAACGGTACCAAAAAATACAGGTGCTCCTGGATTATATAGTTGTGCTAACACTACTCCGCTAAGGATTTCAGCATTCGTTTGGGTGATTAATCCTGCCATCGTAACTGGCGCAGATGTTCCAGCGAGTGCCTCTGGGGCGATGATAGTTGGTTGTTTATACTTAGCGAACACCTCAAGACCATTTGTCATTAAAGCGGGTAAATGGAGAGGACTAGTAGGGTTCATAAAACCGATTAATCTTGGTCGTTTCGTGAGTTCTTCTTCTCCTCCAACTAGAATCGACATCATATTAATCATATCTTTACTTGCAACCCTTCCATAACATCCTGAACCATAAGGCTTTCGTGTATTTTTTGCCCATACATATATACATTCGGTATGGACAGTAAGATATTTCACATCACTGGGCCACACATCTATATGGGATGCCATAATATGGTCTAAACTATCTACAACACGTATTTGTTTGATATTATCATCTAAAACGACCTTTCTTAAGCCTTTTTTCTTTAGAGGGTCGTATATTCGAACTGGAGTCCCAATAGTACCAAATTGAGTACTACGTGTATTTACTTCAAAACTAAAAGAACCATCCCTTCCATATAATTTAAAGGATTCTGGAACTTTTTTTAACTGTTCATTTATCAAAGACTCTGGAAATTTTACGAAATTGGAATTTGGATCCACATCCGCTCCATATTTTTTAAGTAAATCGCGACAATCTTCCGCATCTATTTTAATTCCGACATTTTCCATTAAATTAATAGAGGCAGAATGGATAGTTTCAATCTCTTCGTTCGATAGTACTTCTAATTTATTCAATTTCATTTTTTAATCTAACTCTTAAATAATTCGAATTGGTTTATTGTATATTTAAAATCTTATTTACCAGGGTGACAGCTTCTATAGCATCATCAGCCCAACCATCTGCTCCGATTTCTCCTGCCCATTCGTCTGAAGTTGGACTCCCTCCCACTATAATTTTATATTTTTCACGAATTCCTCTACTTTCTAATTCTTTAATAAGTTGTCTCTGAAAATCCATTGACATTGTTAAAAGCGACGACATTGCAATAATTTGAGCCCCAACTTCTTCAGCTTTTTCAATAAATTTTTGAGCGGGAACATCAACACCTAAATTATAAACTTCAAATCCATTAGAGAAGAGAAAAGATCCTACGAGATCCTTCCCAATAGAATGAACATCACTTTCTACAGTACCCAATACTACTTTTCCTTTTGTTTTTTTCTCCTCTCCAGATGCTCTAATCGCAGGATCTAAAATTTCATCAATAATAGTCTTAACCGTATCCGCAGAACCAATCAAATCGGGGAGAAAAATCTCTTCATTTTCGAATTGTTTTCCTATAAATCCCATAACATCTCCAATTATTTTTAAAAGGACAGCTGCAGACGCTTCTTTACTTTCAATAGCTGATTTACACATTTCTCTTAACCCATCTTCATCCCATTCAATTATAGCTTCTTTCATTTTTTCTTTTAATGACGATTCACTCATATCTATCATGTATTTTGATTTTAGTTACCTAATATTAACAATAAAATCTTTATTTTTAAAAAATCTTTTTCAAAAACTTCATAATATAAAGGCTTATTTATTAAAATATAAGTTCTATTGAAAATAAAATTAAAATAAATTAACTAAAATAAACGATAATATGAACCATATAAAGAAGAGTTGAAGAATAATGAAATTGAGCCAAATGGAGGTATTATCAAAAGATGAACTTCAAATGATTCATAGTTCCACTCTTGAATTATTAGAAACTGTAGGAGTTATGGTTGATTCCCAAGATGCTCGGGATTTATTAAAAGAGAATGGAGCGCTTGTGAGTGATGATAAAAAAGATATTTATGTAAAATTTCCCGAAGATCTTGTTAAAAAGCAAATGAAATATGTTCCTGATTCATTTACTTTATGGGGTCCAGATGGATCATTTTCATTCACGGTTGATACAAAAACCACTCAATTTGCTACTGTTGGGACTCCTGTAAAAATATATGATCCAGAGAGTAAATCAGGAGTGCGAAAAACGGTAATGAAGGATACAATAAAACAAATTCGCATAGTAGATTATTTAAAAAATATTATGTGTTCTCATGTGGATGTTTGGCCTAATGATATTCCGTTTTTAGAATTACATTGTCATGCTATTAAAGCTTGGGCGGAAAATAGTCGTAAACCATATGGACTAGGATGTTATGGAAGATTAGCCTCTCAGGATATGATGAATTTAACATCAATAATCGTTGGAAGCGATGAGGAGTTAATAAACCGACCAAGATTAATTGGATTTTTTAATCCCACAAGTCCCTTGATGATGACTAAAATTATGTTGAATGGATTATTTGTTTTCGCAAAATATAAACAACCAACCATTATTGCTCCTGCAGCTAGTGCGGGCTCAACCGCGCCAGTCACTTTAGCAGGATTAATCACCCAGACAAATATGGAAATTTTATCATCGATTGCATTAACACAATTGATAAATAGAGGGGCTCCCGTATTTTATTCAACAATGTCTGCTCCGATGGATCCTTCAACGGGAAATGTAGCGTGGGGTTCAATAGAAACAGGATTAATCACTTCTGCTTTTGCGCAATTGGGTCGTTTCTATAACATCCCTTCTCGGGGTCCTGGTGCTGTAACTGAATCAAAATTATTTGATATTCAAAATGGCTATGAACGATTTATGACATTACAATGGGCAGCAACTTCAGGTATTAATTATATCACTTGCGCAGGAACTTATGAATCATCTTTAGCTGAAGCTTTGGAATTACTCGTAATTGATGATGAACTAATTGATATAATCAATAAAGGGAAAGAAGGCATCCAAGTAAATGAAGAAACAATTGCTACAGAGGAGATAAAGAAAATTGTTACTACAACAAGAAATTACTTAGGAACTAAACATTCTGTAAAAAATATTAGGAAAGAATTATTTGTCCCTAAACTCAGTGATCGAGATCGACGTGGAACTTGGAAAAAAAAAGGAGCTAAGGATATAATAGAAAATGCACGCGAGAAAGTAGATGAGATTTTACAAAAACAAAAAAGACCAGGTCTGTCTTCCGAAATTGAGGCAAGATTATCCGAATATACTAAGAAAGTAGCGTCTAGAACGATGGATTATTATCAAAAAGCAGAAGGAATGGATAGGACTGAAGAAGGGGATAGCGTTCTTGGAATAAAACTCGATTAAAGATCGAAAAAAAGTTCAAGATTTTATTATTCCATTCATTTTAATATTTATTTATTATCTAAATTCAAGCTAAGTTTAAGAAAAACATATATGTGTTGTATATGGAAGAAAAAGAAAAGGATATAAGAATAATCCCAAGAGAAGATGATAAAAAAAACCGCGAAAAATGGAATAAAATGAATTTCGATACCCAAATTTTAAGAGCAGGAGAAGATCCTTACCCTGAGACATCACATAGCATTCGTCCGCCTATATACGCCGCAAAGTCATATACTTACGACTCATTTGATGAAATGTTAAAGGGGCGTTATTTTTATTCGAGAACTGAAAATCCTACTTTATTTGCATTAGAGCAAAAACTTGCAACTCTCCATCGTGGAGAAAAAGCCATTTCAGTCGCATCTGGCATGGCAGCAGTTCATTTAGCCTGTTCTAGCGTTCTTCAAAATCGAATTGAGAGAGTTAAACCCGAAAAACTTAAAGAATTACTTCCACAAAAGAACCCAGAAAAGATCCCAAATATCATTATTCATAAGAATCAATATACGGGATCATATCGCCTTTTTACGAAAATTTATCCTCAAATGGGTATTGATTTTAAAAGAATTAATATGTGTAATATTGATGAGGTTGAAAACGCTATTGATGACCAGACTAAATTAGTTTATGTGGAAACACCTGCTAATCCCACTAATGATATTATTGATATCCAAACTTGTGCTGATTTAATTCATAATATAGGTGGTAAATGCGTTGTAGATAATACATGGGCATCTCCCGCACTTCAACGCCCTTTAGAATTAGGCGCTGATTTAGTGGTGGAAAGTCTCACAAAGTACATAAATGGACATGGAGATTGTCTGGGTGGAGCAATAATTGGTGCGGAGAATGATATAAGAGATATTCGTTATTTCTGGCAAGAAACTCAGGGACAAGTTATGAGCCCATTCAATGCCTGGTTAATTCTTAGAGGGATAAGAACGCTTAATTTACGGATGGAAAGACATTGTTCAAATGCCATGAAAATTGCAAGATATTTAAATGAACATCCAAAAGTTAAAGAAGTTATCTATCCTGGTTTGGAGAATCATCCTGGTCATGAGCTTGCTAAAAAACAAATGAAAGGTTTCGGTGGTATGGTTGATTTCGAATTAGAGACAGAAGAAATGAGTAATAAATTCATAAATCTATTAAAACTGATTAAAGTCGGAGTATCTCTCGGCGACACTACTTCATTAATAGAATTTACAGGCTTAATGACGGGAATTGATCTTGCCAGATGGGAACGAAGATCAATGGGAATTTCAAAAACACATTTTAGATTTTCCGTAGGATTGGAAGATCCCGATGATTTAATCTTGGATTTTGAACAAGCTTTTAATCAATTATAGGTTTCAATTTCATATTTTTCTAAATCAATCTGCTTTGAATCTAAGTGGATTAAAAATAAAAAAAATAAAAATATCTTTTATAGTCCTTTTAGTTAATTGAGGATACACGCTCTTTTTTCTTTGCATGTAACTCTGCTAATTGAGATTTCATTTCTGCTACGCGCTCCTTAGTGTAGGGATAAAAATACAATAAGATTAGGGTGACAACCATAGCAATACCGGGGAAGATTACGATCAAGGCCTTTAAACCAAAAATGACATCTGCTCTTGGATTTGGAGTATAAGATTCCCACCCTGTTGAACTAAATACCAGCGATACTGTTACAATACTTAATATCATTGAGAGTCTCATAAAGAAATTTGTAATACCAAAAAATGTACCTTCTCTTCTAATTCCTGTTTCTAATTCATCATTATCGATAGGATCGGCAACAATTAAATAGATGAAATATAGCATTCCCCCCATTCCTATACCTGAGAATATCATAAAGATTAATGCCATCGTAAAAGTCGCAATGAATAGAAAAGGTATAAAGGCGATAATTGACACAATTACTGCTATCATATATGCTTTTCTACTCCCTAATTTGACATCTAACTTCATCCAGATTATAACAGTCAATACCCCTGCTATAAAATTAACCCCTAATAAAAGAGAGATTAAAAACGTGTCAGTTACACCTAGGACATGAAGAGCATAAAGAGGTATTGTCGTTGCAAGTGTAAGTAATATATACTCGTATAGGAAAAACATGATAGTATATAGTACAAATCCCTTGTTTTTGAAAGCATATTTTAAACCTTGAAAATAGCCGAATTCTTGCTTATGGTCCAATTTAAATTCTTCGCGCTCTTTTATACCCCATTTAATAGCGATCAATAATGAGATCCCTATTATTATCGATGTAACAATACCATTTATCAAATAACCTTCTTTTCTAGTAAGATCGCCAATAAAGATACCAGGAATAAGGAACGCAAAGATTAGTCCTACAGTTGCCAGAATTTGCTTAATAGTATTTACTTCTGCTCTTTCTTTCACCGAAATAAACATCTCTGGGAAGAGACTATCAAAGAAGGTTATTTGGGTGTAGAAAGTATCGTATAGTATTAACATTATAAGGAGATAAATGAAAGTAATAAAATGCGAATCGGTTGGAGGGAGCCATAGAATTACCTCGATAATTAATACAGCGATCGTTCCCAAAACAATAAACGGTTTTCTCCTTCCCCATTTTGTACGTGTCCTATCCGAAATATAGCCTAATAAGGGATCGTTAAATGCATTCCATACCGTCCAAACAATGTAGGCAAGCATGATATATGTAACCGGTAATCCTACAGCTGTGAAATAAAATGTGAAGACCCACACATTAAAAGCACTATTAATAAACCATTGGGCAAAAGACCCCATCCCAAAGCTCCATTTTGTTCCTTTACTGAAACCTGTCGTTTCCATATTATATTCACATTAAATATTTTATTATTAAAATAGAAATTTTTGTAATATATCTTTATTTAAAATTTTAAATACATTTCGCATTTATTCTATATTAATATAATTGAGTTGTAGTTACTTTTGATTAAAACAGAAATTATTCTCTTGTCCAATAATATTTGTTTGCCATTCCAAAGGCTTGATAAGGATTATGGATTAGAGTTTATTGAATTAAACAAGGAATTTGCTACCAAATCATTAGCGGAACATGGTTTAGGATTCTTGATCAATATATATGATTTAGATAGATTAGACGATCAATGGAATCCTGTTCCCCTATTGAAAACAATTTTTGATACGGGAGGAAGTAATTTAACGTTTTTACATAATCTTGATATTCGGGGATATAATATCTATGATGTTAACCATATTCTACTCTCACACTGGCATTATGATCATACAGGCGCATTATATCCACTTTTAGAGAGAAAAAAAGACGGAATTCAAATTATTTGTCATAATAATGCTAAATTTGAGAGATTTTTTAGGCGTTCAGATGATATTTCAAATAGTGATTTAGAAGGTAAGACTCGTGAAGAGATTTTACCCTTACTTTCTGCTTCTAAAATAGTAAATCAAGAACCTATTGATTTAAAACGAATTCAAAAATCCAATGCAAAGATTTTTTTTTCTAAAACCCGCTATGAATTATTGGATATTAAAGGATTAAGAGTGATATTGAGTGGTGAAATTCCAAGAACACATAAAATAGAAGATTTTGATAATTTTTTTTCCCTGCAAAATGGGGTTCTTGAAGTGGATAAAATTTTAGACGATAAATGCCTTATATTTGAATTCAACGAGAATGTTATTTTATTAAACGGGTGTTGTCATGCGGGTCTAATGAATACTTTAGATTATGTAAAAAACTTAACTGATAAACCCATTACCCATATTATCGGGGGCGTTCATATGGCAAGTGCTTCAGATGAAAAAATAAGGGAGACAGTCGAATATTTACGAACATTTCAAA
>SDNV01000008.1 GCA_004524515.1 Promethearchaeota archaeon
AGATTGATTGGGCTTATTTTTTTTGGAATGGAGAGTGAAACAGTCAAAAATATCACGATAATGGAAAAAATGCATAAAATTCCCCCCATAATGATGTTTCCATTGATTATTTTAGCCATTGTTTCCATAGGTTTAATTTTCTTTTACCCTAGTATGATTGATTTTATGTCTGGATGCTTTCCAATTAAGTTCTCAATTGGGACACTATTTTGTTTCCTTACTAACATATTATTATCCATTGGTACTTATCCTATTATCTTTTTAATTATAGTTGGCTTTTTGATAACCTATCCTTTCTATTTCACAAGAAAAATCTCTCCTCATGCTATTTTAACGAGATTTCTCATAAGAGATGTGTATAATATGTTAAAGAATCGATGGATTTTTAATCCTGTTTATTATTTATTTCCAATCGGGATTTATAAATTAGGAGGTGTTATGAGAACCCTTCATCTATCACTTAATAAGCTTTATCATAATGTTGGTATAGGAACTTTTAAATTAGGAAGTTTTATGAGAAGCTTTCATCTATCTCTTGATAAATATTACCGTAAACTTGCATATTTTTTTAGAAATAGTGGTGAATTAATAAGAAAATTCCAAACTGGAAAAATAAATTCAAATTTGCTTTATTTTATTATCTGTATCTTTTTATCCCTTATAATTATATATCTAATGGTAGTGATGAATTAATATGTTAGAATTATCATTTATAACAAGTAAGTATCTGTTTCCCATAACTATACCGCTATTCGTAGCTATTATAATTTTAATAACCGGCAGATTCATGGAAAATAAAATGCTCTTAGGAAGTATTAGCACCATTGGCTTGATGTTAGTTATATACTTTTCCTTTGCTAATTTTATAGAATCAATGTCTTCTCCAATTCTTCTCGAATTTTCTACAGGAGGAACAATAATTGCAATAGACAGCCTTTCTGCAATGATATCGCTTATCTCCTCCATTCTTGGAGCAATTGTTTCTCTTTACAGTATTGGGTATTTTGAGGATAAACGAATGACTGAATTTTATTTTCTCCATTTATTAATGATTTCGGCGCTAAATGGTGTAGCATATTCAGGTGATCTCGTGACTCTTTTTGTATTTACTGAATTTCTTGCTATAACTGCTTATGTGCTGGTTGCATTTCACAGAAATAAGGAATCTATTGAAGCATCCTTTAAGTATATCATAATGGGCTCAATCGGCGCAGCTTTTGCTTTATTAGCGTTATCTTATGTTTACATTCTCGCAGGTACTACTGACTTGACAAAATTAAACGATGCTTTAAATAATCAGCCCCGTATTATGCATTATTTCCTTCTTATCATGTTCTTATTTGGATTTGGTGTGAAATCAGCAATCTTTCCAGTTCACACATGGTTACCAGATGCACATTCAGCAGCTCCATCTGGAGTAAGTGCGATGCTTTCGGGAATCGTTATTGAAGTAGAACTTTTCGCGCTAATAAAAATATTGGTCTCTATTTTTTATAATCGAACTTCTTCACCTTTTGACCATATAATAACGCTATTTCTACTTATAATTGCTGCCTTAACTATGACAATTCCAAATTTAACTGCGTTAGTACAGGAAGATATTAAAAGAATGTTAGCCTATTCCAGTGTCTACAATATGGGTTTAATGTTAGTAGGTGTAGCGATAGGTACTCCATTGGCATTAGCAGCAACGGCATTTCATATTCTAAACCATGGGATCGCAAAGGCAGCTATATTTATCTGTGCTGGATCATTTATTAAGGAGGGAAATACGAGAGAAATAAAAAAATTGATGGGGATTGGAACTATAATGAAAGTTACAGCAATAACATTTAGCATCGCCGCATTTTTCTTAGCAGCATTTCCACCATTAGCTATGTTCTGGAGTAAATTATTTCTGATAAATGCTACTGTTAGATCCTCAAAACAAATTGGTTGGATGGGGATTATAATCGCAATTTTAATCGTGGTAAATAGCGTGATTTCTATAGGCTACTATTATGGTATACTCTTACAAAATATAGTCATTATTCCTGAAAACCAGATTTCAGAAAATGTTCGTGAAGCCTCAGAAAAAAGTAAGACGATAATACTATCTGAGGTAATACTTCTTGCCATTATGCTAGTGGTAAGCATCATGTCATTATTTATCTTTGATATAATTTGTCATTGTGTAAATTCCTTCATCTCGATTTATAGTTAAGGTGATATGATTATATGACTAAAGGAATTAATTTTCTAAAACACCTTGAGGAAAATTGTTTAAAACACATGGTCGATAAAAATATTCATTATTTTAACATTGAAAAAAAAGATTATCTCATTACCGCAAGATACCTCAAAGAACATATGTTCCGAAGATTATTAACTGTAAGTGCGGTGGATTGGATTAAAGATGATTCATTTGAGGTATATTTTATCTTACATATCATGCAGGACAATGTTTATGTAAAAGTTTCTACCCGCATACCAAGAAGAAAAGAAGTTAAAATCGAAAGTTTATCCGAATTATGGTCGAATGCGGCGTTACACGAGAGAGAGGTATGGGAAATGTTTGGTATTGTCTTCGAGGGGAACAAAATGTTAAAACCGTTATTTTTAGAAGACTGGATTGGCCCACCCCCTTTTAGAAAAGATTTTGATTGGAGGAAATATGTTAAAAGAAATTTCAATATAGCGATGCCAGATTTTCAAAAGGAAGGTGTGAAATGATCAAGAGATTATTTAATATATTTAAATCGGGGATTAAGCTTTTAATAAAAAAACCAATTACGTTCAAATTTCCTCCTGAAGCGCCACTTTCAAAAAAATTTAGAGGACGTCATATTTTCCATCAAGAAAAGTGTATATCTTGCGGGAGATGCTTTAAAATATGTCCTAACGGAGTAATTGAGATGGTTGAAAGACAGAAAGATGGTAAAGCCGTCTATTATCCGAGTATTGATTATTCAAAGTGTTGTTTTTGCGGGCTATGTGTCGATTTATGTCCAAATAGGGCTCTTGAAATGATAAATTTTTCCATGATTATTTCAACAACCAGAAAAGAATTAATTTATTCACCCGAAATGTTAGCTCAATACCCATCATTAAAATATCCTGAAAAACAAAGGAGGATGAGCATTATAAATTGGGCTCGTTCAAGGAGCTTATGGGTAACAAACTTCTTTACTGGATGTTGTTATATAGAATTGATACCGTGGATTGGTAGTGGATTTGATATGGAAAGATTCGGAATTATCGCAAAAGCAAGCCCACTCCATTCAGATATGCTTATTATAGGGGGATATGTCACATATAAAACACTTAAGAGGATAATTAGAATATATAACATGATGCCTCATCCGAAATTTGTGTTAAGTCTTGGAAGCTGTCCCATGACAGGAGGAATATATTGGGATAGTTATAATACGATAAAAAGGATTGATGATTATATCCCGGTGGATATATGGATTGCGGGGTGTCCGCCAAGGCCAGAAGCAATAGGACTTGCTGCTTCTCATGCGATACTATCTATCGAAGATGGTAACATGCAAAGTGAGGGAAATGTTGAAATGAAAAAGAAGATTCAATATTGGAATACAAATGATTTGATGGTTGAACCAATCTTAGAGAAGGTTAAGATTGATGAAAGCATAATTAACTTTGGCCCCCAACATCCTGCATCAGGTAATTTTTCAATAAGATTGACCACTAAGGGAGAAATAATAAAAAATGCAGAATGCATCGCAGGGTATCTCCACAGAGGAATTGAGAAACTTTGTGAGTATAGGGGATGGTATCAGAACATAGGGCTTATAGCACGGGCATGTGTCTTCGATGGTGCAGCTTATGAAATAGGGTACGTCAGTGCTGTAGAAAAATTATTAGAAATAGAAATTCCCGAAAGAGCGAAATATCTAAGAGTAATTCAAGCAGAATTATCAAGGATTCAAAGTCATTTTCTTAATTTAGGGCTTGTAGCTTTTAGTAGTGGATTTGATACAGTAGCGAGGCTAGCATGGGGGGATAGAGAAAGAATTATTTTCCTCCTTGAATCATTGTGCGGAGGACGTATCTATCAAATATATAATCTTCCAGGAGGGGTGAGGGGTGATATTTCAGAAGAATTTGAAGAAAATTTACCCAATGTAACATCATACATAAGGAATAGACTCAAGATTCTTGATGACCTCTTTATACAAAATCCAGTTTTTAGAAAAAGAACTACTAACTTGGGGGTAATATCTTATGATAATGCAATAGAATTTGATATTATCGGTCCTAATATGAGGGCCTCAGGTGTAAAATTTGACGTGAGACAAATGACTCCATACGCAGCTTATGATAAACTTCATTTGAATGTGCCAACATTCGATTATGGAGATGTCTATCATAGAGTGTTGGTAAGACGACTTGAAATCGAAAAAAGTCTTAATTTAATAGAAGAAGGTATCAATAAGCTGCCTGATGGTCCGATTAAATTGAAACTTAGATCTAAATATCAGATCCCTGAAGGAGAAGCTATAACTTTTGTTGAAAGCGCAAGGGGAGAGTTATGTTTCCATGTGATAAGCGATGGAGGTGTTAATCCTTATAGAATTAAGATAAGAGGCCCGTCATTTGATTCAATTCTTTTTTTGTTGCCAAAATTACTTAAAGATTGTTATTTAGCGGATGTACCATTAATTTACTGGAGCCTGGATAATTGTCCCTCAGATCACGATAGATGAGCCACTTTTTCACGAAAATCAGAAGATATGATGGAAATTATTGCAAAATTACCTAATTCATTCATAACTATGTTTTTTTTTGTAATAGAGAAAGTTATATTTTATTTCAAAAAATCTATGATTTTTTCTTTAAGATAGATCCTTTCAAACAAGACCAATCCTAGTTTTTCTCTCTTAAATTTTAATATCAAGAAGCTTTTTTAATAAAAGTAATGCTCCCTTTTTGTCAAGTGGTTCGTTATTCGACCCACATTTAGGGCTCATTATGCAACCCGGACACCCATTAGGTTCATTACAACTACAAGATTCGATTAGTCTATGAGTAAGATCTAATAAATCGACCAAGTCTTCATATAATGATTCAGCAATGCCAATCCCTCCTTTATAAGCATCATAAATATAAATTAGAGGTTGTTGCTTCACAGGATCAAAATCAATTGACAGCCCTCCGAGGTCCCATCTTGATATTTGCGCTAATGCGGGAGCCATGGCTATCATTGCATGTTCAATGGCATGCACAGTTCCCCCGAGATCATGCCCCTTCATTTCTAATTCTTTTTGAAATTCATAGGGAATAAGGAACCAAAGTGCCTGAGACTCGAATTCAATTATAGGAATGTCCTCCAAGGGAAATCTTGAGCGGATTTCTTGAGTTAGGGTATCAATTACTTTATAAGAATAATATTCATGCTGTACTTTAACATTTCCAAAATAAGCTTTTATTTGATTATTTGGTCCAGTAGCTTTCTCTGAAAGGATCTCAATAGGTGTAATTTCAGTATGTTTTAAAGATTGGGTATAGAAATCCACATTAGCTCTTGTTATAAATACTTTTCTCATCTCAAAATCAATTTCTTCAACTATATAAGTCTCAGCTTCATACAGATAAACAGCTCCATGGTGTAAATCCCTGAACACATAACTTTCATCTTCAATAGTTAAAAATTCTTCCTTACCGAACCCCCTTAATATCACCTTATAACTCTTATCTGAAAGGTTATTGATCCCAAACCGTTCATTAGGAAAAAATTCTCCTTTCCAATAATACTTATCTCCACGCTTCATTAGAAGAGACTCGGAAACCAATTCTTCAAGGGCCTGCTCAAAAATCTTTTTATCAAGAATACCAAATTTTGGATAATCAGTAAGTTGTAAGGGAATCTCTTTAGCAGCACAACATAAATGATTTTTTAAGATATATTTATTATTTAAAGTGATTAGTACTTCTTCCTTGATTGGACCAAATAAAATCTCGGGATTATGAATATAAAATAAATCGAGTGGATTGGGCATAGGAACTAAGGTAGAAATTGATAATGCCTCCCCTCTCCCAGAACGGCCAATTTGTTGTCTAAAACTGGAAAGAGTACCTGGAAATCCCGAACTAATAGTTGAATCTAAAGATCCGATATCAATTCCTAACTCTAACGCATTAGTTGAGCTTATGCCTAAAATTTTTTTACTTTTAAAATTCTTCTCAATTTCTCTTCTTTTATTTTTACTGATCCCCGCACGATAACTAAAGATTTTATCCTTTAGAGTTGGTAAAGCCTCTCTCGTCCAAATGGCTTGAAGTTCAGCCATTTTTCTTGAAAGCGTAAAAGTAAGAGTTTGAATATTTTTTTGTAAATGATTAATAAATAAGTTTTTAGTTTCTTGATGAGCTGAACGATATTTACCTGAAATGTTATCGTAGGGTAAATCCCATAAAATAACTTTTTTAGCTCCTGAAGGGGAGTCATCCTTATCTATGATAAAAAATTCCTCACCTACTAATTTTTCGGCAAAATGTTTGGCATTATTTATAGTAGCACTCGCTAAAATCCAAATGGGTTTTACATTATATAACTCAAGGATTCGTTTTAGACGTCTAATTAATAAAGCGAAATTTGAACCAAAAATTCCTCTATATATATGAATTTCGTCCAAAACAATATACTTCAAATTCTTACAAATTCGCTGCCATTTCTGTTTAAACCACGGCAAATAGAAATGAAGCCCATAAGGATTAGTAATGATAATATTGGCATTCGATAATACTTGTCTTTTTTCATTGGATTCTACATCCCCATCGTATATTCCCCCTCTACTCTGCTTTATGTTTGTTTCAGAGAATAACATTCTCAAAATAGCTAATTGATCTCTAGCCAGAGCTTTAGTGGGGAAAATATAGAGAGCCGTAGTTTTTTCATTCTCTAGAATGGAATTTAGGACAGATAAATTGTATACTAAGGATTTCCCCGATGCGGTAGAGGTAACTATTACCGTATTTTTACCTTCTGAAATATGGTTTATAGCCTCAGCTTGATGGCCCCACAATTCTATAGAATTATTAGTTAACCATCGCTGTAATCTTTTTCTTAGAGGTTGGTTTAGTTTACCAAACTCTGCTTTTTTCGCAGGTATGTGTTGAATATACGATATTTGTTCAGAATAAAAATCTTGAGATTTAATATATTCTAAAAATTGTTCAAAATCAACCATATATAGAGTCAATATCTAAAATGAATAATCTAATTAAAAAGTTCAAAAGGTTACTGAATTATTAATTTTTATTCATGAATAATAAAAGCAGTTGCTTTTATCTTTTTTTTCAAAAATTTAAATACTTAAAGTTTATTTATAATTTAAGATATTTTGGAAAATTATTTTGAATTTTAAATATAGGCATAGATTTGAATGTTAGATAATAAAAAAAACCCAATTTAGGAATTTTAAAGAACATGTCTATAGCTGAATGGAAAAAAGTTGAGTTTCAACAATTTGCACAGGAGTTTGGGACGGATTTAATAATTAAAAATGCACCTCCGTTATTATATCCCAAAAAAGATATAGAGCATGAAGCGTATAATTCCTTGATTGCTTTTTTTCTTGTAGCGGCAAGTTTGTGTATTTATACGTCTATTTCATTATTTCTCATGGAATTTTACTTTAATGTTATTTCCTTTATTATAATCATTTTAGTATTAGCTAGTTTAGATCTTATATTACTATTTAATTATATTAAATCCAAAGTCTATATCAAACCGATAGAATGCTGGATTGAAATATATAATTATTCAGACGTTTATTGTTTGAGTTATTATCCCGTATTTACAGGTAAAAGCCTTCCTAATAAGGCAAAAGATATAATTTATAAATTATACCGACAAGAAGTACTGAAAACTAAGATTGATATTACCCAAATTGAGCTTTATTTGAAAATATCGAAAAATAATTTTAATAATCATGAAAATTTAGGATTTTTTTTCCCATACGGAAAAGGTAAACATTTCCGAGATGAAAATATTAATCGAAATTCGTGGCAATATTTTCCTTTTGAACAATCCTTAAATGAAAATTTTATAGCAATCGCAAACTGGGATCACCAATTCGAATGGCGGTTAGATTTAAATAGTGATTTTGATAAGCTTAATGAATATTCTCCCTGGATTATTAAAAAGTGGAATGTTGAAAATATAAAACCTTTAACAGAAGACTATAAGAAGAAACTTAGATGGAATCTTCGATGTTTGGATTCAGCACCTAAATTGAAACCCTGGAAAGGAGATTTGGTAGATCAAACCTATGAAAATGAAGACGCTTATAAAGATTTAGAAATCATCGAGGATGCAATAGAGAAAATCATGGGAAAAGGTGTGGAATTAAATAATTTAAAAGATCTGGAACAAGAACTTTTAAAATTTAAAATTTATTTTAGAGATTTACAATTTTAGACTCATATTTTAGAATATATTATAATTAGGAAAATCAGTTTGAATTCAGTTAATATTAATTTCTATTTTTATTTTTTGCTCTCGATAAATTAATTTTAGAAATATTGATATAAGGAAAACTCCATAATCTTACTATAAAAATAATTATTTTCCTAGATAATTTAGAATAAAATTTGAAGAAGTGAAATAATTCTGGAATCAATACAATCAATTTCAAAATTAGAAATTCCGATAGATAAATTATTTTATAATAAAGATTCTAAGATATTATCAATTGAAATTCTTGGATTTACCTTTATTGGTCATTATAAAAAATCCACGACGATTAGTGAAATATTAGACGATATTTATAAGTCATTACCTAATGTTCAGGTTGACAGAGATGATATTCATATAATAGACGCTGCACATTTACATATTCATGGAAATACTAAATTGAAAAATTTAAAACTTAAAGAAAAAATATTCATTGAAGAAAAAGCAGACAAAAAAAAGGAAGTTAAAAAGGAAGGAAAAATAACCACCAGAGATGACATCGAACTTCTTGAAGAAGAGCAAGAAGAAGCGGAAATGGAAGATTATAAGAAAGATCGAGAGGAATCATCCGGAAGAGAGAGGCGAAAAGCATTAGAGGATCAAATGTCTATGTTAAGATCTGAGGAAAAGGAGGTATCAAAAAAAGCAAAAGCGGCACCTGCCAAACCAAGTGCTCCCCCTCCTCCAGGTGCTGGACCATCTGCAGGTTTAGCTGAAAGTATGCCCCCTCCCCGATTAGACGTAGCTAAAACTGAAACTTTAGAAGAACCGCAACCCACCAGATATGATATCAACATGGGATTTCAATACTATTCGGTAATGATGGAACAGCAGTCGTATTTCTTTTATGTGTACTTTAGTTTCAAAGAATTAATTATTCAAGATGAGGAAGGCAAGACCGTCTATAAGACTAAGTTTACTATTATCACCACTAAAGAAGAACCTCCCATATTAGATCTTAGAATTGAAGGAGAGGGTTTTGAGGTCCATCCGTTAAGCGGAAAAGTGGAGGTGAAAAAGGAATTTGTCAACCCCCCGGTGATGATCTTTTCGGTTCTACCTGTAAAATCTAAAACCTCGAAAAAGAAGAAAAAAGTGGGGGAGAAGAGATTCCTTCATGTCTACGTTGATTTTGAGGGAAAAACGGTAAGTCATTCAATATTATCCATAACTGTTCAACCTAAACACTTTCATTTAGATCTAGGTCCCCTTCATATAGACTTGACTAAGACCCAAGCGATGCTAATATCGTTTATCTCAATATTAATAACCATAGTTTCAGGGGTTTATTCTTTGTTTACGCTAGACATTTCAGGACCTACTACAGATATTTTGACCGGAATTATCCCAGGAGTTGGATCTCTCATCTTTTTTGGCACATTTATCTATACCCTTTTTAAAGAAGGAATTTATCCGATACAGCAACAAATCAATAGCTTATTAAACTTTGATAAGGGAATCACTACTCTGAAATAGTCAATTGTATTTTTTCTTTAATTTTTCCCAAAATTTTTTTTTTAGTCCTTTTAGTTCACTATTTTTGAGTTTAATCAGATAAATATCTCTTTCAGCTATTATTGGATAATCTTTAATCTTCAAAATTTTTATTAATCCCGCTCTTTCAGCTCTTTCAGCGATGAATGAACTTAAAATGGAAATGTTATTTGACTCACTGACTGCTGAAATTATAGAATCATTATCATTAATTTCTAACTGAGAATTCAACAATTTATATTCAGAAAATTGCTTTTCTATAATATCTCGAGTCCCTGAACCAATTTCTCTATTAATATATGGATATTTTAAGATTTGTTCTAAATTGATTTGATTTTTACTTTTTTTGATTATTTCATGTTCAGGAGAGCATATAAATACCATATCATCCTTTCCAATTTCTATATATTCGAATTCAGTTTTTTCATAATCCATAAAGCTGCCAATTCCTGCGAAATCGGCTCTTCCTTTAATTAATAAATCTATCGACTCCTGTGAATTATTTATTAAGATTTGAAAGTTCGCATTTGAATATGTATTATTGAAATCTGTAATATATTTTGGTAAAATATATTCTCCAGGAATCGTAGAGGAGCTAATTATAATATCTTCACTGAGAGTTTCACTAAATTCTGATAGTTCTTGCTTACAGGAATCATATAATTTTATTAATTTCTCAGCATAGTCCAATAAAATTTCTCCTTCATGGGTTAATTTGAATTTTCTGGTGGTTCTGTCGATGAATTTTACCCCGAATTCAGTTTCAAGTTGAGTGATTTGATGAGATAAGGTGCTTTGGGATATTGAAAGATCTCTTGCTAAACCCGAAAAACTTTGATATTTGGTTAGCATCACAAAATTTCTTAAAAATTCAATGTTCACGTTCAGTTTCAGCTTTTATTTCTTATATTTTTAATATGATTTGAACACACTTAAATTATTATCTTTCAAACTATATTAGCCTTCATCTCAAGAAAAAGATTTTACAATGAAATTGCAATTTAATTAAATTTTAAAATTAAATTGTATTTTCCTATGTAGGATTGGGATATATAATTTTGATAGAAAAGTTTAAAAGTAAGACATGAGCACACATTTTTTACATGATTTTTTACGACCAAAAAGCATAGCAGTTTTTGGTGCTAATAATAATTTTGGTACTACGATGGGTACCATGCAACTTATCCGAATTATTACTTCAGGATATAAGGGCAAGATTTATCCTATTCACTTGAAATTAAACCAAGTTTTGGGTCATAAAGCATATAAATCCATAGCTGATGTCCCTGAAACTCCTGATCTTGTGATAATTGTATTACCTCCTAAGGTTGTCCCTCAAATTTTTAGAGAATGCGGAGAAAAAGGAGTTAAAAAGATAGTTTTAATTTCAGGAGGATTTAGAGAAGTTACGGGAGACAGAGAAAATAGACTTACAGAACAAATTATAAATATTGCGAATCAGTATGGGATCAGATTTATAGGACCAAATTGTTTCGGATTTTATAATAATTGGCTTTATCCGGATAATAATGGCAAATTCAATATGATGGTATGGGGGGACGGAGTTGAACGGGGAAAATTTTCTGTTGCGTCTCAAAGTGGTACAATGTCTAGTCATTTATGGATGGATCCCGAATATTTTGATTTAAAAATCGGAAAAACCATATCAGTTGGTAATGAAGCAAACATCGATTTAGTCGATTTTTTAGAATATTTTAAAGATGATGAAGAAACTGATGTAATTGGGCTTTATATTGAAGAAATCAAGAGAGGTCAGAAATTTATACAGTTAGCGAAAGAGATTAGTGCTAAGAAACCTATAATCGCGATGTATGGGGGAGGCTCTGGAGCAGGAAATCGCGCCATTATGAGTCATACAGGATCACTTGGTGGAAATATGAAAATATTTAATGCCATGATCCAGGAGACTGGAATTATCAAAACGGATTATGTAGAAGAATTTATTGATCTTGCTGGCATATTAACAAAACCAACTTTCGTTTATCCTAAAGGATCTCGTCTTGGGATCATCACTAATTCTGGGGGTCCAGGAGCTCTGATCGCTAACAATGCTGAAAGAAAAGGATTACTTATCCCTAAATTTTCAGAAAAACTTCAATCAAAATTAAAAAATATGCTCCCACATACAGCCAGTTGGCTTAATCCTGTAGATGTTACTTTTGATATGAATATTTTCAATTTTTATATAAATTTACCTAAAATTTTAATGAAATCCGGAGAAGTTGATGCCATAATCATGTATGGAGCTATTGGATTTCATGAAATGATGCCAACCTTATCAAAAGATGAGAAAATTGCACCATTTGTAGAATTAAGAGAGGATATGGCAGACAAAATGGATGAAATAGATAATGTTTTCATCACACCTACTGTTAAAGCTTCTCAAAAATATGGTGTTCCAATAATATATATCAATCCCCAAAATTACGCTAGTTACTGGTCCAAAAAAATTCGAGAACGCGGAGGTATAGTTTTTAAATTTTGGGATCGCCCGGTAAATTGTTTAGCAAAAATTTGTAAGTATGCAGAATACCGCAAAAGATATATGTAAAAAATAAAGATTTTAAAAGATATTATAAAATCTTTTTAATTATTTCTCAATTTTTAAAACAAATTTAAATTAACGCTTTAAACCTAAGAAGAGTCATATATTTTTTTCTTTAAGAGTTATATCAATGCGCTCTAGATTAATCGAAAATATTGATAAATTATTTTCAAAAAATTAATATATCTCCAAATCATTTCTTAATCAATAAGACACATTAATTATTATAAATCATCAGAAAAATGTCAGATAAAGAAAAGATTTTTACGATTGCCATAGGCAGTGGTCAATATACTAAAGAAAGGCCATATACACTGCTAAGATTTGCATATACTGCTTTATTAGAGGGGCATAAGGTCAATCTATTCTTAGTTGAAGATGGGATTTGGGTTGGAAAAAAAAATCAAGATCCTACAACTTATGACAATGTAGGGAAATGGTTAAAGGACGTAATTGAAGAGGGGGCTAAAGTCTTAGCTTGTGGTGTTTGTATGAAAGCAAGAGGAATGTCAGAAGATGAATTGATGGAAGGAATAACAAAAACCACTATGAATGGCTTCCTCGATATGTGTGTAGAAGCTGATGATATTATTTTTTCATAAATTTTAGAGCGGGTAAATAAAAAATGTCAGATATTTATAAATTAGATTGTACGGGTCTTGTGTGTCCTCAACCCGTTGCTAAAACTAAACGGAAAATAAATGAAATGAAAGTTGGAGATTTTCTTGAAGTGTCAGGAGATTTTGCGGAGGCAGGAGAAAATATTAAAAGATTTGTAGAAAAACACGGAGGCAAAATCTTAGAATCTAAAATTGAAGGAGATTCTTACTATTTAAAAATTGAAAAGATATAATTCATAAAGTCTTTTATTTTTATTTTATCTTCTTGTATTTATTAAAATTTCTATGCTATTTAACCCTATATTCTCAGGATATAGTTTTTTTCATCAAAAAAATCTTAAGATTTTCACATTTCGAAAATTATATATTTTGAATGTTAATAAGCTAAAAAAAATCCTAATTTTATCCGTATTTGATTAAAGTTATTCAGTTTTTTTATTAATGAGAACTTTCGATAAGTGTTATGAAAATATTTAATTAATATAATTTCTTTCGATTCTTAACTAAAAATTATTTTAATTGAAAAATTACCAAAAATTTCTAAAAAAGTGTGTTAAGAAATAATGACTGAAAGTCAAAAACCAGATTGGTATTCCATGTGGCAAGAATTGGGGATTGATATTGAAAAACATGATCAACTCTTAGCTGTTCTACCAAACGTGTTTAAAGAAGTTTATATAGATGCTCAAAAAAATCGACCCGAATCTATGGCTTTTTGGGACTTTGTAGTGGGGGATATTCATGGAATACGGGTGAGTGAATTAAAGAAAGCAAAAGAAGAGGGTAAAAAAGTTATTGGAACGTTCTGCTTATATGTCCCTGATGAGATTATATTTGCTTTAGATGCGATTGGTGTAGGATTATGTGGAGGAACCAACTTTTCAAACTATGCCTCTGAAGATTTACTCCCTGCTAACATCTGTGCATTAATAAAATCTGCCATAGGATTTGGTATTGGAAATATATGCCCTTATTATGCGATGACAGATGTTCTTATCGGAGAGACAACTTGTGATGGAAAGAAAAAAGCGTGGGAAATTCTAAATGAGTATAAACCCGTTTACGTCATGGAAACGCCTCAATGTAAATCTCGACCTCAAGCAAGAGACCATTTTCTCACAGAAATCAAAGCCTTAATCGCAAAATTAGAAGAGGTTACAGGAAAAAAGCTCACTAAGGAAAATTTGAAGGCCGCCATGGAAAAAATATCTAAAAAGCGAGCACAAATGAGGCGTGTCTATGAAGCCCGAAAAGCTAATCCTGCTCCAATATCTGGTAAGGATGCGTTATTAATGTCTCAAGTTGCATTTTATGATGATCCTGACAGAGAAATAGAAATGGTTGGCAAATTAGCCGATGAATTGGAACAGAGAATTAAAAAGGGGGTAAGTGTTATGGATAAAAACTCTAAAAGAATTATCATAAGTGGTACTCCAATGGCCGTCCCAAACTGGAAAATGCATCACATAATCGAATCGAATGGAGCTTTAGTTGTAGCAGAAGAGACTTGTACTGGTACTCGGTATTTTGATTCAGAATTTTCTGAAATTAACGGAGACACCATTGAAGATTTATTAGAAATTCTGGCTGATAGATATCTTGGGATAAATTGCGCTTGTTTTACTCCAAATGATGACAGACTTAATGATATCAAGCGCTTAGTGAAAGAATATAATGCAGACGGAGTAGTTTTATATACTCTTTCTTTTTGTCAGCCCTATGATGTTGAAGCTAAGTCTTTTGAGAAGATCCTTAAAAAAGAAGGCATTCCCGTCATTAGTATAACTACAGATTACTCTTCTGAAGATCAATCTCAGCTAACAACCCGAATTCAGGCATTTCTCGAAATGCTATAATTGACCTAAAAAAATTCATAATCTAAAGCATCTTTATATGAAATTTTTTTTATTTTCTTTTTATAATACCTTAGATTTATTTTAAGATATCAGAATCAGGTATCTTAAAACTATTCGGATTAAATGTGTTCTAAAATTAATATTATTAATCCCTTTCATAGTTTTAATTAAATTTTAAGTTTAAATAAAAAATTTGAAAAATTTAATAGATAATAGTTTCTCTCATTTACTAATTAATTCTCTATAGTCTCCTTTTTTTTGACAAATTATTTATATTTCTAAACATAATATTTAGATTTATGATATATACAAAATTTCAAGAAATAGTTGGGACGAAATATCCGATAATCCAAGCTGGAATGGGACCTTATAGCACCACCGATCTTTCAATTGCCGTAGCTAAGGAGGGAGCGTTAGGATTGATATCTACTATTGGTATGGCTGCGGGAGGCGCTAGTTCCGCAGCCCCTGAAACGGCTAAAGAAATCTTTGGAAAGGGACGCCCAAATGTTATTGTAAAACGGGTTATTCAGAATGTCTTTGATAATCTTAAGGATTACCCAGATGCAAAGTTTGGAGTAAATATCCCGGTTGCAACAGATTTTACGTATGCAGCAACTAAATTAATGAAGGGAACAATAGAAATTTGTAAGGAAAATCCAGACATGCAAAAAAAATTGAAAGTTATCGTAACTTCAGCAGGAGATCCCTTGCCATGGGCAGTAGATGCCAAAGCGAAAGGATCTAAAAAAGCAAGAGTAGCCATTAAAGAAGAATTACCTCACATAGTGTGGTGTCATGTATGCCCCAATGTGAGGGCGGCAAAAAGATGTGAAAAAGCTGGGGTTGATATTATTATAGCTTCGGGGAGAGAAGGAGGCGCTCATTGTGCGTGGAGAGATGTATCTTCTATGGTATTACTACCTGAAGTAGTCAGAAATGTGAATAAACCTGTTGTTGGAGCCGGAGGTTTCGCAGATGGAGCTTCTTTAGCGGCAGCATTAGCATTAGGGGCAGTAGGTGTTCAAATGGGTACCCGTTTCATCGCAACCCAAGAAGCGGATTTTCAGGAAATGTGGAAACAAGCACTTGTAAAACGAGCTGAAACAGATACACTTGTCGCAAGAGGATTATTTGGTCCTATGAGGTTTCTGAGAAATGATATGTCTCTAAAAGTTGTCGATGAAACGATTAAAGACGCATCAGATTTATTTCGAGGAATCCCTTGCCCTTCTAATGAAGCAATCATGAGAATAGAAATGACTGGGCTTGAAAAGCTTCTAGAAGAAAATGAGGATGAATCCATAATTTTAGGGGGTGTGGTAGCCGGGCGCATCCATTCGATACCCACCGTCAAAGAATTACTCGAAAGTATTATGAAAGATGCAGAACAAACTATTTCAAATTTACCCTCCCTCATAAAAAAAGAAAAATTATTAGAAATTGAAAAATAAATAAATGACCTTTTTATAATTATTTTTTTTCTAATTTATCTATAAACTAACTCAGTTTCTTTCCTTGGGGATGATTTGAGCTTTAATTTTTCATGCCATTATTTGGAAAGATTGGCGAATTAGGAAAAAATGAATAAAGTAGGTATAAAGGCAATCTAAGATTTAATAATATCATAGTTTATTTTAAATTCTTTTTACATTAAATTTTCTAAAGGAAATTAGAAGAGTGTTTTCTTAATTATGAAAAAAGTCCCTAAAGAGGAACTTATCAAGAAATCAGAAATACCTTCCATGAAAGCTTTGAAAATGCATCCTTTTTATCGAGGTAAAGTTCAGGTACTTCCTCGCTGCCCGATTCATAATTATGAAGATTTTAGTATTTGGTATTCTCCTGGTGTAGCAGCAGCATCTAAAGAAATTTTTGAGCATAAAGAAAAGGTATATGAATATACAAGTAAGTGGAATTATGTTGCTGTAGTTTCAGATGGTTCTCGAGTTTTAGGATTAGGCAATATAGGCCCTGAGGCCTCTTTAGCAGTAATGGAAGGAAAAGCATTATTATTCAAATATCTCGGAGGCGTTGATGCTTTTCCTTTAAGTATAGGTCCCAATTTGAGTTCAGAAAATATCGTTGATTTTGTTAAACTAATTCAACCTACATTCGGAGGGATAAATTTAGAAGATATAGAATCTCCTAAATGTTTCACTATATTAAAATCACTTCAAGAAGATCCTGAAGTATCAATTCCTGTATGGCATGACGATCAGCAAGGAACTGCATGTGTTACCTTAGCTGGTTTAATCAATTCTTTAAGAATTGTTGGTAAAAAGAAGCAGGAAGTTAAAATCGTATTTAATGGAGTAGGAGCCTCTAATTCTGCAATTAGCCGATTATTGAGAGAGGATGGTTTTGATATAAATAAATCAATATTTGTAGATTCAAAAGGAATATTATATAGAGGCCGTACTGATCTTCAAAATAAGTCTAATTACAAATATGATATTGCTCACACAAGTAATCCAGAAAATCTCCAGGGAGATTGTGGCGTTGCATTAGAAAGTGCTGATGTACTTATTTCTTTAAGTATCCCTGGTCCTGAGGTAATAAAAAAGGAATGGATTTCAAAAATGGCTGACGATGCTATCGTTTTTGCTTGTGCAAATCCCATTCCAGAAATATTTCCTTGGGATGCAAAAGAAGCAGGTGCAAGGATTGTCGCCACTGGCAGGTCTGATTTCCCCAATCAAGTCAATAATTCTTTAGGTTTTCCGGGAATCTTTCGAGGAACCTTAGATGTAAGAGCAAAAACAATTACAGATGAAATGTGTATTGCTGCAGCTTACGAGCTGGCAGATCTAGTATATAACATAAAAGGATGTTTAACGGAAAATTGTATTTTACCTACAATGGAATATGAAAATGTATTTATTAGAGAAGCTGTTGCTGTGGGATTAAAGGCAATTGAGCAAAATATTGCTCGACTTAAATTGTCAGAAGAAGAATTATTTGCAGAAGCTAAAAGGATTATAGAAAATGCACAAGCGCAAACTAAAGTTTTGATGAAAAAAGGATTCATCCCTGCTTTTAAAGAGTAGATATGAATTAAGTAAACCACTTTTAGGGTATTATTTTCGTTGGATGGATTTTTGAAATAATTTTTAAAATTAATGGATTGCGTTAACTTGACAAACTTCTTCACAAATCCTACAGTTTCTACATTTTGTTGGATTAATTACTGCTTTATTATCTACCATACTGATCGCATCATTAGGACATTGATTAACACATTCCGCGCAGCCAGTACACTTATTCTCATCCACAACAGGTAATAACATTTGTTGGATGCTATTTTGCAAGTTTGTGGAATAAACTTGATTTATCCCCGCATTTTGTATTGGAAATTGCAGATTTCTTGAAAAATTCTGATTTGATATGCCTCTCATCATGGGAATACCACATTCTGGGCATATTATTTGATTACATGGCATCCCAGGCTTATGAGGTACCTCTCTACCGCATTTAATACATTTACAAGTTTCTGAAGGTACTAAACCCCTGCTTGCACCTCTTCTCCCCCCACCTCTGCCTCTACCCCTGCTTCTCCCTCTGCCTCCAAATCGACCTCCGCCTCTATAGCTCATAATAATAAGTATGTTTAAAATTATTAAAAGATTTGGGCTTTAGCAAAAAAGTGTGCAACTAAATTTATGAAATATATTAATTTAAAATATGATCGAAACGAAGTTTAAACTATTCTTAAAAATTTAAATGAACTTGAAATAAAGTTAAAAACTAAATTCAAGTCTAAGTTCTGACAGTATTATAAATAATTAGGTTTTTAAATTAATGGAGAGAAACTTAAAGTTATAGGAGAAAAAAATGGAAAAAAAAACATATCCGGAATATAGCATTCATTATCCTTTACTTCTTACCACCTTTATGAAAAGACCCGCAAGAATTTATCCAAATGAGATTGGCGTTGTATACAGAAATCATATCACTGGAAAATATTATCATTTTACTTGGCTAGAATGGTATCATCGTACATGTCGCTTGGCAAATGTTTTAAAATCTCTAAATATAAAACCTGGCAAACCGGGAGTCCCTGGTGATCGAGTTGCTACTATGGCACTAAACACCCACAGACATTTCGAGCTTTATTTTGCTGTGCCTTGTAGTGGAGCGGTTTTGCATCCAATCAATATAAGACTAGCCCAAGATCATATAATTTTTACAATTAAACATGCAGAAGACTCTGTCATCTTTTTTGATGATACCCTCCTTGAGCTGGTGGAAGGAATTTATGATAAGATTAAGGATGTCGTCAAGAAATTTATATACATGTCAGATAATCCCGGGCTTCCTAATACAAAAATTGAAAATCTTTATGAATATGAAAAATTGCTTGAACAAGAATCTGACGATTATGAGTGGCCGTATTTACACGAGGATAATTATGCTACCCTATGCTATACAACTGGAACAACAGGATTACCAAAAGGGGCAATGTTTACGCATAGAGCATTATATCTCAATAGTATACATCTAATTGCTCATGGTTCATTCCTTAACGATCCTTCCTTTGTATGGCTTGGAGAGAATATTGTGTTCATGATGATCACCCCTTTATATCATATTCATGCTTGGTGTTCACCTTTCATTTATTGTTTTTTAAGTGCAAAAATAGTATTGCCGGGTACTTTTACTGTTGAAGGATTCTGCGAGCTGGTTCAAAATGAGAAAGTGACAAATACAGCAGTCGTTCCCACTATATTAGCTTTACTTCTGGAATACGAAGATCTGGAAAAATATGATTTGAGCAGCCTTGTGTATGTTAGGGTGGGAGGTGGGGCATTACCACTTGGTTTAAAGGCAAAGGTCGAGAACAAGATTCCCGGTTTTTCAATTACTTCGGGATATGGTATGACTGAAACCGCTCCAACTACTGTTAGATCGTTCGTTAAGAAACATATGAGAAATTGGCCAAAAGAAAAATTGGATCAAGTGAGAGTTAAAACAGGGTTACCCATACCCGGAATTGACATCAAAGTTGTTGATCAAAAAGGAATCCCAATTCCCCATGATAATAAAACATTAGGAGAAATAGTTATTCGAGGTCCTTGGGTAATTGAAAAATATTATAATAATCCAGAAAAAACCGAAGAAGTGTGGCATGATGGATGGTTTCATACGGGAGATGTAGCTAAAATTGACGAAGATGGCTTGATAATAATCGCGGATAGGATGTCAGATGTTATAAGAAGCGGTTCAGAAATGATTCCAACAGTTTTACTTGAAAATCTAGCTAATATGGCAGATTTTATCCTTGAAGCTTCCGTTGTAGGGGTTCCAGATGATGTATGGGGTGAAAAACCGCTTGCACTCATAAAATTAATCGCAAACTCTCACAAAACAGAAGAGGATTTTATTGAATTCCTTAAGGTCGAAGGGGTGGATAAAGGAAAAATTACAAAATGGATGCTCCCTAAATTAGTAGCTATCGTTGACGAGGTTCCTAAGACAAGTGTAGGAAAGTATAATAAAAGAGAAATTAAGAAAAATCTGGAAAAATATTTGGCTATAGCAAAAAATATGAAAGAAAACTGAATAACTAAAATTATTATTGACAATTAAGATTAAGTAACTTTAGTGTATTTCTTTTTAAAAATCTTCAAAGATTTATTTTAGCTATATTAATATTATAAGAAAAAAAAGTAGACAATAATTTTAGTTATTTTTTTCTTTTTCTCTTTTTAATTTTATTCCTGCTTTCTTTCTATCCCACGTATTTGAATTGATATCTTTAAGTTTTTCCTTAATAATTTTCTGCCCATCTAATTGTTTCGGAAGTTCTTCTAAGAATTCTATATATCTCGGAACCATAAAATAGGCCATCCTTTTATCACAATATTCTATCAATTCTTGCGGTAAAACTGATTTTCCTCGCTTTAATACTATAGCTACTTTAATTTCTTCACCAACGATCTCATCTTTAACTCCAACAACGGCACATTCCTTAATACTTTCATGAGAATTAATTATTTCTTCTACTTCTTTTGATGAAACATTTTCTCCAGCTCTTCGGACCATATCTTTTTTTCTGTCAACAAAATAATAAAATCCATTCTCATCTTTATAAACTAAGTCGCCGGTATGAAACCAAAGATTTTTAAATGCTCTTAAGGTGTATTCAGGCATTTTATAATATCCTTCCATAACAATGTAAGGCAAAAGAGGGCGTATAGCTATCTCTCCAGGTGTTCCTATTGGAACTTCCATGTCATATTCATCAAAAAGCTTAACTTCAAAGTATTGAGTATGTGCTTTGCCACATGAACCAATTTTAATATCATTTAAAGTAGCACTTATGCTCATATCTGTTTCAGTCATTCCATAAGCATCAATTAACTTTACATTAAATCTATTTTGGAAATCTTCATGAATATCTGGAGGGACATGTCCACATACAAATACTCGCAGTAAATGATCCCCATCATTTTCTTGAGGCGGTGCTTTATGTAAAATTCTAACAATAGGTTCAAATCCTCCAGTTTTAGTAATTTTATACTCCCGAATCTCATCCCAAAATTTAGTAGCACTAAATGATTTCTTTAATATTATAGTTCCTTTAGCGATTAAAGGAGCTAATGTACCACCACATTGTCCAGCCTCATGAAATAATGGCAGATAATGGTACATACGATCTTCATTAGTAATTCCACATGTATATACATACATATATCCTTGGAATATCATTTGATTATGAGTTAACATAACTCCTTTAGAAATACCAGTAGTTCCTGATGTAAACAAAATAGCCATTAAATCGTTATATTTAACATTTATTTCTGGTGGAGTAGCAGGATTATTTAGTAGTGAGTTGTATGGTTCAATCGCAAATTTTTTCAATCTTGGTTCCGGAGAAAGTGGATCAATGAGTGCTAATTTAATATTAGTTAGATCATTTTCAATTTTCTTAATTTGGCGTATATATGCCCCGCTTAATACCAAAATTTCAGCATCTGAATAATTAATTAAATATTTAAGTACCTCACCTTTATGGAAAAAATTTATTGGCACTTCAATCGCTCCGATCTTCGAGAGCGCAAACCAAGTATAAATGAATTCCAGACAATTTTCCATCATAATCGCTACTTTATCGCCATTTTTAATCCCTAAATTCAGAAATCCATTAGCGATTTTATTAACAGTTAAATTCAACTGCTTGTATGATATTTCGTTATCCTCGTAAATTAGGAAGGTTTTATCCCCCATTAATTTAGCATTCTCTTCTAATATACATCCTAATACATTTTTTTCAGAAATCTTGAATTGCTCCACCTTGTCTCCTCCTTCACTTTTAAAATGAAATCTAAATCACCTTTAAGAAATAATCACCATACTTGGTAACATTAAGAATATAATTCGGTGGAATTACTATTGTTGTATTAACTTCCTCCACAATTGCAGGACCATTAATAATATGTCCATTTTTTAACTTATCTCCATCATATATAGAGGTTTCAATAAATCTTTCCTTTTCTCGAAAGTATACATTTCGTGTGCCCTTTAGAGCAATTGAGGCATTTTCTTCTGTTTTTACTATCTCCTTAATCTGTGGTTTTTTAACTTTCCCAATAGCACTAACTCTCAAAGCAGTGGCTTCTATATGAGACTTAGGATCAGAACTTGCATAAAACTTTTGATGAATTTCGTGAAAACTTTCTATGATTTTTGAAATATTTTTTTCCGTTATCCTATTTTCAGTTAAGGGTATATTTAAATCATAGACTTGATAAGGATACCGTGCCTCCATGTAATATTTGATTTGTCTGTTTTCTGGAATAATGTTAGCTCGAATAAAGAATTCCTCTGCTTTTTTTTCGAGTTCTTCTAAAATTTTGTTTATTTTATCAAATTCAAAAGCATTACTCGTCGTAAATGAGGTAGCTCTAAAGTCATGTTTAATATCTGAAATAAGACCTCCATAAGCACTGAGTACTCCTGCCTTTTTAGGTATTAAAATCTCTTTTACTCCAATTTCTTTAGCTATATGAGCTGCATGGATACCGAATGCACCTCCCCCTCCGACTAATACTCTTTCACGAGGATCAATACCTCTTCTAATCGCTAAATCTCTGAGAGAAATTATCATATCATAATTGATCGTAGTATATATACGACTCGCAGCTTCCACGACACCAATATTTAGTTTATCTGCAACTTCAATTTTTATGGCTTCCTCGGCTTTTTCTACGAATATTTTCATTTTACCTCCTAGAAAATATTCAGGATTTATATATCCCAAAATGACATTAGCGTCAGTTACAGTGGGAGATTTCCCTTTAAATCCATAACAAGCAGGACCTGGATTTGCTCCAGCACTTTGAGGACCCACATGAAGATAACCTGCTGAGTCAACCCATGCAATACTCCCTCCACCTGCGCCAATACTTTCAATATCTACAATAGAAATACCGATTTTATCTCCTCCAATCTCTGATGGATTTAATTTTGTATCTTGCGTAAGATGGATTTCACCATCACTTACAAATGCTAAGTCAAAACTAGTGCCTCCCATATCTACTCCTATTACATCATTACTCTCCTTTTCTAACAATCCAACATGCAGAGCCGCCACTGGAAGCATACTCGGTCCGGAACCTAAAGTTAATATTGGCTTAGTTATAATTTCAGATGAATCAAGGACTCCGCCAGTTGAAGTCATTAAAAAGAGATTTCCTTTAAAATCATTACTTTCTAAGGATTTTTCAAGATTTGATATATATAGACCAATCACCTTACGTAAAGAACTATTAATTACCGTTGCAATAAATCGTCGGTATTCACGAATAACAGGATTAACTATATGACTACAATCATAGGATATTTCTGGCCATTCTTCTGTTATTATTTTACTTATTCTATTTTCATGTATAGGATTTGCGAATGACCATAAAAGACAAATTGCAATAGCATCTACCTCCCATTCTTTAAAATTTTTAATTATTTCTCTCACTTGATTTTCATCGAGCGGTTCTTCAATTTCACCTTCGGAATTAATCCTTTCAGCAACAGTTAATATAAGATATCTAGGAATAAAAGCAGTTGGATAGTCAATTTTCCAATTAAATGGTTGCTCTTTTCCGCCTTCCCTTGCATGCAAAATATCTCTAAAACCTTTAGTTGTTATAACCCCCACCTTACCCACCTTTCCTTCTATTATCGCATTCGTTGTAGCAGTAGTACCATGGACTATGGAAATTGTATCTTCTAGTAATTGAGAAATGTTTTTACCATAATTAGAGGCCGCAAGTTTTATCGCATTCATTACTCCTTCAGTTAAGTTTTGTGGAGTTGTGAGTGTTTTAAATACACCTACCTCTCCTGTTTTTTCATTAATAACCATCATATCCGTGAAGGTTCCTCCTACATCAACAGAAATTCTATAACTCATCTTCACACCTCCATTTTTCGAGTTTGTTTTATTTCATCCCTTAATTTTTTAGTCGCTTCATAATCAACTTCAATTTTATCTGGATTATTATCGTTTTTCAGTATAACACCATAAATTTCTCTCGCTTTTTGAGAAGATATCCATTCATCTCTTACTCTTATCTTTACAAGTTCAGGATCTCTTTCTATTGGATTACCATAACCCCCACCTCCACCTATTATCGATCTTATATATTCTCCCCGCTTTAATGTTTCTATTCCCATACCTGGAAGTGGTGCTTCTTTTACTTTTCCGGATTTAAATATTTTTACTTTTGAAGGAGACATAGGATGACCAGATTTCCCTCCCAAAACGCCTTTGGCTGGAAATTTCAAACCATCACAAAGATAAGCAATGAGCATTTGATCTTTTCTTGGACCAAAAATAATAACTCCACTAGGAGCTCCATCATATTTACCAGCACCTCCACTATCAGTCATGATTCCAAATTCTTTAAAAATAATAGGAAATCTAAGTTCATCTAATTCTACACTGTCCATATACAGAACTCCTCCAGTTCCGGGTATACCGTATGAAACCCATCCATCATGCCCATGAACACCAGGCCCTCCTCCACTTCCCCCTCCGATAATAAGCTGATTAACATAGTTTACTTGATCTGGTTGACCAGGGCGCCTCCAATCATAACCAGATATTACCGCTGCAGAAGCTGGCATGCCTGGATTACCTTCAGCTATTCCCCAAGGAGCCCCTAATTTTGCAAATGCAGAGGATACCATATTTACTGCTCTATCAAAAATATTAGTTGTTGAACATGCTGTACTAGCAGGATATCTCGGAATACCAATAATTCTCCCTTCATTAACTAAAACTTTAATTCGTCTTAGAGCACCCCCATTATGAGGTAAATCAGCATTAAGATTATTAAATATCCCAATGTATGCTGCCGTTAAAGTTGTAGCATAGCATAAATTAAAGCCAAAAGGCTGATTTTCTATATTATCTCTAAAATCAATTGTTATAAACGCCTCATCAGGATCAATTGAAATTATTACTCTTAAGGGGATTCCATTAGCTACAGCTGGAGTTGTAGCAGGAATACTATATGGACCATTTGGAAACATTATGGGAGGATCATGTGTGGTCTTATTCTCGATTGTTGTTTTAGGCATTTTTTTAATTTCATCAATCATTAATCTCTCACTATAATCTAGCCATTCTTCAGTAAATCTCTTTAATATATCACCCCCATATCTTTCACACAGCTCAAGAATCCTTCGCTCACCAATCCTTGCTGCTCCAACCTGAGCTAAATAATCTCCATACCATTGCTCAGGCAAGCGTATTTTCATTGTACAAATTCTAATAATATCTTTAATATCCCTATACTCACGTTGAACTCTCACGCATGGAAAGTGTATGCCTTCTTCATAAATCGTTGTAGCCATAAAAGGATAAGTAGTTGGAATTGGAGCTCCTATATCAGCTTGGTGGGCTCTATTTACTGTCCAAAATAAAAGTTCCTTATCATGAAATACAGGAACCATAATAGTTATATCGGCATGATGATCATTACCTGTATAAGGACAATTATTAAAAATACAATCACCTGGTGCTAAATCATCAAAAAGTCTCAAAGTTTCTTCAACTGAAAGATGTATGGTACCTACATGGGAAGGGAGCCCTTCCTCAATCATAAATAAGCGACCATCACCAGTAACTATCGCAGAAGAAAAATCTCTGGCAGTATTTAGTACTCCAGAACGACCAGATCTCATCAATGTAAAACTCATCTCGCGAGAAATAGCTTCAAACATTCTTGGTAATATTATCATAAGATATGGATCCACTTTTTCACTCATTTTTTATCTCAACACCTCATTTTTTATAATTTACTTAAATTTGCTTTTTATTTCATTTTTTTTCCATTTTCATAGACTATAATTTCTTTTTTTGTTGCTGAAAGAAATTTGGCGGCATCTAATGCTCCTTCGGGAGCAAATACACCTTTTTGCTTTATCTCATTCTTTGACATCATTATAGCACCTATAGCAGCAGGAAATGCCGTACCAAATTTAACAGATTTGGCGCTAATATCATACACATATTTCAATTTTTCTCCATCTCCCTCACCAATAACTTCTACTTTTACCGCACCCGCACAACCTTTATATTTTTTCATAGCATCAATAAATAAATCTTCAAAATATTTTGGAGCAAAATGTGGCATACTACGAATAAGTTTGACTGCAAGTTTGCGAAGTGGAATGGAATAATCATCTATAATAAATTTTTTCTCGCTTCCAAATCCTAAGGTGGTAAATGTCTTCCAAATGTCCATAATTCTTGGAGGAAATAAGCCTCCCTTTATTATCACATTTTTTACACCTTTTATATATCTTGGAAGAGTAACGGGTTCGGGGTGACCAGTATAAAAAAGTTCCAGGTCCCCTACAGGTTTAATAAAATTTACGGTCTGGGGTTCTGATAACGCATGCACGTTTTTCCATTCCCCGTTTAAAAACATAGGTACTTCTCCTGATATAATATGAAGCCAGTGTTCAATAGCAGCACTCCCCGTAGGATCTATTGTACTCTGGCTCCAAAATACATGAATATCCTCTACTTTATCTAATTTGTCAGCTCCATACTTAGCAAGTATATTAGTAAATCCAGGACTTGCTCCCAAACCAACAACAGCAGTCATACCGGCATTCTTAGCCTCCTCATGAAGTGCAAGCTCCCATTGAATTGCATCATAATCATCGTTAATATCTACAAAATTTACTTTTGCTTGCATGCTAGCTTTTAATATTTTAATACAAGTTTCATAAAAAGGACCAATCGCGTTAATAACAATATCAAATTTTTTTATTAATCCGATCAAATTATCCATATCATTAATATCTATTACTTGAGTATTAACTCTGTTATTTAATTGCTCCGCTACTTTATTTAATCCTTTCTGATCGTTACTTGCAATTGTAATATTGGCATCTGAGTATTTTAGTAGTAGATCGGCTATTTCGGAACCCATTACCCCTGATCCACCTAATACAATCATATCCATTTTTAACTCATCTCACTTTTTTATTTTAATCTCTTTTCATTTTTAATGTTAAATTCTATAGAAATTAATATATGAACTTTCAGGTATGGTGGTTAAGCCTAATTTTCCATTTGAGAACTCTTTTATAAAAAGTTCTGGTTCAACACATCCTTCAGGAGCATAAACACCTTTAACTGATATTTCTTTTTTAACTAACATTTTTGCGATAGTTCCTAAGCATCTGGAAGTTCCGCCTGTTCCTTGACCAATTCCATTGAAAATGTATTTAATTGGCATTTTATTTTTCTCTCCTATTATTTCTATTTTGGTAGCCCCCAAATCCCACGGAATTTTACTTTTTATCCATTTTTTCTTTAATTCATCTCTGGCATGTTCTATTAAACTAATAACGCATTCTTTCGCCTCTATTTTGATATTATTTATTATTATAGGTTCTTTAATTATATCGACAATTTCTACTAAATCTTCTACTGAAAATTTGGGTATTGGCCATATAGCACCTGCATTTCGAACATTTTTTATTCCTTTAATATATTTTGGTAAAGTATATTGCTCCGGATGATCAATAAATGATACTTCCATCTTGCCAAACGGAAATAAAAATTCTGTTGTTAATTTCCCTCTCATTTTTACTAATTTACCATTGATATATTGATGAGAATGTGTAAACATGTAAATACCATGATAAAACTGAGCTGTACCTGAAATAGCCCATGGAGTTATCCAATATATATTAACATCATCCACTCTATCCATTTTATCTGCTGCATATTTCACCATAATATTAGTTAGGCCTGGACTATCTCCAGTACCAGTAATAATGGTGATCCCAGCTTCCCTTGCTTTTTCATCTAAAGCTAACGCTGCCTGAGTTCCAGGAGGATCATCACAAATATCAACACAATTTACATTGGCTTCGATACAAGCATTATAGACATTTTCAGCAGTTAAATAAAATGGTCCTACTGTACTAGCTACCACATCTGGATTCGCGTTTTTTATTTTTTCTACTAAATCATTATAATTATTCACATCAATTGAATCCACAGAAATGCGTGAACTATCTATTTTAGCTTTTAGTCTTTTAGCTTTTTCAATATCAATATCTGCTATTATAAGATCAACATCACTATATTTAATCAATTGTTCTACAGTATCTGAACCCATAGCACCGCAACCTAAAACCATTATTAAAATCTATTAACACCTTTTTATTTATTTTTAAGAATTGAATTTTATTTGTTAAAGTTTAAAATTTTTAAAAATTGATGTTATGGATTTATTAATTTTATAACTATTTAAACATTTCCACAATCTGGAATTAATTCATTTCCAATAATTGGAAACAAAATTTATTTAAAATAAAAACTTATTTTACTTAATGAATCATAATGATCAAAATAATGGTCAAAGAAAAAAACTATCTTTCTTCAACTTTAGAAAAATTTAACATTGACGCTTTTGCTGATCTTACAATTTTAGATTTAATTACCTTAGAATTGTTATTAAAAAAGCAAGAACCGATTATTAGATATTCACTCTATGTAGAGATCAAAGAATTCTTTAAAGAGAATAAAGACATACCAACATCCAGCTTTTATAATAATTTGATTAATTTAAATAAAAAAGGATTTATCTCGTTTAGCCATAGTAAAGATAAAAAGATAAAAACGGATTTAATTGAGGCGACACAATTAGCTAAAGATGCAATTAAAAGTGTTAATAGTTATTTTATGTCTGCATTGGTTCATAATGCTAATATTGGAAATGAACAAGTATTAGAATTAATGGGACAAGATCATTTTGAAAAAGGACTAATGGTCTCAATGAGTGATTTCCTTAACTTGGATCTCTTCCCTTTTCTGTCCAAAAAAGTTGATAAATTGTATATTTTAACAAGAAAGGAAGTTTATAAAGACCTAATTGAATTAGGATTTCAGAATTTTGAACTCTCTAAAATAGACGATGGGAATATTCGAGAACCTGAAAATTTTTTTGATGTATCCATCATTCCATTTTATTTTAGAAATCCTGAAAATTATAGAATCACGAGGACGAAATTATTAAAAGAATTAATTAGAGTCACTAAGCCTGATGGTTGGATTGTTATATCTAGTAGAGCTAAGCTACCTACAACACAAAATTATTTTGCAAATGAAGTATTAAGAATTTATGGGGAAGCCCTTGATAATAGAACATTTACAATAAATGAACTGCAGCAAGACATGAAAAAAGCAGGTATAAAGGAAATAAAAACATTGGAATATCAGGGAATGGTAGCCGCTATCGGTAAAAAATCTTTAAAGTTAAATTCAAAATGATTTATCAATAAATATTAACTATTCTATTTTCTTTTCATACCTAAACAGAAAAATCAATTTCTTTAATTTAGAAATCTAATTTTTTGGCAATTTACCTTATAAAATTTATATTTTTCAAAATATCTAATTTTGCTTTCCATTAATTGGAAAAATAGAGATTCCAATTTATGGAAAGGTTTATATATCAAAAAAGTAAAAATATTATCACTAAAATTTTTTAAAAAAATTTAGCAAAAATAGTGAATAGTAACAAAAAAACAGGTTATAGTATATTTTAATGTATTTTATTATTGGTGATCATTTTTATGGAAGAAGAAAAAATTGAAATTTTGCATACTAAATCAAATTTGATTTCATATGGTTTTGGTAACTTGAGCAGAGAATTCGTGATGATAGCATTCAATTTTCTAATAATTTTTTTCTACGAAACAGAAGTAGGCTTAAATATATGGATAATCGGTTTAGCATTAGTGATATTTGCGGTATATAATGCTATTAATGACCCTGTAATTGGTTATTTGACGAATCGACAATTTAAATTCACTAAAAAGTATGGTAGACGTAAACCATGGATTCTTTTGGGAGGTATACCTCTTGGATTTTGTTATTTTCTTGTTTTTACTCCTCCACGAGTCGATCCAAAAGCAGGAGCCTGGATTCTTTTTGGATGGCTTGTGTTGGTTACCTTCTTGTTTGATACGTTTAATACACTTTTTTTTGTAAATTTTGAAAGTCTTTTTCCTGATAAATTCCGCTCATTAAATGAAAGACGAACTGCTACAGGGATCTCAATCATTCTTGGTATCATAGGAGTATTCTGTGGTTCAATTATACCATACCTATTTATAACATTTGGAGATATTGAATCATATATTTTCCAAGGAGTCGTTGTTTTAGTAATTACTCTTGTTTTTGTGATTCTTGGAATACCTGGCTATCGCGAAGATCAAGAGACCATTGATCGTTATCTCGAATCTACGCATAAAAAAATAAAACGGGAATCTTTTTTCAAAATGATGAGAATCGCATTTAAACAAAAGTCTTTTGTAGCTTATGTAATTTTATACACAATGTACTGGGCTATGATATTTTTAATGGAAGGATCTATACCCTATCTAGTTCGATTTATATTGAAAATGCCAGCAAGCGCAGCTATATTAATAATGGCAGGATATTTAATAGGAGCAATTATTTCAGTACCACTTTGGGTCAAGATGGCAAAAAAAACGAATGATAATAGAAAAGTTACACTGATATCTGCCATTTTAATGGCAGTTTTTGCAATTCCACTGGCATTTATTAATAATTATTTGCTCATAATTATTTTTGTGGCTATTTGGGGCGTAGCTAATGGCGGATTTTGGTCCCTCAGATTTCCTATTTTTTCGGATATAATCGATGAATCTATAGTAATAAATGAAAAAAGGGAAGAAGGCGTATATAGTGGGATTAAAGAGTTTTTCGGACGATTAGGTTTCATTATTCAAGTTCTAAGTTTTGCTATAGTACATTCACTTACGGGATTCGTAGAAGGATCAGAAAATCAAACTGCTCAAGCAATATGGGGAATTCATATGCATTTAGCGATAATTCCCATGATTTGTATGCTAATAGGTGCTTTTGTATTTTGGAAATGGTATGATCTAAAACCTAGTAAAATTAACGATATTCGACTTAAAATTGAAAAATTAAAACTCTAATTTAATTTTAAACTTTTTTTTTTAATTTTCCTATATATTTTCTGAAAACCGGTGATTTGGTATCTTTTCACAATGATTTCTGGGCAGGAAGTACATTTTTTCCCAAAAATTAGTAAAAATTAGTCGATAGTTCTTAATGGAATTAAAGAGCTTGATGTTTTAAATTAAACCGGAAGTGGTTAACATATTATAGGTAATTGATTCAAATATTTTATTGACATTTTCTCCTGTCTTGGCAGAGCATTCCATGAAATCATAGATGGTATTGGTCGAATCTAAGCACGAAATTTTATCCAAGCAAATCTGTCTAAAATGATCTAAGTCCTTTTTACCTCCAACTCCTAAGATCGGAATGTTTAAAGGTTCTTGAAATGCATTCTTTTTAAAAAGGGAAATCCATTTTTCTAAGGTATTAAAACTTCTTTTTTGTGTAATATCATACATAAAAATGCCACCAGAAGAGCCTCTTGCATATATTGGCATGAACATTTCGAATTTACTATCACCTCCTAAATCCCAAAGCTGAAGTTTTACCTGATATTTTTCAATTTCTAAATCTGCATAAAAAATATCAACTCCTAGAGTAAATTTCGTATCTATTGGAAATCGATTCGTTACAAATCTATGAATTAATGAGGTTTTTCCTACTCCGGTATCTCCAAAAATGCATACTTTAAAGGTGGCAGTATATCTCATACTCAGAATCTTAAAAATCTACCCAATTATTTATGAAATGTAATCCTTCTCGGTATAAAATTTGAAAACTTTTTTGCATTTTATATTTCTTTAAAATGGTATTTCAAAATGATAATCTTATCTATACTAATATTTAATCTTAAGAAAGAATAATAAAATGATACATTTCCTCATTTGAACGTGTTCATATAACTCACTAAAAAGAAAATTTAACCAAATATTTATACAAATTGATACCTATTTAAGGAAAAAGGAGTGTTATAAATCCCGCTTTGCGATCGTAAAAATTGGTTTATGATTGTAAAAATAGATCTTTTCTTTCAAACCTTAATTTAATTCAATCTTCTTTTAAGAAAAGTTCTTTTATAAACGTTGGCAACGTAAAACCTATGTAGAACATGAAAGCCCCACTTATAACAAACGTTCTAGCAAGTACTAATGTGATTTCAGTTAAACTTCCTATTGCATCAATAAAAGTACCAGTCGCAAAAGTTATGAAGGCAATCATAAGAAATTTTCCTTTTAATCTAAGTTCTTTTTTATCAGATTTTAGACTTCTTTGGGCAAATAAGATTCCTGTTATTAGAAAAATCAAAATGGAAAATAGTAAATAAAATACAATAAAATCTGTCCATTCCACATAGAATGGTGCTATTTGCGTCCCTATTAGCGAGGGATCTATAATAAGAAAATAGATGAAAAAAATCTCAAATAATATCGCTTCCGCAGTAAATATCAATAATATTGTTTTTTGCTTCTGCTTATAAAGCAGATCGGTGAATGCTATCATCCAAGTGATATGAATGATTGGTATCAAGGCATTAGCCAAAAAAAAGTAAATTTTAATGTCCAAAAGAGTCCCATAGACCAAAATCAAAATAAAATTGATCGCATCCGGCCAATAAGGACTTACAATGAGTATCCAAGTAATACCAACCAATAATAATTCTCTTTTTCTGAATGTAAAATATTTTATTACAATTATTATACCCAAAATTGTAGAAATCAAAACAAAAGCAAAAGTTAAAGCTCCTTGTAAAGTTTCCAATTGAGTAAGTTCAGTTATAAAAAGATCACCAGTTTTCTACTACAATGTAATTAATATCTAAAGAAAGAATTGGGTAATTCAATATAATAATATTTAACCTTTTTCTCTATTTTAAATTCAATATATAAATTGTATTATCTTAAAAATAAACTTTTTTGTAAAAATAAATTTTTATAAATTTTACGGTTTATAATTTCTAATTTCATACTCTTTGAGGTAATCTTGAATATATGATTTATTATGATTGGGGGATGATTTAAATTTGCTAGATCTTTTCCTGATCCTATCATTAAATTCCCAATCCAAGTAAGATCATTCTCTTTAATGAATTCAGTAAATTTTAAAAAAATTAATATTTTTAATAAATTCATTTATTGTGAGTAATATCTCTATTCCAATAAGTCAAAATTTCCTAAAAGAAAAGTTTAATGACAAACGATTAAAATGATAAATAAAAGATAGTCTTAATATACGTGATCTTATTAAAAAATATTAAAATTGGTTAAAAACTATTTTAATAATCAAAGTATTTAGAAGGAAATGAATATTATGATTGGAAATTTACCTAAAAAAGTGTTGGAAGCGATCCTTGAAACGATTCCAATAGAATTTTCAGTTTTAGACGAGAATGATAATGTTTTGAGTTGAAATAAACACGAAACAAGAATTTTTAAACAAACAATAGTTTTTTAAAAACAAAGATTTTTATTTATTTATTTTTTAATTAATTTGCATCTATTTTATGCACTTTTTTTATAAATATCAAAATTTATCTAATACAGCATAGGTTATGAACAGGTTCGAAAATTTATTAATCGAATATAGAGAAGAATTACAAGAATTAAAACAGACGGTTATAAATTATCAATATATCATCGAAAATACGAATGATATAATTTCCATTTTCGATAAGAATTTAAATCTCATATATATTAACGATATCCAGCAAAAAATATCCGGATTTTCAAAAGAAGAAATAATGGGGAAGAAGGCGATGGATTTTATTCATCCTGAAGATATTTCTCGATCTATCAACTTATTCCAAAAAGCTAAAGAGAGTGGAGAAGGATTTGGGGGATTTAGACTACGATGCAAGGATGGGTCCTATGTATGGTTGGAAGTTAATGCCAAAATTGTTCACAATAAAAAGGGAGAACCAAACGCGATTCTGGTCTCTAGAGATATTACTAATCGAAAATTAATAGAAGAAAAATTAAAAGAATCTGAAGAAAAGTATAAAATAATAACGGAACACGCAAATGATTTGATTTGTATTATTGATGAAAAATTTAAATTCGATTATATCAATGAAAACGTTCATGAACGATTATTAGGATATAGAAATAAGGATTTGATTGGTAAGCATGTAGGATTATTTATCCATCCCGATGACCTTGAATTTTCTATTGAAAGCTTTCGGGATGCGATTCAAAAGGGTGAATCTAAAGGAGAAATTCGATTTCAAAATAAGCAAGGGAATTACATATGGATCGATTTTAAAGGAGAGCATTTTTTTGATCATGATGGAAAAAGAAAGCATTTTTTAATTTCAAGAGATATTACCGAACGCAAAATGGTAATGCAACAATTAAAAGATTCAGAAGAAAAATTTAGAATTCTTTATGAAAAAACATATTTGGGTATTCTTCTCATCACTAAAGAGGGTGTTATTCTTGATTGTAATCGATCCTTCGAAAAAATATTTGGATTTGCAAAAGAGGAGATCGTAGGTAAGAAATATAAAGATATTGGCATGGTTCCCGAAAAGACAATGCCAATCCTTCTGTATCGGCTAAATAGAGTCTCTAAAGGGAAAAAAATTCCAACAATAGAATTTAAAGTTAAGAAGAAAAATGGTGAAAAAATCTGGGTAAGGATTAAATCATCATTAGTTGATGTCGGGGTGAATTCATATATACAAATTATCGGAGAAGATATCACCGAACTGAAAAACGCAGAAAACCTCGTAAAAAAGGAGATAAAAAAATTAAAAGAACTCGATCAAGTCAAAACTGATCTGATAACCCGAATATCTCATGAAATAAAGACCCCATTATCCTTAATTTGTGGAGCTACAGAATTTCTATCCGAGTATTATAAAGAATTCCAAAATGATAAAGTGAATGAAATATTAGAAATTTTAAAGAGAGGTGGACATAGATTAATCCTTTTAGTAAAAAATTTAATTGATGCTTCAAAACTTGATTATAGCAATATACAATTAAAGGTTCAGAAAGAAAATATCTCAGAAATTATCAGGTATTGTATAAATGAGATAAAATTTTTTGCTGAAAAGCGAAATCATGTGATTAGTTTCGATTTTGACGAAGATATCTTCTTAAGTGTAAATCGGGAGAGAATAGAACAGGTAATTATGAATATTTTGGTAAATGCTGTAAAAAATACACCTCCCTTTGGGAAAATTTACATTAATATAAAAAAGGATAATGAATATGTTGAAATTTCAATTAGAGATACAGGTGTCGGATTGACGGAGGAAGAAAAACCGAGATTATTTAAAAAATTTGGAAAGATTGAAAGATATGGAAAAGGATTGGATGTAGATACGGAGGGTTCAGGATTGGGATTATATATCTCGAAAAAAGTAGTTGAATTACACGGAGGCAAATTATGGGCGGAATCAGAAGGGAGAAATAAAGGAGCTTGCTTTATTATTAGATTACCCGTAATAGCTTAATCTTTTAGATTAAAATATTAATACTAGAAATTAAATTTAAATCTGCTCAATTTTAGCTGCTGATCTGGATTTGAGGTCGTTAACCATTCTTTACGATACATGTTAAAGATATCTTTTAGAAATAGAAAAAATTTATATATAAGTTTCGGCTTATTATAAGTTATAACTTATATGTAAATTTGATGAATAATGGAAACTAAAGCCAAATCAAAAGAAAATAGATATCAAACTCGAGTTAAAAATTTCATGGGATACAGTTATCCCGTTGATACTTTAACAATCTCAATGATAGGGATCTTTGCTGCCTTAATATGTGTGTTGACTATGATTATTGCTGTTCCTATTCCTGCCACTCAAGGATTTATTAATATTGGAGATGCTGGAGTAATGATTACAGGATTGCTATTTGGTCCAATCATTGGTGGAATTGCAGGGGGAGTAGGTTCAGCTTTAGCAGATATTTTTTTAGGTTATACTATATATGCCCCCGCAACTTTAATAATTAAGGGATTAGAGGGTTTTATTGTCGGGTTAATTGCGAATCCAAAAAAGAATTATAAAAAATTAAATTATAAGGACATACTAGCTGTTTTAATTGGTGGGTCAATCATGGTTTTCGGCTATTTACTCTATGAGATAGTAATTTTTGGATTTCCAGCAGCCTTATATGAATTTGTACTGAATGCAACTATACAATTTGGTGTGAGTGTCATAATTGCGATAATTTTTGCTAAAACGGTTCGAAGAAATATTATTGATAGTTTACCTCAAGTTTTTGACAAAATATTTATTATAGAATTTAATGAAGAAAATTCATAATAAAGTGATTAGAACATCCATAGCATCCAAAACTTTCTTTCCTTCCTCAGTTATAAAATAAATAACTTTCTTTCCCTCTTTTTTTCGATATATTAATTTTTTTGATTCTAATTCTTTGAGATGCTGATATATGGCAGGTAAACTCACTGATCCTATTATATCTTTAAGCTTAGTCCCGTGAATTCCTTTTTTATCTGAAATCGAAATTTGAGATAATATTTTTAATTTGGTGCTGAGAATACCGCCCATTCCGGCTGTTTTTGCCTTAGAGGATAGGGCTTCTAAAACATATGGAGCTTTTAATCCACTCCCCGTAATTAAACAGACTACATTATCATCCTGTTTCATTTTATGATGTTGAATTAGAGTAGTTAATACCCCGATAGTTAATGCTGATGCGGGTTCGGCAAAAATCCCCTCATATCGTGCGAGATCTCCTAAAGAACTTAGCATCAAATTTTCTGTCAATGCTATTGCTGTGCCTTTACTCTCATTTATGGCTCTTATCGCTGTGGAATGATATAAAGGTTTTTTAACCATTATAGATCTTGCTTTAGATTGTAAAATATCATGTTCTACAAAAGTCTCAACTTTCTTATGAAGAAATTCCTCCACAATCGGAGCACAAACCTCAGATTGTACTCCGACTAGTTTTGGTAAATTTTCAATAAAATCTGATTCTTTTAATTCAGAAAAGCCTTTCCATATACTAACAAGGCATCCCCCATTACCCACTGGAATAATAACCCAATCTGGAACTCCTATCTCTTCAAAGATTTCAAAAGCAATAGTTTTTTGGGCTTCAATCGTAAGTGGATTGAATTCTGGTGTGCATTGATAATAATCTTTGCCATATTTAGGGGCTAATGCTAAATTTATAGCATCATCAATAGTATTTCCCTCTGTAATGATTTTTGAGTTATAAGCAATTAATTGGGCCTTTTTACCAATTTCGATATCACTGGGAATTATATTAATACATTCCATGCCTTCTATAGATGTATACGCTGCGATAGAAGCTCCTTGATTTCCATTTGAAGCACAAATCACTTTTTGAAAATTCCAGCTCCTGGCATGAGAAATTAATAGAGCAGCAGCCCGATCTTTAAATGAATTAGTAGGATTGTGGGTTTCATCCTTAAAAAATAAATGATGTAACTCTAAATGTTTACCAATTCTATTTGATTCTCTACAAGGAGTTCCACCTTCCCCTAACGTAATAAAAAATTCTTTTTTCATTTGAGGTAATGCGAAGTGAAAATCCCAAAATGAGGTATTTTTTTTAATTTTTGCAAATTTTTCCTTATAATTGGAGATATCAGTTTTAAACCAAAGTAGACCTCCACAATCTGGGCATTTGTATTCTATTGCCATAAGATTGAATTCTTTATTACAATTCGCACATGAGAATAGGAGAGGATCTCGAATAATAAAATAGCCTCATAATTTATTGTTAGTATTAAAAGAAATTATATTAGAATCATCGATCGATAATTTTTATTATAAATTTCTTTGAGAATTAATAATTAAATAAATCAATTATTTTTTATTATTAGAGTTAACTAGAAAAGGTAAAATAAACTATCAATTCTTAGCCGTAGTTGGTTTTAATAATAATCAATTCTGATTGTTCCATCATATTATCCTTTTATAATTAAGTTATTAAAATGGAAAAAAAAATTGATTAAAATTCATGGGACTTTATCGAATTAGAAGAACCTTTTATAAATAAAATTTAGATTAAGATTTCCCATTGAAACATTAAACCACGAATTTGAGTGACTAATTAAATTCATATTTATATTACTAAACTTTCCCTCTTTCAAGAAGTTCTGATAAGAAAACAATATGATAATACCGGTAGAAAACAATCCAGCTCCATTGAATATAAAATAATTAGCAAGGCGCAAGAACGAACATATGTGGTAGTCTATGATCTTTTTAAAGAATGCCAAATGTTTAAATAAAATAATATTGATGTTTAACGTATGGGGTATTATTTCACTATTTTTATTTTTAACCGTAAATTACACAAGAGTGTAATTTAAAAAAATAAAAAAAGCGATTATTTGAATATTTTATTCTGAAAAATCGCGATAATATCCCCAGAATTGCGGAGGGTAAATATTTAAAACTGATTTATGATCTGCACGTACAAAATGGAACTTTAAATGTAGAAGATATGACTATACTCTGTCCTGAGGGTGATATGAAAAATAATTGTATCGAGCTTGATAGTGTAGAAAAATTAAGTTTGTATTGTTTAGAAGGGATTTTCAAGTAAAAAGATAATATTCGAAATATTATTTTTTCAACATTAACCCTTTTAGGCTGATTCGCAAAAAACATGTCCCATTTAGGTCCTTTTATATATGAAAGTTATAACAATTTGGAACCTGAAAGGCATAATAGAATCATAGGAATTAAAAAGACCTTGAATTTTCTTCTTATGGTTAAAAAATTAAGACTTTTTAAATAAATATAATTAGAAATACAAAAACAAGAGGGTGTCAATGATGTAATGGTTCCTTATCCATTACAATGTATTTAAAAAAGCAAATAAAACAGTCTGGGTTGATAATTTTGCCAAGACCATAATATATAAAGGCAAACCTGCAGATCTTATTACATTTATCGCTACTCACTTCGCATTTAGATATGAGAAATAGAAGAGTTTTATTCCAATGGAAAATAGAAGTTTCAAACATATTATTGATATATAAATACAGTAATTATAAGACCTAGATCGAATGTTTTTATACCTCATTCTCTGTAAAATATCATAATCCTATTTTTAATATATTATGCCGGAAGGTGACTTATATCACTAAAATGTATCTTGAATTTAATAAAGAAGAGCAGAAATATTATACGAATTACTTTTTAGAAGAATTTAAAATCGTGGTAAAAGTTCCTTTGATGGAAGAGGAAGAAGAGAAAGATGAGCCTCCAAAACTATCGGAGTTCTACCTTGATAATAACATCTACATAGCGCATATTGAAAATGGGTAAATTCAAATAATTTTAAGAAGAGACCCAAAAGAATACATCCTTCTGATTTTCTGGTAAAATATATATTTACCTTTCACAAATAAAAAATTGATATTGATATGAAATTCTGTCCTCATTGTAATAATATTTTGATTCCGCGAAAAAATAAATTGTTTTGTAAGGTGTGTAATGAAGAATTTGATTTAGATTTGAAGCAAAAGGAGGAATTTAAAATCGTAAAAAAAATTATGTGCGATGAATCCGATTCGGAACCAATCATTGTAAAAGAAGGTCAGAAAAAGGAGAACATCTCCGAAGAAGATCGCAAGGCTCATGAAGAGTATTTTGCCGACCAAGACATTTCTGAGGAATAAAATGTGCTTTATTAATCCATTTAAACACAACATCAAAAAATCATGCAAGAATAGGCGAGAATAAAAAGATTACTCTTTGCATCTTCAGATTAAATTATTATTCTTCACCATTTTATATGTGATATTGTGGAATACCTCTTTGATATTATCTCCCGTTTTGGCAGAACATTTTAGAAGATCATAGAAAAGATGAGTAGATTCCTCAAAATCTGCAGTATCTACACTTATTTGCCTCTCTTCATTTAAGTCCTTTTTCGCCCCCACCCCCAAGACAGGGATATCCTATACTTCTTTAGATATATGTTTTTAAAAATGAGAAATCCATGCTTCTAAATTATCGAAACTATTTTTACGGGTAATATAATACATGAAAATCCCTCCGGTGTAGCCTTTCGCATAGAAAGGGAGAAACATTTTAAACCTATCCGCCCCTCCCAAATCCCAGATCCCCAGTTTAACCTTAATATCCCTATTATTAAAATACATTTTTACCTATATTAATATTTACACACCTTTAAATCTATAAAAACAGTAAGTAGAACCCAAAACATCATCGCCAAGTCCGAATGCGCTTTAAAAAAAGTTTCAGCAAAAAAAATATGTGTATCTCAAACTCTAAATAAAAATTAAAAATAAGAAAAAAATAAAAATAAATATTCGAATTAACGCTTCAAATTCGCTGAAGCCCAATCGTAATAACCCGTAGCTTCCATAACTTTCGGCATCTCTGCGAAAAATTGTGCTGTGATGTCCTTAACGTGTTTCGCCGCCACTGGGTGGAACATCATCGCTAAATCTAAGCCAACTAATGTTAAAGAAAGAGCATTTAATATTTCCCAAACAGGGCCTCTGTATTGTCTTAAACCCCATTCGGGTACTTGTTTTTCGGACATCCAAGCTTCACGAGCTCCCCAAGCATTTGTAGTACCCCCACTTATAGGATAGGCTAAATCTTCTTCTCCAAGTAGCCCTGCAACTCGCATTCTTTGATAGATGCTGAAACTATATTCCATCCCATAACCAAGTGTAGCACATGTGGGGTCCATCACAATTCGGTTCCGAGGTAATCCAAGTTCAACAGCATCCTTATTCATCTTGATCTGGTTATTTAGATCCAAGCTTGTCCAGAGTAAGCAATTATGATCATATTTCACTGCAAGTGGGATGACTTCTTCCCATGTAGCTTTGTCTGCTGCGGATAACATCAAAACTTCGCTTTCAGACATAGCTGCGAGTTCAGTAAACATTTCAACATCTTTCTTTTTGTTTCCAGAACATCCAATTATTACAGGAACATCCACTGCCTGTAATATACTCTCAAACAGCTTTTTAGACTTTGAGATTGGCCAGTCTAAGGTACCAGGATCGATCCCTAAACTATGAAACGTAATGCATTC
>SDNV01000088.1 GCA_004524515.1 Promethearchaeota archaeon
AATACCTTTAAATTTAATTGCAATCTGATATAGATTTTAATTTTTAAGAATTTATAAATTTATAGGAAGACTTATCCTAATAATTTTATTTCAATTCAAATTAGATTATATTATATTTATCCGATTTTCGGGCTTAGAGTTCATTTAGTAAGATTTATATTAGTCAAACTATTTGATCATTTAGGAAATTTATCCTAGGATAAAATCACCTATTATTTCCTACAAATCTGTAAGAAAAAGTGAAAAATTATGTCTAAAAAACCAATTATACTTGCTATTTTATTAATTTTTTTTGCTCAACAAGGGATTATTTTTCTAACAATTCCAAGTGCTAAAGCAGATGTGTCCATACCTTCAAATTTTTATGATAATTTAGATACAGATTCGATTTACGTATATAATGTTACTAAATTTGGAGGAGATTTGAATTGGTTAGGTTTTGATTACATTTCAAAATATAATACATCAACCAATAAAGGCGGTCAGATTTTAGTAAATTTTACAGGGTTCTATGAAAAACACCCCAATGATATATTTAACGCTTTCAAAAGTCCAATGCCTTATATGGACATTGAGTTTATGCAAAATAAAGAGGGAATTCTTATTTCGAATCACACTTTTTATAATGTTTCAAATGGTGAGGTTGCGTTTAATACTGCTTTAGGATACAATGCATTTCAATCGGGATTTTTACTACCCATTAATAATGTAACTCATCTAAGAGAATTGGCTCTTGTTCAAGATAGTGGTTTCATGCCTGGAGAAATTACTATTGAAGAATCATATAATTTTATCTCATTTGATTTTAAACAAGACTCTAAATTTCAAAATACAACTCTTGTTTATGAGAAAAAAACTGGCTTATTAATTTGGGCTCGAACTAAATTGGCACCAATTACTGATCCAATTGGTTACACGTTAGAAATCTTCCTAAACAATTATACTCTTGACCTCGATACATTATACTCCTATAACGTATCAAGATTCAATTCTGTCTCATTTTGGTATGACTGGGATTTCAGTTATATTGATACTTGGACCACAAATGCAGGAGGAACTGTGAACGTGAACTTTACAGGTTATTATTTCAGAGATTCTGACGATTTAGGTGCAGATATATTTCCATCAGACATTAAACGAGCTTGGTTAGACATTGAGATTTTTTATAATGGTTATTTCGGACCTATAGGACCACAAATTAGTCTAACTAACATATCAAATCGAGAAACAGCGATTCAGATGGGTATTGGATTTGGCGATCTACAAAGTGGGTTTTTATTGCCGATGATTCATAACACCACATATATAAAACAACAAGTATTAGATATGAATCAAGGAGAAATTGGAATCACAGAGGAAGAGCTTACAATTGAATTTTCTTTTTATTATGAAACTGTAGGATTTAAACAAGAAACGTATCTGATTTATGAAAAAATGACAGGTCTTCTACAGCGGGTAGATACTTCCGCTGGAGGATATAGTTTAGCAATGCGACTGATTGGATTTCCTTACTCAAAAACATCAACTCCAGCAACCCCCTCAGATAATTCAATTCCATCTTTTGAACTATCTATATTCTGTTTGGTAGTTTTAATAGGTTCCGCAATATTATTTAAAAGAATTAAGACTAAAATAAAGTAAATTTATTATTTTTTTATTTTATTGGATTTATGCAATGAAAAGAAAGGCTAAATTTTTTATAATAGGAATCATCGGAATTATCTCTTTTTCCACTTTGATTACTATCAATTTTAATTTAAAACAAACTCCTGATACAATTGAATTAGTAACAGATTTGAATCTGCATGTCGATTATAACAACGGATCAATTAAGATCAGGCAGAATTTCACGCTTTCTGAAGGTAAAACTACAGTCTTTGATGCCTTAGCACTTTGGTGTGAATTATTATATGATGATTATGGGTGGGGGATAATAGTAAGAGAAATTGATGGAGTTGGGGGGAATTGGCTATATTACGTTAATGATGTTAGTCCAAGTGTAGGATCAGATTTATATCCCCTAGAAAATGGAGATTCTATAAGATGGGAAAAAAATTAACTTAGTCCAGATATTCCTCGACGGTCAATTTGTCTTAATGTGGGCTCCATTTCCTTAAATGCTTTACGAATTTTATGGAAATAATAGCCCAACTTATAACCTTTTTTGCAATTTGTAAAAAGCATAAAATTGTTATCTGAAGACCCAACTAAGATTATAGTATATCCTTTTATACCTCTGATAACAATCTCTTGTAATTCTCCTTGTCCTAACCCATGACTAATTTTCTCTCCCAAAGAGATTAATGTAGCAGGACTTGCACTATAGATATCAGCAACAATATCAGCGGTCTCAGAACTTGCTATTCTTAACCCAGTTTTCGAAACTAAAGCGGTTCCTTCTAAGTCAGTAGAACTTTCTAAAAGCTCTAATTTTCGCATTAAATCTGCAAGAATTTGCGGGTCAATATTTATCTCAGAGGACGGATAATTTTCCAACTTGATTACCTCACTTAATAATATTAATTAATTTTGAACATTTAAATCTTTTTTAGATTTCAATATAAAACTTCTTAATTCCTTTAGTATGACAGTGTCCCCTTTTTCTAATTCCGTTTTTTGTTTTGCCCTATCAATTCCTATAATTACTGATCCTTTCGTTCCAAAAGTATCTAAAATAGCAGAAAAGGGGGGTTCTAACTTTTTCCCAATAATTTTTTTTGCTCCAATAAGACTATGAGCAAGTCCATTACACACGATACCTTGGGAATGATTTGGATTTTGGATATGACCTTTTTTATATTTATATTTATAAAGCTTAGGAGGTACTTTAAGAATTGAGTTTAATTCTGCTCCTCCTATTATTCTCAAAGTGGTTGGTGGTAAGTCTAATCTGCTCAAAAGAATGAAACTTTTCTCTTTTCCAAATAAGATCTTTTCATTTAACCATAAATACGCTTTAAAGTTCTTTTTCTCTTTAATTGATACTAACTGCAAGTTTTTTCCGTTAATTTCTTCAAAAGGATAGATAAACGCAGCTGTAGTAAACATTCCAACTGTTATATGAATCTGACTACCGAAATGAATTTCTGGTTTGAATAATTTACTCTTTTCAACAGACACTTCAATCAAATCACAATATTCAAAAAGATTATTGTCGTCTGTTGCATAACATCCACGATAAATTTTTTTTACATCTACACCTCTTACATTGACTCCAACTCGATCCCCAGCTTTGGCTATAGAGACGTCTTGGTGAAAAATTTGAATTGATTTAACCCTACCCATTTCATTTATAGGAGAAATAAATAAATTCTGATTTAATCTCAATGTTCCCCTTATTATAGTCCCTGTAATTATTGCACCTCTTCCTTTTATTGAAAAATGATGATCTATTGGAAGAATTAAGCTTCCTATGCTTTCTCTCTCAATATTTAATTCTTTTATCGTGTTTAAAAGCCCTAATCTAAGTTCATCAAAGCCAATCTTTTTTTTGGCTGAAACAGGAAAAACAGGAATGTTTGATCCAAAAGATGTAGAGGAAAAAAAAGTTCTCGTTTTTATAATTTCATTTTCAAGATTTCCTTCAAATAAATCAATTTTATTTAAGACCACTACTAAATTCTTCACTCCTAAAGCTTCCATCATGATAATATGTTCCCCAGTTTGAACTTGGGGACCTTTATTTATATCAATAACAAGCAAAGCTATATCGATAATTTCTACAGAGGAGGCACTAATTTTTATCAAATCTGCGTGACCAGGGCCGTCTACTAAAGTAATTATATAATTACCAATCATAAAACTAGTAAATCCTAAATCTATTGTGATCCCTCTTTCCTTACTCTGAGGATGAGCATCAATACCAGCAGTTGAGATTATTTCACTTAATACCTCTGCAATCGCTGTTTTACCACTATCTATATGCCCAAATAATCCAATATGGATTGGAATTTTTTTAGTAATTTCTTCCATAAGTCAAAAAATCTTATTTATCGTCAATACTTTAAATATTGGACTACAATAAAATTTAATTCAATTGATTTTAAATTATAGTAATAGACGATTATTTAAAAAAAAGTGTGAAAAAGAATGCCAAAATATTGCGTTTACTGTGGAAATCCATTGAAAGAATCAGATAAGTTTTGTATTATATGTGGGAAACCAATTCTCCAAGGTATTCCAGATAAAGAAAAAACTAAACTAAAAATTACACCTGAAGATAGTTCAAGAATTAATTCAAAAAAGAATACTATTACTGAATTTACAGATGATGATGAATTTCTAGAAGGAGAATCTAATTCAAAAAAGAAAATAAAAAAGGGGAAAAACCGAGAAGCCACTGAAAAGCCACTTCCATATGAAGTCAAAGAGCAAATGATCTTATATATTGATTATAATGATATCCAACTTAATAAACAACTTTTAATTGATAAATTAAAAGAATTGCAGAAATCCCTGAAAGATCCTAAATACGAGTATGACGAAGAATATAAGGATACGATTAATGTTAAGTTAGATGCAATTAAAACTCTGATTAGTGAGTTTAAAACCAAAGAAGATGAAATAAAAGGAAAAATGGAAGAACCTTTCATCGTGCAGAGAATCCAAAATGATATCGAAACTAAGATCTTCCAATTGAAGAATTTAACTAAAGAATATAAGCTACATAATGTAGATAAAGATTCTTTTGAAAAGTTAAGGGATAAATATAAGGAAGAGAAAGAAAGTTTGGAAGAAGAAAGAGAGAATTTGACGTCAGGGATAAAATTATGGATAAAAGAATTAAAATTAGAAAAAACAGAAATTAATTCCGAAAGGAATCTTAATAAAGGAAGATTTCACGCAAAAGAATTACCTAACGATGCTTTTAAAAATAAAGAGAAGGAGTTTGAAACGAGATTAAAAAAGATTGACGTAAAGATAAAAACCTTGGAAGAGCTCGTCAAATAAGGATAATCAAAAATTTTATTTTGGTTTAAAAATTTAACTTAGTGATCACTATGAGGAAAAAACTTATAGGAGTTATTATATTTTTAATTGCTTTATCTTTACTCACAATAGGAATAATTGAGGCAGAATTTCTTTCGTATTCTTCAATCTACAACCAAATGGCTGCTATTCCATAGTATCGTATTTTCTTACCTTTCCTTGCGAAACCGAATCATCTAGAAAACCCTTTTTCTGGTAAAACTTTTCTTGGGATTTTCTATACTTATTTACATCTTTATAATGATTTTTGCATAAGTATATCTTATGTTGTTTATTTTCCAAATATTTTAAGTTTGCATCTTCCACGTATTTCTTCCATTTGTTTTCAGTTAGTGATCTTATAGCCATTTCATCACAGCCTTTAATACTGCATTCCCTGTTTTTATTACTGATGCTAGTTAAATCATTTTTTTCTCTTATTTCCTTTGGAAGTTTCATCCATTTTCCCTTCCTAAAAATTTTATTAGAAAAAAGTATTATGAAATTTAATTAATTAACATCTTAAAGTTTTTTCATATAATTGATGAATTCTATGAACTTTCTCTATGATGAAACCTCAATTAAAGGAAACCTTACCCCTTGTGATTCGATAAGTAGGATCTCATTGAAAGATGAGTTTTTTACTAGTTCTGCTATTCTATTTGCAATAATTCCTTATATAGGCAAACCTTATGATTTAGTTTTAATACATAGATCTAATCGGGGAAATCGTCATAGAGGAGAAATGTCATTTCCAGGTGGAAAATTTGAACCTTATAATGATATAACACTTCAAGACACGGCCCTGAGAGAAGCAGAGGAAGAAATTGGGATTTCAAGGAAAAACATTAAAATTATAGGATGTTTAGATGATTTCCCTACTATGACAAAGTACATTATCACCCCATTTGTAGGAATTATAAACAGTGATCAGAAGTTAATTAGGCAAGAAACAGAAGTCCAAAAAATTTTGAAAATCCCTATTAATTTTTTTATCGACAAACAAAAATTCAGAGAACAAGCTATTGATATTGAAGGCAATAAATTTCCTATTTTTTATTTCAATTATGAAGATAAGACTGATAAAAAGCGGTATACAATATGGGGTGCAACAGCTTACATGATAGTAAATTTTATAGAAAAAGTTTATGGTATTACTCTTTCTGAATTAGGATTGAAAAGATTTAGATTAGAAAAGATAAAGGACTTAAAAGAATACATAAAATATAGGGATCAAATTACTAAGAATTTCTGATAATTATGATTACTAAAAAATTTGTCTTCGACTCAAAATTTATTCAATCACGGTTGAAAAAATATGATTCCCCCTCCAGATTATCGATGCATCATGAATTTTTCACCAATTCTGCTATAGTTTTTTTAATTCTTCCACATAAGAATACACCATATGACTTAGTAATGATTCGCCGGACAAAACATGAAAATGATAAACATTCTGGCGAAATGTCATTTCCAGGAGGGAAATTTGATCCTGAAGTTGATGGTAATTATCTTGATACCGCGATGAGAGAGTTAGAAGAAGAATTAGCAATACAAAAAGAAGAAATTAGGATTATTGGTTGTATTGACGACCATCTAACTCCAAAAGGATTTATTATCACCCCATTTGTTGGGTATATTAATGAGAAACAGTATATGAACAAGGAAGACGAGGAAGTCAGTGAGATTGTTAAAATTCCAATCACTTTTTTTGCAGAAAAAAATAATTATAGAGAGCGCACCTATTATTTAAAAAATGATTTAATTGGAGTTGGTAAGTTTAATTACAAAACTCCTGAAGGAAAAAAATATGTTATTTTTGGAGCTACTTCGCATATAATTGTGAATTTTATTGATTCTGTTTATAATTTAGGTCTAATGAATTCTAATTGTAGAAGAGTACGATGCGAAGATATCAAGGATAAAATAGTAAAATAAAAATATATATTATAACGATTATCATGGAAGAATTTATTGAGCAAGCTGGAAATACAATAGTAAATGTATGCTCTAAGCTAAAGAAAGATGAAAAAGCAACAATTTTAACAGATAAAGAAACTATAAACATAGGTTTAATGATTAAAAAGTATAGTGAAGATATAACGGAAAAAGTAAATTTTCACATACTGGAAGATTATGCTGAGAGACCCCTAACTCACATTCCAGAAAAAATTAAGAAAGATGTAAAAAAGAGTGATGTAACTTATTACGCTGCACAATCTAAACAAGGAGAACTTCAAAATTTTAGAGGTCCTTTAGTTGGATTAGCAATACGTTCGGGAAGGGAAATACACATGCCAAACATAAACGATGAAATAATAAAAACTGGTATGCAAGCTAATTACTATAAAATCGCGTCTTTAACTTATATGGTGACAAGTATTGCTGTAAAATCCAGAAGTGCTAGGATTTCTACTCCCAAAGGTACAGATCTTACTGTTACTTTTTCAGATAGGATAAATTGGGTTCCAGACACGGGATTATTATGGTATAAAGGGATGTGGGGGAATTTACCTGCTGGAGAAGTTTTTACTTGTCCTGATTCTGTAGAAGGCATAATGATCATAGATGGAACATTAGGAGATTTTTTCAATGAAAAATATGGACATTTAAAACACACACCTGTTAGAATCCCAATAAAGAAATCGAGAGCAATAACAAATGATATTCAATGTGATAACAAAGAATTACTTGAAGAATTCAAAGGGTATTTGACTCAAGGTGATAATTCAAATAAAGTTGGTGAATTTGGTTGTGGAACAAATGTTGCTCTAACTGCCTTAATTGGAAATTTACTTCAAGATGAAAAATATCCTGGAGTTCATATTGCATTTGGAAATCCCTACCCAGATCAAACAGGGGCTAATTGGAATGCTAATGGCCATGTAGACGGTATAATGGAAAAGTGCTCTTTATGGTTCGATGATAAGCTTATTATTGAAAATGGAAGATTCATAGAAAAAGAGCTTTTTTCGTTTTATTGAATAATCGCAAAATTCTTTTTAAATTGAAAATAATAAGTACTAATAGATTTTTTTTAATAATATTAATAATGGCCCTTGACGGTTGGAGTGGTCTCTGACGCTAGGCTTCAAACCTAGTTATCCTGCGGAGGGATAGGGGTTCGATTCCCCTTGAGGGCCGCCAAATTAAATCTTTCAAGGCAAGGGTGATAAAATTGGTTGATTTCAGCAATATTATTGACTATTTTTCTAATGGTGATATTCCACTAAATATGTTAAAAAGAGGACAACTAGGATTAAATAATTTTCTCAATCCTTTGAAAATCCTGTTAGAACAAAAAGCAGTACCTCAAAAACCCTGGACTGATGGACAAATTGAATATTTTTTGGAGACTTTATCATATATGGACACGGATAAGGATGAGAAAGCATCACGAGTTGGGGAAAGAGAAGCTAGAATCGCGTCAAGACTACAATTAAAAACTTCAGCGGGATTCTGCCATGGTGTAGGTCGGAGTGGGTTTTTAACAGCCCCCCAACCCAAAGCACCAGGAGCTTCTATTATGTATGAGCTTGCAAATTATTTAGCTCGTGACTTTTTACGGAAATTTGGATTGCCTAACATTAAGAAAGCAATTGTAGTTCCTTTATGTACTGGAATGACTTTAGCACTTTCTCTGGCAGCATTACGTCCCGATTGGAATGATAAGACCCTCTTAGAAAAAAGGAATGTTATCCTCCCTCAATTAGACCACAATTCCATATTAAAAAGTTTAGATCTCGTCGGTGTAGGGAAAAAAATTGTGGAGGGAAAAATTTATGGAGACGCAGTTCGAGTTCCTATAGAAGAAATAAAAGATTCCATAGATGGGACTTGTTATGCCATAATATCATTCACAAGTTTCTTCCCACCCCGAGAAAACGACGACTTGAAAGAAATTAGTAAGATTGCGAAAAAGAATAATTTAGTACACATTATAGTCAATGCATATGGGGTACAAAGTCCAGAATGGATGGGATTAATTAGATCAGCGATGGATGCTGGACGAGTTGATGCCGTGATTCAATCGACCGATAAAAATATTTTAACTCCTATAGGAGGGGCAATATTAGCATCTAATAATGAAGAAATAATCGAAAAAATAAGTAAAACTTATGCTGGGAGAGCATCTGCATCCCCCATTGTAGACTTTTTAATATCAGTTCTTGCTTTAGGTGTTGAAGGATATCAAAATCTACTAACAGAGCAACAAGAAAATCGCGCTCTTCTAGAATATAAACTTAAAAATTTATCATCAAAAATTAACGAACGAGTGCTTGATGTATTTAATCCGGTAGCTGTCGCAATGTCTTTAACATCGCTTAAAGAAGAACAATTATTTGATTTGGGAGGTGCTCTCTATAACTTAAGAGTTACTGGGCCACGAGTTTATAATCCATCAAAAAAAATGTTTGGTACATGTTGTAAATCTTATAAAATACCTTATATCGTTATGAATGCCGCGATTGGAGCAAGTAAAGAAGATATTATAACCGCTGTAAATCGATTAGAAAAAGCTTATCAACAAATTACTCAAAAATAAATCTTGAGTAAAGTTCATTGAAAATGAACTAAGAATATAGAAAAAAAAATAAAAATGAGAAGAAAAATATTAATATAAAATAATGGTTTTATATTAGCATGGAAAATCGGCTGTTAAATCAATTTAATAGTGTGATATCATCTCAATGGAACTTTAAAGAAGTAAAAATGCCCTATACACCATTGAATCCTAGAGAAGTCTTTGAACTAGCATATCACACATGTAATTCGCTAACAAATAGGACTGTTTCTATTAAATTATCTCCTTCTGAGGAAAGCAGTGGCTCCCTAGCAATCATGTATTCAAATACTAAAAAATTTATAACTATAGAAACTTCTGATGATGGAATAATTCTTAAAAAGTATTATCCCCAAGATTCCACTGGCGATAAATTAATTAACGAGACACAACCCAAGCTAAAAAAAAGAGTAGAATCCTTTTCAGCAAAAGATAAAGACTTAAAAACACAAATATTAAAAACAATATTAGTAGAACGAAAATTGGATGAATGTACCAATTTTGTTATGCTTAAAGGGCAAAATCGGAAGATCTATTTCGCTATTGGAGATGCAAGGGAAAGTGCTGCTGTTGTTCCATTATTTATGGAAGCAGAAGGTGCTAGTTTGGTGCAATTAGCTTTAAACAAGTGGATGACAAGAGTTCAATTATTAGATCAAGAAAAAAATTTTCCAGAAGATCTCATCTCGGGACTAGTTAAAAATCTAATGCAAATAAAAAAATGGATTCTAAGCTTAATTACAAATCAATTGGATAAATAGATTATAAAGTTGTCCTTGAAATAAATTCAAGCTCTATTAATGGCTTTGCATTGTAATAATATCAAGATCAGAATAAGAATTAAAAATTGGCGTAAAATTACGCCGTTTTTAATGGGCCATCGGGGATTTGAACCCCGGATTTCCATGCCTTGAGGAAATCTGTTAGGCTCTCAGGTTTTTACTGACACAATCAATTAAAATTTAATATATTGTATGATTGTGGGTCACTTATAAGACCTGCGCTTTAACCAGGCTAAGCAAATGGCCCGTTTTATATGTAGGGTATTCTTTAGCAGTATAGTTGCATAAGATACCTTATAAAGTCAAAAAGCATAAAAACATAAAAATTTTTTTATTAGAGTACTCTGTTATATTAATAATTAAATTTTAAAACGAATAATTTTCAAAATTATATATTTTTAGGGTGTTAAAATTGGCAGAGATGCTTACAGATTTATTACAAAACATATACAAGAGAATTTCTCAATTAGGTCAAGCAATTCAAGGTTTAAAACAATCCTTAGATGGATTAAATGAAAATATTGAACAAAAAATAATAAATTTAAATGAAAAATTAAAGGAATTTTCAAATGAAATTGATGTTACAAAAAATACTCATGTCGAAGTATTAAAAGAAATCGGAGAGGGAACAAAAGATGAACTTAAAAAACTTCAGAGCGGTTTAGGATTAGATGCGATTCAAACTTTAATTTTAAAGTTAGAAGAGTTTGAAAAATTATCGGGAGAAATTTTAAACCAAGATACTGTTAATCTACTTCTTTCTGAAGCAATTAGTTCTGTAAATAGCCTAAAAGAAGAAGCTCCAAATAAAATTTGAATTAAAATAAGGTGAGGTTTAAAGAATGGCTGAAAAATTATTAGAAGAGATGATAACTAAAATAAATCAAATAACTACTTCTTTAGATGGAACAATCGCTCAAATCAACCAAATGAGTACTGCTATTCAAGCGATTTCTCAAAAATTTTCAGAAGAAACTATCTCTATAAATGAAAACGTTCGACTCATCGTTGAAGTTTTGAAACAATTTCGAATGAAATCTAGTGAAAGTATGCAAGAGATTGCAGATGATTTTAATTTAAAAATTGCAGAATTATACGAGAAAAAATCAATAGAGGCAATTACTGAAGAAGAAAAGAACGCAATTGACATAATTAGGCAAGCAGCTAAAGCGGTCTCTAACAATTTGTATTATGCCCAATTATTAAATGTTATACAATCAATTCGAGAGGAAACAAATAGAATAATTAGTAAAAAGGAGTAGTTAATATATGCCAAATGGTTGTTTTGTTATTATTTTACCCTTAGACTCTGACTATAAAGTACTAGGGTATTATTTTAAAGGTGGAGATTCCACTTTTGAAGTTACTAGCGATTTATTCTTAAGACTGAATTTGGATCACTCAAAAGATGAATACAATCTTTTAAACCTAAAGGAACATATAATTCTTTCCTATTTGCATCATTTTACCGGAAAATTAAATAGAAAGGTTTCAAGTATAATAATTGGATTACTTCTCAACGAAAATGATAAACCAGAAAAATTTAGAGCTCCTTTAAAGGAAGGGGCAGAAGAAATTGAAGTTCTGGGACTAGATATTCTTAAAATATCTCAAGAGGAATTTGAGCAGCATTTAAAAGAGATATACTTGGAACAATTGGA
>SDNV01000089.1 GCA_004524515.1 Promethearchaeota archaeon
ATCATAGTAATTTCAGAATCATCATCTGGATAGTATCCTCCATAATTTTCTGGATCATTCTCATCATCTTCATAAAAGGATTCAAAATAATCGATAGTAGCATCTTCATTATTCAATTCATCCACATCTTCAATAATATCCATAATTAAAATAGCATAATAGGTATTTAATATGGTGGAAGATAATCCAATACTACCTCCGTACCCACCATCAGTATTTTGACAAGCTTTAACCCAATTTTCAGTAAGAGTTTCGTTGGCATAATCTTCTTCCAAAAGGTCATAAATTTTTAAGGCAAAATACGTCGATGCAATTGTTGCTGAAGTAGAAGTAGGTGAAGGAGCATATCCCCCATTTTTTTGTAATAAAGTATCAAGATAATCTTTAGCACCATTTTCTAAAGAAGAACTAATATCATAGTCTTCATTACTGTCTTCCAAAATCATCAAGGATTCTAAAAGAAAATATAAATCATAGATGTCAACAACTGCTTGATTAAGCTTTCCATCTGCGGAATCTTCCAACTCCTCTGTAAGATCAGTTGTGTTGACTTCATGCTCTACAGTTCCAAAAAGATCTTTTTTTTGTAACAAATCAAATTGATCTAAAATTTCAAGAGCATACGCAGAAGCTTCCTCAGATACATCATCATCATTTTCTACTGAATTGGAAAAACCTTCGTCTTCAATTTCACAATTATATAAAAAATCAGTTAGATAGGTTTTTCGTGGTTTAGCTAACCCTACCGGGATAATTGCTGATGTAGTAATAAAAAGTAATAGGAAAATAATAAAAATCCTAATTTTCGAAGGCTTCATTCAAACATTCCTAACACATATAATTCTTATTTTTTTTAATTTAACTTGAAATTAAAAACTATCGTTATTATCTTAATACACAAGGCTAACACATTTAATAAACAAATTTTTATAAAAAGAATAAGCTGATCTTGGTATCAATGATCTTAAATGTTAAAGATATCACTTATATCTTGATATAATAAATCGGGGTTAACTTGAAATTCTTCGTAAGTAACAAATAAAGCTTGGAAAGAAGGCAAACTACCAAGAATAGATGCTCCATTAAAAATGGCATATTGAAGATTATCGGGTATATCTAAATTAATTAATTCATTAGAATCATTTTCACCTCCAAATTCTTTTGCAAACAATGATTTTTCTATGATTCCATCAGCAGATTTAGGTAGTTTTTCCTCTTTAATCCTTTTTCCACAATAAGGACAAAAAACAGAAGTTATATCCTTAAGTTTTTTTTTACAACTAGGACAAATATTCTCAGATTTTTTTATATCTTGTTTTTCTAACGATTTACCTAAATCTATTGCAATTTGAGGCACATTCATGTCAGCTCCACATTCGGGGCAGTGAGTTGTACCATCGGATAAATCAACAAACGCCCCACATTCAGGGCAGGTATCTTTTATTTTCTCTATTGATTGCAGAGAGCGAAGCTTTTCTGAATCTTGATCTTGAGTTAGATTTTTCTTTTTTGGTTTAGGAATGGGACCTAACTGTGGTAGTAAAGCGTTTAATTCTTGTTTTAATCTCTCATCAAACCCACTATATGATAGATTCCCCCCGGAAATAATAATATGACTTAATAAATCATGCCAGTATTCATTACTGACCATTTGTAAGGAATAAATTATTGCTTGTGGTATATTCATGGTGTTATACCCTAACATTGAAGGCTGAAACATTACTTCAGGAGCTTCATAAAAAATATGATTGGGAATCTCCTTAACAGACCCATCAGGCATAGGATAAGTAAAATTCTCAGTAATCATTGGCGGATTTGTGGGATCGAGTACAAAATAACAATTTTTTTCTTTAATTTCTTTGATAATTTCTTCCGCTGCTGAAGATTCGATATTGATTCCTTCCCTCATTAAGAGAGATTTCAGATTATGATTTACATCTATTCCTGCAAGGTTTAGTTTCTGAACTGCTGCATGATGAATTTGTCCATTTATTATGGGCACGATCCAAGTAACCCCATCACCGCTTTCAATTACTAATCCCGTGGTTCGACCCACAGAAAAGCTCGAAAGGATAGGAGAATCCATCATAATAAGAGATCTCACTCTATGGGTTTCAAAAAATACTCTTGCGATATATTCTTTAGTTTCTCTTGGTACAAATGGATGTTCAACATATATAATAGGATAATAGGATAGATTTTCAATTCTAAGTAAAGTGTAGAAAATATGATTTAAAATTTCATAAAATTCATTCCAATCCATTATCACCCCCCTCTGAATTGGATATTTTACCTTAAGAACACCTCGCATTCTCATTGCATCATTTCCTACATAAACTGAACGTGCTCCTACATCGACCATAATTGATTTATATTTTTCAGTTCCAGTTATACATGGGAATACAAATCTAGGCTTAGGTTCACCAGCAAAACCAATTTTAACGTAAGCACTACCAATATCAATTATTATCGGCGTTCCTGGAGGAGGAATTGGCATCATATAATCATTTAAATTTTCTATATTTATAAAAATTATAAGGTTTCTCTTAATTAAATTTATTTTTTTCTATTTTTCTTTGTAAAGTTATACATTTTTTCCTTAAATATTCTACTTACTTTAAATACTCTAATAATTTATGCAAAATTATTTTTTCTAAGACTAACCCAATTAACTCGTTATTATCATTAACTACAGGTAACCGCTCAATATTATTTTCAAACATAATCTGCAAAGCTTTCTTTATATTATCATTAGCTTTTATCGTATATGGTTCAGGAGTCATTAAATTTCTAACAATAGTTTTAGAAGAATCTATACTTATTGCAAATCTAGCCAGTCTTATATCTCTTTGTGTAATTATTCCAATAACTTTATTCGTATCATCCACAACGGGAAGTCCATTAATATTTTTTCTTAACATTAATAACTCTGTTTTGGAGATCTTCTCATTTGGAGTGGTATAAAGTGGATTATTCACCATAATATCAGATATTTTAATTTCTCCGAAAGTTCTTAAACGATCTTCCCCCATGACGCCATCAATATAATGACAATTTAATTATAAATTAAATAATTATGCTTAAAAGACATAATCAATAGTAAAATTAAAACCTATTTATCAGCTTGTTTTAAGCTCATCGTTGAGCTTCTTCTCAATTTTTTCTATTTCAGATTGCAAATTAGAATAAGCTTTTAAAAGATATCTTCCAAATTCATTTAACCTTACCCATCCACCTCCTCCACGGCCTCCTTTTCCAGTATCTACCGGGGAAAACCCGGTTCTTTTTTCAATTCTTTTTAAAATATTCCAAGCATATTTATAAGAATAATTACATTCTTTCGCAGCTTGAGTGAGAGAACCACCTTCATGTTTATCATGCTTATCAATATTTTTTAATAGATTTGCCCATCCAGAACCCAGTATACTTTTATTTTCAAATTCTAGCCAAAATTTTATTCCAAAATTTATTTTAGATTTAATTTGATTAAATTTTGGCTCATTCTTCATAAGTAATATTTATCTTTGGAATTTATTAAATTTTATAAAGAAAAAACATTAAAGTAAAGATTTTTTTATTTTTTTAAATAAGATATGGTTGTTAAGGTATGTTTTTTTCACGAGAAAGTTCGGTTAAAAAAGGAAAAGAAGTTCTAAAAAACCTATATTATTTTTCAGAAGATCCGATGTTAGATTGCAATCAATATTGTTTACTTGACCAAAAATCTGGGGAAATTGCTTTATTTGATGCTGGGAATGGGATATCATTGAAAGGTTTAATTGAAGGTATGAGAAATTTAGAGTTAGATTTTGAAAATATAACTAAAGTGTTTCTTACTCATGAACATGTAGATCATGTTCTTGGACTTTATCCTTTAATTAAAATGTTGAAAAACGACCCTCCTCAAATATATGCTTATGGAAAAACTGCAGAAATTTTAACAAAAGGAGATGAATCACAGATATTTCCCATGAGCCTTGGAATTACCCCTAAAATGTTTGGATTAGAAATAATTCCTTTAAATGTAATCGATTTAAACGAGAGTAAAGAAATAAAGGTAAACTCCGATTTTATATTTCAAATTCATTATACTCCCGGTCATTCATTAGGTTCTATCAGCTATTATGAGCCTTCAAAAAAAATTCTAATTCCGGGGGATTTGGTGTTTTGCGGAGGTTCCTTCGGAAGGTTTGATTTCCCTGGAAGTTCATTAACCAGTCTCCAAAATTCAATTAAAAAAGTAAATGATTTAGATGTAAAATATCTTTTACCAGGACATATGAATATAAGTAATAATGGAAATCAGCAAATTCAACTTTCTTATAGAATGGTTATGTCTATTAGTGATTTTAGGTAATATTATATAATTAAAATCACTATAGATAATCTTGAAATTCTGCTCTTCGTCTTTCTAAATGGGAAGGAAGACTGTCAAATAGAGCAAATTTCTTTAATTGTTCAAAGGTCATACCAAATTTCTTTTTTATTATCCGTGTGCTGTGGTTTACAATAGTTGAATTTTTATAACCGAACCCATAAAAATCAGTTGAAATGATGGGCTTTTCCAATCTTATCAGTTCTAGTAATTTTTTTAAATAAGGGGGTCATGCTTATCGATACTTTGACATAATACAACCATATCTCGTCTTATGTACTTTATTAATTTTCTTATATTGTTTGTGCTCATTGTCATATTAAAATATTTTTTATTCCTTTTATGAACTGTTTATTATATTATCAAAATGAACATTAACAACTCTTCAAAATTCAATACGCCATGTAAATGGATTGGACGTTAAATATCTTCTTCCCTGACATATGGGAATAAGCGAAAAAGGGAACCAACAAATTGAATTTTCCTACAGAATGGTTCTCTCAATAAGAGATTATTTTTAATTTTCATTTTTCTAATACATATTATTATCCCAAAAATTAATAATTTGAAGAATAAAATATTAGTAAATAATCCTTTCTTTACTTACATACTATTTAACTATTATTCCTATTTTCAATCGTTTTATTTATCAAATCAATCACGATATGATTTATATATGAAAGCACTATATGATATTTTAACTAAACCTTATATTTATCTAAAAAATAAAATTAAAAATAGTGATTTTAATGGCAGACGAGAAAAAAAAAACATCTGTTAAGCCAATAACCGAGGTAATTTTAAGAAGCTATCCTAAGGTGATTTTTTTTTATCCCTTATTCTTTACCTCTTTGATATTGTGGCCCATTCAATTCGTCTTAGGCACCCCTGCTCAGTGGTTGGGGGCATTTTGGATGATTGTACTTTTCTGTAATCTCTTCGTGATTGCATTTGACTTCTCCTCTTCAAAATTTTTTATATTGATACTAGCTATAGTAATTCTGGTTCTTGTGGGAATTTTCTTTATTTTACCAATTTATACAGGTCCGACAATCTCAGAGATTGAATTTAATCTTGGAATTACTGCTGAATTTTACATGACAACCACGATAATCTTAGGTATTGTTTTGCTATTTGTAATATTTGATGCATATTTCGATTATTGGAAAGTAGAACGAAACGAAATTTATCATAAGAAAGGTCTTTTTAGCGCAGCTGAGAGATATCCTGTAAAAAGTCTTAGATTAAAGAAAACTATTCCAGATGTGTTTGAATTTTTTATTTTAAGAGCTGGAACTATGGTATTAATGCCAGGACGATCAGATGAAGCAATAGCTCTAAACACAGTGCTTAATGTGAATAAAAAAGCAGATCAGATTGATTATCTACTTAGTCACATATCAGTAGAGCCCGATGAAATCGATGGCTAAATCAAATTAATTAAACATTTTTATTTTTTTTTATTTTTACTTTTTATATTTTAACAATTTGAAATATTTAGGATAAATTACACTGTAATACTAACATTTTAATTATAATCATTAGATTTAAGAATAAAATAGCATTAATTAGACTCACTTTATGGTAATACCCATAATAATTCTGTTTGATTTGGATGGCGTTATCTTAACCCAAAAAGCACTGGAATATACTGCCTTATTGGAGCTTAAAAACAAGTGGTACAATTGGCAAAATGTTGAAAATATGCGATTGATAGATTTTGCCAGAATTTTCGAGGAATCCGATTCAGATAATAGATTAATTGCTTTTAGAGAGGCATTTTTGGCTTATCAATTAATAATTCCTCACCGATTTAAAAGATTTATTTTTTTCTTACGATTTAGATATTCTTATAGAAAATATGAAAAAATATATGAGGAAATTAATACCCAGTTAATTCCTATATTATTAAAATTTAAAAAAAAGCAAATAATTTCTGCGATTGTATCAAATACTCGTGGAAAAAGACTAAATTTTTACCGAAATAAATTTCAATTAGATAAGTATTTCTCAGTCTTTGTTTCTCGAGATGATGTCCCGATAAGAAAGCCTCATCGTTATCCAATCATTTTAGCATTGAAATTAATAAAGGAAAGATTTAAAATATCTAAAATTGATAAAAATAAAGTGTTTTATATTGGGGATCTCCCTTCAGATATTATATGTGCTAAGAATGCATCTGTTAACAGCATTGCGTTGTTATCGGGACATGGAACAAATGAACATTTGAGAAATTCAGAACCAGATATAATTCTTCAGGAATTGAAAGATATCCTTGAGATTGGACCGTTCAAAAAATTATTATGCAATTAAATATTCAATTATTTAGTTATGTTTAATCTGGAAGATTTTAGCGATTATGAGGAGTTTGAACCGTTAGTTATTAGATTAAATAAGTTTTTAAATAAAGACAAGATTACAAAAGTCTCAAAAATTGTTAGCGAAATCGAAGAATTATTAGATGAAAAAGAATTGTGTATTCCTTCTACCTATGTATTAAGTATTTTAGCAGAAAATTATATCGAATTGATTTCTGAAGATATAATTAAGAAAATTGAATCATTTCTTAAAACTAACAATGAAAAACTACAATTAAATTCAATCATCATCTTAGGTTTCTTTATCCTTAAGAATCCTAGTTTTAGTGAAAAGTATTTTTCTATATTTATTCATTTTTTAATCGATCCTTCTGAGGATCTAAGAGATAATGCTCATTATTTTTTACAGGAATTTGTGAAAACAAATCCAAAATTATTGAATACCCATGCGAATGGCTTAATAAAGGCTCTCAAATTAGAGACAAAAAAAGAAAATATCAATTCTCTACTCAAATTTTTTAATAACATTCAAAACTTAGATTTTAAACAGCTTTATTGTTTTAGAACAAGATTAAAAGAATTAATCTCAACTAATATTTTATATGAATCCCCTGAAATATTGAACACTATAGACATTTTAATTAAACGATATTTTCCCTCATTAATTGAACTTGATCTTAATTCTGTGAGAAGTTCTGAGTTGATTAAATTATTGGATGATCAATTTTTGATGAAAAAGCAAAATGTCTCTAAGATTGGTAAGGAGAAAAATATAAGCATTAAGAATTATTTAGAAAAGATAAAAAAATCAAGACTTAAAGAAATAGAAATCTATTTTTATTTGAAAGATAGAAAAAAAAATGAAATTTATTTTTATGAGCTTGAAAAGGACAAATTAATTGATGTTTTTACCAAAAATAAGAAAATTTCAATTCAGAAGTTACATGACTCTTTTTCATCAATAATCGAAGATGATTTCGAATTAAAAAATTTTATAGGAATTCTCCTAAAACTAGGAATTATCGATGGATACCTCTCAGAATTCTACTTCTATCCATATGAATATTTAAAATCGGATATTATTAATCGATTTCAGAGTAGAGGAGTTATTAATGTAAAAAAAAACTATGATTATTTACCTCCTGATTTGGTTCATAAAATTATTATGGAAATGAATCAAGAATATTTAATGGGAAAAAAAGGTCAAGTTTATTATTCTTTAAAGAAAATAAAACAGCAAATTAATCGAGTAGCTGCAAATAATAGTATAATAGATCTAAGATCTTATAGAGAAAGATTATCAGAAGAGGATTTTATTAAACTAATTAAAAAATTACCTAAAGACTATTTAACTAATTTTCACAAAGGAACATCTTGGCTTACTAATATTGGGAAGATTAGAATTGAGGATGAATTAAGAAATTCGAAATTAATTGGATTTATTGATATTGAAAAAATTTCAGAGAAATTAAAGATTAATAAACTTCTATTTATGGATGTAATATATTTAAATATAGATCAGAGAAGCGGGATTTGGGATAATAATAAAGAAATATTCTACTTTTCAAAATACATAAAAGATCGAATAGAGGAGATTAATCTTATTTCTAACGAAGCTGAAAAAGAAGACCGGATTAATAAAATTGCTGGAGAGCTTAATATAGAGAAAAATCATATTCTTACAAAAATAGATGAAAATATACGCCTCATAGGAGAGGAAATAAGAAATCAGGATTTAATAAAGATTAGTGAATATCTTGAGAAAACTGGGTTTAAAACTGAAGAAAAATTTTTAGAGTTTGTAAATAGCTTAGATTTAAACTATTTTAAAAAAGCGGATCAATTAATCCTTAACCCAAAAAAAATAGAAGAATCAAAAAATAGTATTAAACTCAATTTGATTGAAAGGTCGAAATATGAGGATTTTATTTCACTTGGGAACTTTGATATTAATTTAGATTTAATTAGAGAATTGATTCAAGACCTCAAACAAGAGGATAAACTAAAAGGGATATTTCATGAGGAAACGGATGAAATTATTTTTTATACCATAAAAGGAATTCGAAATTTGATGATAGAAAATAATTTTCTGTTTTCCTTTGAAGACTTATTCTATGGAAAAGAGTTAGATGAAGAAGAAATAATTCTATTAAGAGAAATTTTAGAAAGTTTAATTAAAGAAAAAAAATTAAAAGGTACGTTTGATCCCGAAACAAACACTTTTTCTAGTGAAGAACTGTTATTTGAATTCGATTATAATAGAGCAGTGGACGATTTTAGAAAAGCTGTGAATAATTACATAAAACGGTTTAAAAGTGAATTTGCAAAAATAAAAAAAATCTTATCTAAACGTAATGAAACCATATTCCCGCTTGAAATTAAAGTCATTCAAGATTCGCTTGATAAAATAAACATTAATTATGTTAAATGGAGAGCCCAGCTAAATGCTTATATCTCTGAAGCAAATAAAAAACTACTTAAAGAACAAGGATATAATTTAAAGAGATATTTGAACCTATCGACTGAGAAAAAGAAAGAAATAAAGATCTTTAAAGAAGATCCCGACATCTATGAAATTTTAAACGATTTTTCTGGATGGATTGAACAATTTAACGAATTAGAACAAAATTATGGTAAAATAATTTTTCTCCAAAAGAGATTAATAAATAATCCAAATGATGGAGACACTAAAAATAAACTTGATGAGTTATCAAAAAAATTAAATATGGTTTTCTAAATTATTCTTTTCTTTTATTTTTTTTTCTATCTAATTCAGAAATAAACTCTTCAATATTTATTTTATCAGAAACCGAAATTTTATAACTTTTTGGAGATAACACACCATTTTCCTCAAGGACTCCTTCCTGGGCAAGAAAATCTAGCGACCGCCATATAAAATTGATCTTAGATCGGTTCGAAGATTTAATATTATAACATCTTCTGATTCTTTTAGTATTTACAATTGTGATATTGTTTTCCATTAATTTATTAATTGCTTCAAGTGTCTCCTTGACATTTTTTAAAAAAAAATCCATTTAATTGAAGAACCTCTCAAAAATACTAAATTTGGATATAAAAATGATTGAATTGTTGTTCTATGTATGAATAATATTGGGTTTATGTGTGGAGTCGATTTTTTAACTATATAGAATTATATTTTTAGGAGTTTATATATTTTTTTTCTTTCAGCAAAATTATTATTAAAATAATGTTATTTATGAAAAAAAGGATCTTAAGAAGAAAATGGAATAAAAGTTATTTTGATCAGTAATTAATATCTTTTCTTTTTGAATACAAATTTTATGAGAAATTAATGACGAAAAACTCTTTTTCCACAAAAAACAAGAGCACAATCTAATTCATCAGATCTTTTTATAATTTCATCATCTCGAACGGATCCTCCTGGATTAATAATGGCTTTTGCTCCCGCTTCTATAGCAGCCTCTAAACCATCAGGAAATGGAAAGAATGAATCTGTTCCCATAAAGGAATTCTGCATAGCATTTTTATGCCCAAATTCAAACGCTTTTTGAGCTGCTAATTTTACCACATGAACTCTACTCTGTTGGCCTGCACCGATTCCAATAGTATATACTCCACTGTCGTAGACTTGAGCAAAACATGCTGAATTTGATTTAGCCCATTTTGAGACTTTGTACGCAAAAATCAAAGCTTCCTTTTCTGTATCATTGACTTTTTTTTTACTTACTACCCTCCATTCTTTTATTATAGGTTTAAAATCGTACTCCTGAATAACTGCACCTCCCAAAGTTGAACGAATTTCTAATTGTTTGTATATTTCATCCCTTTTTTCAAGAAAATCAGAGAATTCTAAGATAATCATATTTTCTTTCTTTCTTAATATTTCTAAGGCTTCAGGTTGGTAAGAGGGAGCCATTAATACTTCGACAAATATCTTTTCCTTATTTACAATGAAGTCCGCTACTTCAGCAGTCATTTCTTTATTGACGCCCCAAATGCCTCCAAAAGCAGAAAGAGGATCAGAACTAAATGCCATTTTTACGGAGTTTAATTGATTTTTCTTATCAATTGCGATTCCATTTGGAGATGTATGCTTTAAAATAGCAGTCACGTGATCCTCTACGTCAAAATCTAATAGCATTTGAATGCATGAATCTATATCAAGATAATTATTGAAAGAAATTTGTTTTCCTCCTAATTTTTTAAAGTAATGTAGACCATATTTAGCAGAAGAATCTTTATAATATGCTGCTGCTTGATCCCAATTTTCACCATATCTGCAGTTATGGACTTTTTCATATATTTTATAAAGAGTATCTGCCAATTTTACATCAGGATTATAATACTGTTGAAAATAATTAGCTATCGCTAAATTATAATCAGCCATAATGGCAAAAACATCATGAGCTAATTTAGCTCTTGTTTTTTCTGTTATAGCACCTCTATTTTTTCTCATTTCATTGATAACTTCATCATAATATTCGGGACTTGGAATTACAATGACATCTGGAAAATTCTTTGCGGCTGATCTAATCATTGTAGGACCCCCTATATCGATCATTTCTAATGCTTCTTCTAACGTAATTCCTGGTTTTTCAATGGCTTCTTTGAATTGATATAAATTGCAAACCACCATATCGATTGAGCGTATGTGAAATCTTTCGGCTTCCTCTATATCTTTTTGAATATCTCGACGATATAAAATTCCTCCCTCAATTTTAGGGTGCAATGTTTTTACCCTTCCATCAAACATTTCGGGAGATTGGGTATAGTCAGATATTTTTACATATTTAATTCCATTTTTTTCTAATAGCTTACCAGTACCCCCCGTTGATAAGATTTCTACGTTAAATTCATTTACCAATACTTTTACAAATTCTAATAAATTTCTTTTATCAAATACGCTAATAATTGCACGTTCTATTTTTTTCATATCTAACCATTTAAAATGTAATTAACAAAAAAATCATTAGTATGAAGAAATAGAGTTTTATCCCGTTAAAACCTATGTAATATGTTATTAATAAATAAAAATATGAATTTTAAATTGTAAAATTTGTATCAAAATTTTCCAAAATTTTAGTTATGATCTGAGATCTTGGAGATCTCCGACAATATCCTTTCCACACTCAACAATCTCGGGGGATTTCATCACCTTATTTCCGTATTCCTTTAAAAGAGTTTTTTTTTCTTCTTCGCTCCATATATTTGCTTC
>SDNV01000090.1 GCA_004524515.1 Promethearchaeota archaeon
AAAGCTTCTCTACTAGTTTTACCTAATTTTAGAAAAAATTGCGATTTAATTGAAGATTATATAACTCCTAAGGCGCAACTATTATCAGAAATTAATGAAATTGGTTTTATTACTAATTTAAAAATAGAGCCACTCAAGGATAATACTTAAAGGATTATATCCCTCTAGTTAATAATTTTAAAAATTATCCGTATCAGATATAAATGAAAAAACTTGTCTTGATAGGAATAATATTGATGGTAATAATCCTTTTGTAAATATTATACATAGGACTTTTAAAAAGTATGTACAAGATGAGAGGAATATAAAGGATATAAAAAATTTTTTAATAAAGAACACCATTAATTTTTTAAAATGTAGTCCGTCTTTTTATAAATGCTTTTAAGACAGATTTTATTGAAGTTCAACGAAAACCTTATATTTTTGTTATAATTAATGCAGAAAAAAGGAGTATTAAATGTTAGTATTGTAAGCAGAAGGATTTCAATTAGATTTATTATAATTGATTATTGTTTTGATTATTATTTTATTTTTTGAAAATAATTTTAAAAGTTTGTTTTAATTCCCAAATTAAATATAGAAAATAAATAAACAATATAATAACATAATGTAGCATTATGCTACTCTGATCATGTAGCACCAAAAAAAGTAATATACAGGAATGGGTAAGCAAATAAATGGCTAAAAGTGCAGAAAAAGCTGAGATTGAACCTAAAATTGGTGTCTTCCTCTGCAAATGTGGAAAAAATATTGGTGGCACGGTCGATATTGACCAATTAGCTGAAGAGATCGAGAAGCTTCCAGAAGTTAAACTTGTTCAAGTTAATACATATACATGTTCGGATCCAGGACAAGCGGAGATTGAAGTAGCTATTAAGGAAAAAGGAATTGAAAAAATAGTCATAGCTGCTTGTAGTCCAAGACTACATGGTCCAACGTGGAAAAATTTATTAAACCGAGTTGGGATTAATCCCTCATTAGTTGAAGTTGCCAATATTAGGGAACAATGTAGCTGGGTTCATCTTTCTGAAAAAGAAGCAGCTACCCATAAAGCACGAGAATTAATTGAAATGGCAGTTTCGAAAGCAGAATTATTAGAAGCGGTTGATGACATTGTTGTTCCAGTTAAACAAAGAATCCTAATTATAGGGGGCGGAGTAGCTGGAATTCAAGCAGCTTTAGATTTAGCTGATGATTACGAGATCATACTCGTTGAAAAAGCTCCGACTATTGGAGGTAATATGGCTCTCATTGATAAAACTTTTCCCACTATGGATTGCAGTATATGCATCCTTGGTCCAAAAATGGCGGATGTGGGCAATCATAAAAATATCACTCTAATTACAAATGCGGAAGTTACAAATATTTCCGGATATGTAGGAAATTTTAAAGTTACTGTAAAGAAAAATCCCCGATATGTAGATGAAAATTTATGCACTGCATGTGCAGATTGTGTTGATATTTGCCCCGTTAATGTGGTTGATGAATATTCCGGGAATTTAGGCTGGAGAAAAGCTATCTACATCCCATATCCACAAGCTGTACCTGCCAGTTATATTATAGATGAAAAAAATTGTTTAGGATTATCCCCGTTAGCATGCGGAAGGTGTATAAAAGAGTGCGAAAAAGAAGCAATTTGTTATGAAGACACTGAGAAACTTCTTCCCTACGATGTTGGTGCCATAATTGTTGCGGTGGGTTTCGTGAAATTTGACGCTTCAAAAATTCCTGAATATGGATGGGGTCGTTATCCAAATGTAATTACTACTTTTGAATTTGAAAGATTAATTAATGCTGCGGGACCTACAAACGGAGATCTTGTGCGCCCCAGTGATCTTAAAAGACCCAAAAAAATAGCTTTTATAAATTGTGTAGGTTCACGAGATGAGAGGTTCAATCCCTACTGCTCTAATTTTTGTTGTATGGAAAGTATAAAGGATAGTTTATTAATTAAAGAGCATTGGCCAGATGTAGAGGTCACGATCTTTTTTATCGATATCCGGGCATTTGGTAAAGGATTTGAAGAGCTTTATACCCGTTCAAGAAAAGAGGGCGTGTTATATATTCGAGGGCGTCCTGGACAAATAAAACAAGACCCTATAACAAAAAATCTCAAAATTTCCGTGGAAAATATTAGCGATAATACTATTTTAACAGAAGAATTTGATTTGGTTGTACTTTCTGTTGGTGCGGAAGGGTCTAAAGAATCAATTCCCTTTCCGATTCCAAAGGATCAAAAAGGCTTTTACATTGAAGCTCATCCAAAACTTCGTCCTGTCGATACTCCTAGTGATGGAATTTTTATTGCGGGTGGAGCTGAATCTCCTAAGGATATCCGTGAATCAGTTACTCAAGCAAGTGCTTCAGCAGGTCGTATCGCTAAATTGCTTTCTAAAGGAGAATTCCATGTAGAACCTCTTTTTGCCTATGTGGATCCTGATAAATGTACCTATTGTGGAATTTGTACGACTCGTTGTCCTTATAACGCCATTACTTTAAATAAAGAGGAGAAAACCCCGGCACGTATCAATCCGGTGTTATGTAAAGGATGTGGAACTTGTGCAGCAGATTGTCCTACGGACGCCATCACGATGACCAATTTTACAGACGCTATGATTTATCACCAAATTGATATTGCATTAAGAGATAATGCATCAGATAAGGTCATTATTTTCGCTTGTAATTGGTGTTCATATGCTGGAGCTGATTTAGCTGGAACCAGTCGTATTCAATACCCTACTAATACCAGAATCATAAGAACTATGTGTTCTGGTCGAGTAGATATTGATTATATCAAACACTGCTTCGAACGTGGAGCTGGTGCCGTAATGCTGACAGGTTGTCATCCCCAAGATTGTCATTATATTACTGGTAATGATTTTGCCCTAAAAAGAGAAAAAAAGATCAGAAACTGGATGAAGAAGAATAATATAGCCAATGAGCGCTTTATTATTGAATGGATGTCTGCCGCAGAGGGAAAAAAATTTTCAGAAGTAGTATCAAAAATGAGTAAAATAGCTCTAAAACAATAAAGTCTAAAATACCTTTAATTTTTAATAAACAAATTCTTAAAAATTTGTAGTAACCCTACCTTAAATCATTTATCTTGTTAAAAATTGACATTTCTTTAAGAAAAGTTTATATCCTAAAAGACCAATATAAATCATACCTATTTTAATTATTAAACAAAGTGTTTAAAAAAATGTCTAATACAGATGTTAAAAAGGATTTTGCTGAATTCGGCAAAAAAGCACAAATTTTAGCCATATTATCCCTGATCATGTTCATAATGGGTATAGTAGGCTTTATTGTTCCGGTTGTGTCGTATATTAGTATTGTATTTCTTGTGATATACGTCATCTTTTTGATATTAGCTTTAGGGAATATAAAAAATGCTGCAAATAAACTAAATAATCAGGATTTGTTCACCTTCCGCTCAAGGATTATAATTGCACTCATTTTAGCTCTAATTGGATTTCTTTTCTTTACTATAGGAATTGGAGGAATAATAGCTATTGCATACGGACCTGATGCTGGTTCGCCTCAAGCAGTCGGAGGATATATTGCTTTCGGAATAATGATTCTTATAGCAATTGTCGTTCTCATTATCGCACTTATAATGGAAATTTTAGGCTGGAGTTCTTTAAGACGCTTTTTTAAGGCTAATAAGAGCATGTTCCCTGAAAAAATTGTTAGCAATGCTGAAACTGCTTGTCTCTTGTTAATGCTTGGTATTATTCCAATAATTGGACCACTATTAAGAATTATTGGCTACTTTCTGCTATCAAATTTAAGGGAGTTATAATCGTCCTTATAATCGAATATTTAACTTAATCTTATTTTTTTTTTATATTGAATTTTAATAAAGATTAGATATTATATTTTCTAAGTATAGATATAAATCAAATACTAATTGTGAGATTAAATGACTTTTCGTGATTATTCAATAGAACCGCTCCCCATTGGTAAAGTTAAAATCAAGGATCAATTTTGGGCTGCTAAAATTAAGACGAATAATGAAATAACTATTCCTTATGTATTAAAAAAATGTGAAGAGACAGGACGCATTGATAATTTTCTAAGAGCAGCAAGGTTGTTAAAAGGAGATCAACGCACAATTTTTCCTTTTGACGACTCTGATGTATATAAGGCTATTGAATCCGCGGCTTATTCTTTAATTCATCAGAAAAATGATGAACTTGAAAAATATATAGATGATTTTGTTGAAAAATTAGCAATGGCTCAAGAGGAAGATGGTTATATATACACTAACCGCACTATTAATCCTGAAAATCCACATGTATGGGCGGGTAATAATCGTTGGGAATTCGTACAGATTATGAGTCATGAAATATATTGTATAGGTCACTTAATTGAAAGTGCGGTTACCTATTATCAAGCAACCGGAAAAAAGAAATATTTAGAGCTTGCAATAAAAAGTGCTGATCTTCTAGATAGAACATTTGGGATAGGTAAGAACGAGAGTGTTCCGGGACACCAAGAAATCGAGTTAGCACTTGTAAGATTATATAGAATAACTGGGAATAAAAAGTATCTTAATCTGGCAAAATTCTTTCTTGATATTCGTGGAGATAAAAATGCGAAAGGTTATAATGATTACTTGATAAAAGCCGAGACTTTACCTGGTCCCAATATTTCAAGAAAACTTGAATATAATCAAACGCATAAACAACCCATAGAACAAGACGAAGCAGTGGGACATGCAGTTCGTGCGATGTATATGTATTCTGCAATGACAGATATTGCGGCACTTACTGATGATAGAAATTATCTTCAAGCAGTCGATAAGATTTGGGATAATGTAGTATCTAAAAAATTATCTATTACTGGGGGAGTAGGTGCAAAAACTTTAGGAGAGTCTTTTGGAAAGAATTACAAGCTACCCAATTTGAAAGTATATAATGAGACATGTGCTTCAATAGGGAATGTTTTCTGGAATCATCGGCTATTCCTACTGCACGGGGATGCTAAATATATAGATGTACTGGAACGAATTCTATATAATGGATTGATTTCGGGGATATCGTTTGATGGAAAGACCTTTTTTTATCCCAATCCTCTTGCTTCTAAGGGATATAATAGTAGAAGCCCATGGTTCGAAGTTCCTTGTTGTCCTACGAATATTGCTCGATTTTTATCATCTATTCCAAACTATATTTACGCCCAGCATCATAAATTAATATATGTTAATCTCTTTGTAAGTAGTACAGCAAGCATCTTAATGAATCAAAAATCTATAAAAATTTCTCAAGAGACGGAATATCCTTGGAATGGCAATGTAACCATAACCATTAATCTTGAAGGAAGTGAAGAATTTTCTATTGCGATTAGAATTCCAGGATGGACGCAAAATAGACCTGTTCCAAGTGACTTATATCAATATGTTAAGGAGATGAATACTGTAGTGAGTATTAAAGTGAATGATGAACCTATTAACATCAATCAACAAAAGGGATATGTTCATATAAATCGTATATGGAGTGACGGGGATAAAATTGAAATTGATATGCCAATGCCCATTAGACGAGTAATAGCACATGAAAACGTTAAAAATAATAATGGCAGAGTAGCACTAGAAAGAGGTCCCTTAGTTTATTGCTTGGAGAGGCATGATAATAATGTAGAAAATATATTTAATTTGTATTTAGATGATAATGATTGTCTTGAATCAGATTATAAGAATAATCTATTTGAAGGAATTGTAGTTATTTCTGGTAATATTCATTATCTTAAAAAAACAAATAATCATATAGAGAAGTCTGAAACAAAATTTCTTGCAATTCCATATTATGTATGGGCCAATCGAGGAAAAGGAGATATGACAATATGGATGCTCAGAGATCTTAAAGCATTCCAAAAACCTTTAGGATAAAATATTATAGAATTATAAGGCTATTTAATTAACGATTTTCTTTGTGTTTATTTTTTCTAGTATAATGTGAAATTTTGGGTAATAGGGTTACAAACTCTATTGGATCCTCGAATACTGGCACATTTCTTTCTAATGATTTCTGAAATAATCTATCCCTATCTTCTGGACAGTGTATTCGTTTTATTATTGGAATTAAAGGTTTATGATGCTTGTGGCCCAATTTCAAGGCGTCCATCATATAATCTTCATATGAAGGATCAAAAATGATCCTGTATGAATGATCTCTGTTGAAGTAAAAACTAGGCAAGTCTACTATTGCTCCATCAATATTTATGTCTGATAAAGCAAGATCAATAATATTATATACTGATTTACTACTAAAAACCTGAGCGGAAACGTCAAGAGGATTTTTAGGACTTGTACCAAGGGTAAAGAAATTAGATGTTATTTGTTTTTGGATATCTGAACTAAAAGGGGGGACATTCATTCCTGCTTTTTCAATTAGATCCGTCAAAATTACGCCATAACCGCCACTACTACTGAGTATAGCGAGATTATTCAGTTCGAAAAGCCCATAATATTTAATTAAATAAGCGGTTGCTATTAATTGTTCGATTGAGTTAACTTCGATTATATTATATTGCTCAAAAACAGCATTCCATATATGATTTTCTCCAGAAATTGATGCAGTATGCGTTTTTGCTGCAATCGATCCTGTTTTAGTTTTCCCCCCTCTTACAATTATAATCGGTTTTTTATTTTTTTTGTTGTTCAATGCTAATACTTTTTTTAAGCTATCCCCTCTTTCGCTTTTAATTCCTTCTAGATAACATAAAATGATATCAGTTTCAGGATCATTGACCATGAAATAAAGGATATCAACTAAATCAATATCAGTACCATTACCAAATGAAAACACTTTGGAGAAATTCATTCCCAATACATCTGCTCCATAAATTACTAAATTACATATTCCTCCCGATTGAGCTATAAAACTAATATTTCCACTTTTGGCAGGAAAATGGGATCTCCAGGCAATTCCTAATTTCGGATAATATAACCCCAAACCATTAGGACCAAGTATTCTTACTTTATTTCGAGCCCTCTTCAATAACTCTCTTTCTAATTTTAAACCCTCTTCTGTTCCTGAATCCGAAAACTCAGCAGTAAATACGGTCGCCAATTTAACTCCCTTCTCAGCACATTCATCCATAACTTCTAGGATTTTAGAAGGAGGAACAGCGATAAATACAAAATCAACCTCTTCTGGAATAGATTTCAAGGAGGGATAAATATAATTTGTATCAAATCCAGGAATCTCTTTTATTGTAGGGTTTACTGCATAAAGATTACCCTTGAAATTTTCAGCATGATTCCTTAAGAAGAAGAAATTACGCTTTTTAGACGTCCCGATGACGGCCATAGATTTTATATCCTTAATAAAACTAAGATCTTTGACATTTAAATCAGTAGTATTCGAGGTAGTCATTAAAAATTTAAATTATTCAAATTATTAATTTTTTAAGATTAAATCTAATAAATTGTAATTCTCTTGATAAACTAAATTAGTTGTCACTAGGTCCACTCTATATGCTTAATAATAAAATTCAAGAAATCCTAAATGACTTAAAAGAAGATAATAGCTCTGGAGCTAATGAATTCATAAATAAAGCGCTGAAGATATTTAATTATCAATTAGAAATTTTATCGAATCAATCTGAAGATATTACCACAATAATATTGGAGTTATCGAAAGAAATTATCAACTCTCGACCAAGCATGGCACCTTTAATAAATACGATTGGGTATTTGGTTCAAAATTTAGAATCGATAGCGAAACAAGAATTGCTAATTCGTATTGAACAATTTAAGCAGTATAAAATGAAAATTGAAAAAAAATTAGATAACATTTTCCAAGATTTCATTGCCCAAAAATTTAGAAAAGATCTGAAAGTAATGTTAATTTCTTATAGCTCTACAATAATAAGATTATTAAAGAATTTAAAAGGACAAAATATTGAACTATATATAATGGAATCACGCCCCCTTCTTGAAGGTCAACTTTCAGCTAAGATTCTCTCAGCTAATTTCCCAACTCATATTATAATTGATGCAGCAACTGGGAAATTTATGGATCAAATAGATTTAGTTTTAGTTGGAATTGATAGCGTTCTAAAAGATGGATCAATTATTAATAAAATTGGAACTTATCCTTTAGCCGTTATGGCCAATGAGAAAGGAGTTGAGGTATATGGAGTAGGAGAATCTCTAAAATATAATTTAAGAAGTCATTTTGGATTATCAGTTGAAATTGAAGAAAAACCAATTGATGAGGTGTTTAGACCAGAAACTACAGAAAAAAATATATACGTGCATAATTATTATTTCGAGGTCACACCTCCACAATACATTACAGGAATAATTTCTGATCTGGGAATATTAAGACCTCAAAATTTTGTTAAGAGCGCTAGAAGAGTCATTCCTATTAGCTGGTTTCAAAAATTTTTGAATAATAATGATTAATTTATTAAAGAATCTAAATTAAATTGTCTAAAAGAATGTATTTTTAATTATAGAATTATTTGGAAAGAAGCTAATGTCTCAGGAAAAGAATGAAATGGAAAAACGCTCTGAACGTATGATAAACCTATTTAATATGGCGGCTAAAAGTGGTATGAAAATTGGACAGTTTTCAGGGCCGATACCTGCGTTCTCTAAATGGTTAAATGGAAAATTTTTATCCGCAAAACGGGGTGAGGTTATAATTGAGTTTGATGTCCGACCCGAAATGGCAAATCCAACCGGATTATTACATGGAGGAATGCAGTGTGCGATGATGGATGATACAATTGGAGTAATGACTACTACTCTGGGATACAAAGGATTTCTCATTAGCGTTGATTTTCACGTTGATTATTTGGGTAAAGTTAAAGTCGGAGAAAAAGTTCGCGTCAAAGGTAAGATGATTCGTGAGGGGCGAAACATTGTACATGTCATTGCGGAACTCTACAATATGGAGGGGGACTTAATTGCAGCTGGAAATTCAAATCTTCTCAAAACAAAGTATAAACCCGACTTTGTCAAAGCAGTTGATAAAAAATTAGAATTTATCTGATATATCTTGAATATTTGACAATATTCTTGAGCTTTTTTTTATCATGAAAGAAATGAATTAATAAATAATCGAGACTTTACAAAAAAATATTAATAAAAAGATTATTTTCTATAAAAATGTCTGAACTTAAAGAGATAGAATTTAAGTCTCATTATATTCCTATATTTGCTATAAATTATCTTTTTCAAGGAATAGTAACAAGTTTATTTGCCGTAATTGTCCCAATTTATTTGCTGACCTTGATGGGAGGGTTAAATGCTTCAGATTTAGCTTTCTTAGGGTCTATAATCCTTATTCCATTTTCAACTAAATTATTTTATGGGATTTTAACGGATAAATATGGAAGTAAAAAATATGGTCGTAGAAGACCTTATATCTTAAGTTCAGAAATATTAGCTGGATTCGGTTGGATTATAATTCCAATGTTAATTACTCCTAATAATGCAATTATTTTAATCACAATATCGGGGCTAATAATTGTTTTTGGTATAGCAATGAGAGATACTGCTTTGGATGGTCTTATTCTGGATATTTGTCCAAAAAATCAGTTAGCAAGAACTCAAGGTTTTTGCTGGTCCACTAGAACCGTAGGTGTAATCGCCGGAGGTCCTTTATTAGCATATTTGCATGTAAACATAGCTGCTCTCACCATAGAATCAATTTTTACATTGATTGGAATTTTAATGATTGTAAGTTCAACTTTTGTATTATTAGTTAAAGAGATAAAAGATTATCCTGAGGTCCAATTAACAAAACATATTAAAAAAATGTTTAATAATCGAAAGGACCAGAAGATTTATTTATATGCTATCTTTGGTGCCTTAGTCGATGGAGCAATAACTCTCTTTTTATCGATCTATATTTTAATACAACTTGATTTAATTACGTTAGAAGGAACCTCTTTATCTTTAGATACAACCGAAAAAGAGATCTATCTATATCAAGCTAATTTTAGCCTTCTTATCAGTTTGGGCGTAATTATTGGAGCAATTATAGGAGGACAAGTTGCTGATAAAGTTTCAAGGAGAATAGGAGTTTATTCGTCCTTGGGTCTTATGACTTTGTCTGTCTTTTTAATTTTATTACCCTTAAGTTTGATTGGTATAACGGTTTTGCTAATTTTAACTGGATTTGTGGGATTTAGTTTGGGATATCGTATGCCGACGTTTTCTGCAGTTATAGGTGAAATGTCTAAAAAACACCCTGAAATGGACAGTACTTATTTTGCAGTATGCAATTCCTTTAATAATCTTGGGGGTGTAATTGGATTGGCATTAACTGGAATAATATTTAATGCAACAGCTAGTTTTTCCTTTGTCTTTGTATTTATGGCAATTATACAAAATATTGCATTGATTTTCTTTAAATTGCTTGATCCCAAAGATTATGAATATAAAATTTCTGAAAATCATGAGGATATAACAAGAGCAATAAAATAATTTTGTTAACATGAATTTTTTTAAAACCAATTTATGGAAAATAATCAAAATCTTTAAAATAATAAACTGATATCCTATTATCTGAACTTAATCGCTTGAAAGAGCTTCTATTAAATTGTTCACATGTGTTTTCCCTTCAATTATCTTCTTCACATAATCTTCAAAAGATTTTAAAATTTCTACTTTTTCATCGAGATCTAAACTAAAGTGTCCAGTAAATAGCTCAATAAATTTATTTCTAATGTTACTCAAAATCGGATTAATTCTTTTAGATTCTATGTCTGTGGAGGTCTTTATTATAAAGAGATAGCTGGTGAATTTTTCTTTTGTAATAAAAAATTTATAGTTTCCAAGATCCACTGCTTTAATCTCATCTTGTTCAAGATTCTTACCAACAGATTGTAAAGCATAAATAAAATGAGATAATAATGTAGAATTAATTCGCGAATTCGCCTGAATCGGATTTTCGTAACTAAAAATAGTTGCTCCAGTATTATCTAATATGTAAATCCAATATATTCCATTCATTTTATTTCGCTTTTTTTGTAAAATTTACTTAAATCTGTGATTATTTATTATTTTTTAAAATTTAAATTAATTGGTCTAAAAATTCCTTTATCAATTAAATTGAATATGGCTTTAGTTTTTTCAGGATCATATTGTTGATCGGGCATCAAAAATGATGAATAAAAATGGTCTAAACTAGTTTGTTTCATTACTGATTTTGCTCTCTGTACCATCAGTTTCTCTGCTCGGGAGAGTTTCATACCGTCTGTATTAACAACTCTTAATGGATAAGTAAAGATTACATAGAGATGCTTTTCAATTAAATCTTTAATTCCTGCAAACATAGTGATCTCGCCTCCTCTAAATTTTGCAAGCAAATGTCCATATTTCTTCTCTATGTCCTCTGCTAAGTTTGTAATAGAAGTTTTGAAGTCTTCTGATGGATCATCTGACATTATAATGATTAGCCTAAAATCTTTTCTTTCATTCATCAAAATTATTGAATTTTGATATTCTAATTTTACAGTATCAGACGGTTTGTAAGCACCTGTTAATTCAATGCCAAAATTTCGAATAGCCTCTAAAAATCCTGATAATAAACTGGGATCGATAGATTTTCCCGCAAAAAACTGCTCATATACATTCAATCCAGATTTATGGTCTGAGATCATCAAATAATTGAGACTTAAATTGTCCTTGAACTTATTATATAATGATTGCATGTGCATATCTCGTTTTTTCTTAACTTTTCTGACAGTTTGATATGTGGTTAAACTTCCTACTGAACCTGCTATTATTCCTAAAGTTATAATTAGACCTGAAAGAGGTTCTATTACGGTAGTTTCTGTGTTGCTTCCACCTCCTCCACCTCCACCACCGCTAG
>SDNV01000091.1 GCA_004524515.1 Promethearchaeota archaeon
AAAGTTCCATTAATATTAACTCCTAATGGCACAATTAGTTTAATTATGAGTCCTCTTGCCTCAGCTATTAATGCAGAGGCTTTCCAATACAAACGAAGTTTTTTAGTTGGCAAAAGATCCAAAATTATTGGCACCGAATTTTTAAATATTGAAGATAATGCTCTGATAGACGGTGCCTATGGGTCTTATTCATTTGATGCTGAGGGAGTTCCCTGCAAAAATAAAGCAGTAATACAAAATGGAAAATTCTTAGAAAATGGCTTATTGCATAACAGTTATACTGCAGGCAAAGAAGGTTGTGAAAGTACGGGAAATGCAGTGCGAAGTAATTATAGTACCGTCCCATCTATTGGAATAACTAATTTTATTATGAAACCGGGAGATTATACAAAGGAAGAAATGATCAAAGGTGTGACTAAAGGGATAATGCTAGATTACACTGGTGATTCCCCCAATATGACAACAGGGGATTTTTCTGGGTTGATACTGCAAGGGAATATAATTGAAAATGGTGAAATTAAAGAAGCATTAAATGAAACAATGATTGGAATCAATTTACTAGACCTTTTCCAAAGAATTGAAGCAGTTTCCAAAGAATATAAAAAATATGGACGTTATAGAGTTCCATATGTAAAAATAAAAGAAGTGCAAATCATAGGAGCGGCCCCTTAACTATATATATCTAACCGCAACCAAAGGATATCCCAAAACTCTCTACTATTATCTTCATTATATTTCCACAATTCAACCACTAATACCTGATCTGTTCCATTATACGCAAATGAAACCGACAATTTATCAGACATCCAATCCTCTCCTGGTTTTAATGACTCTTTATCAGTCGTAGAGGTTTTATTTGCATGTTTTGACCCTTCGGGACTTAATTTCGTATCTTCATCTCCTCGCAGTATTATAATTTTAAAAGTAAATTTATGATCTAGCTGATTTTCAACTGTAATATAGAAATTAATAGTTTGATTCACTTTTGCGGAAGTAGGGTAATCTTCCGCCCTTTCATCTTCATTTAAAATCCCAAATCCTATATACCCTTCTTCGGGAAATAATACATAATACGTGATAAAACCTGATACAAGTATTATTCCAAAAATCAATGAAAATCTAAGGAGTTTTTGAAATTGGATATAACTTAATTCTAGTTCGGAAATATTTTTCGGAGGTTTGTTTTTACTCATTATCTTTAAACCATGCAATAGTTTTTCGCAAGCCCTCTCTTAAATTTGTAGTCGGCTCCCAATTTAATATTTTTTTTGCTTTGCTGAGATCTGGACATCTTCTGATCGGATCATCTATCGGAAGTTTTTTATATACAATTTTAGATTTAGAGTTTGTCAATTCAATTATTATATTTGCTAACTCTAAAATAGTAAATTCTTTGTCGTTTCCGATATTGATCACCTCCCCAAGTGCGTCCTTATTATGCACTATTTTGAGAAATCCTTCGATTTCATCCACCACATATGTAAAAGAACGTGTTTGAGATCCGTCCCCAAAGATCGTGATATTCTCATCATTTAAAGCTTGATGAATAAAATTAGGGATTACTCTTCCAAATTCAGGACCTGAGCGAATTCTGGGTCCAGAAGTATTAAAAATTCTAACAATTTTAGTTCTAATGTTATGTTGGAGTTCATATGCTTTCACAAATGCTTCTCCTGCTCGTTTAGACTCGTCATAGCAACTACGAGGCCCTACTGGGTATGCGCTCTTGTAGGAAATCCTAAGCAAGATTTACGTGCCCAAAATAGGTCTCTGGAGTAGGAACTGCGTTATCAGGAGGATTACCATATACTTCTGAAGTGCTCGTATAAAAGAATAATGCATTGTGTGCTTTTACAATTCCTAACGCATTCATCGTTCCAAGTGTATTGCTCTTTAATATGGGTATTGGATATTTTTTAAATTCAAATGGAGATGCTCTGCTCGCCATGTGCATGACAATATCAATTTTCTTTATATCACCAACACATATCCCTTTTGGATGATGAGTTAAGCCAAAATAGATTGGTTCCGATATATCGTGATTTATGAATCGAAAGTTACTTTTATTCATTAAATGAGATATATTTTCGTACCTTCCAGACGATAAATTATCCAAGCAGATACAATAAGCACCTTGCTGAACTAGCACATCACACATCCAAGAACCAAGAAATCCAGCCCCCCCAGTAACTAAAATTGTTTTACCATTAAAGGAGATATTATCTTTCTCAATTCTATTAATAATTTCTTGAATATCTTGAGATATATCGTAATTCAAGTCAATAACCTTTTAATCCAATTCAGATCAATTTCTTATTTATTTCTATAAATAAATTCTCTGTAAGATATATTTTTTTTTAAAACATTTTATACAACATAAATATTTAGAATAATTAGTTTATGAAGAACGATAAAAAAAAGCATTAAAAAAGAATTAAAATTGAGCTTAATACGTTTTAGTCCCACAATATTGACAAAACTTAAGTTCCAGAGGATAATGATTGCCACAATTCGGACATTTTCTCAGAGAGTTTTTAAGAATTTCTCTTCCTAATATTTGAAAAACGTCTTCAACATTTTCGCCTGTTTTGGCCGAGGCTCCTATAATTTCTCCTTGAAAGTTGTATTTTTTATGAAATTTATTCGCTTCTTTTCTAGTCACCAATCTCTGGTCTTCTAAATCAATTTTATGTTCAATTAATATTCTTGTTCTAGGAGGGCTCTTAACATTATCTATAATGTTTATCCAACTTTCAAGATCATAAAGGGATTCTTTATTGGTAATATCATACAACACCAATGCTCCTGAAGCTCCAGAGACGTAAGAGGGAAAAAGAATTCTGAATTTTTGTTCACCCGCAAAATCCCAGAGATTGAGGAGGATTTCGACATCGTCAACTAAAATTTTTTTCGTTTCAAAATCGACACCAATAGTGCTTAGAGTAGAGGTATCGAATTTTCCAGTAGCATACCTACGAAGAAGGGAAGTTTTCCCTACATCCTTCTGACCTGCGATTACTACCTTAAATTTTATCATTGAAAAATAATTTCCCGAAGTATGATTATATTGTATGAATTAAATTCCAATATATTTATTTTATAGGTATTATGCTTAAAAATATTTATTTATTTGAAATATAATTTAGAAACAGCATCTACTAATTTTATCAATTCACTTAAAATGGCAAATAAAAAAATTATAATCTTTTAAATCTATTTGATTGTTTTTTTGAACACTTTTCTTATTAAAAATAATAAATTTTTAATTTTAATTTTTAATCGCTTTAGCAATTCGATTTAGTCCTTCGCTCAAAATTGAACGAGGACATGCAATATTGATCCTTTCAAACCCTTTTCCTCCTTTTCCAAAAAGAGAACCTTCCCATAAGGCTACTTTTGCCTTATCAAAGAGAAAATTTGATATTTCTTTGCTCCCAAGTCCTAATTCTCGGAAATCAAGCCAAACTAAATATGTCCCTTCCGGTTCTATAACCTTAACTTCTGGAAGATTTGTTTGAATAAAATTTTTTAAAAAATTTAGGTTATCCTTGATGTATAAAATAAGTTGCTCTAACCAATCTTCACATTTATTATATGCCGCTTCTGTTACTGCGGAAACAAAATAGTTGGGGGATGTCATATGATTGCGCTTTCTTATTTTATTATATTGAGTTCGCAAGCTAGGATTTGGAATGATGACATTAGCCACTTTTAAGCTTGGTAAATTAAATGTCTTACTCGGTGCAGTGCAAGTTATTGAATTCTGTTCAAATTCTTTAGAAATGGAGGAAAATGGTACGTATTTATATCCAGGATATACTATATCACAGTGAATTTCATCTGAGATAATTAAAATTTGATTTTCTAGGCAAATTTCTCCGAGGGTGGTTAGTTCTTCTCTGGTCCATACTCTTCCTGTAGGATTATGCGGATTGCATAAAATCATAAATCTAGAACGGGGATCTTCAGCTTTCTTTTTAAAATCCTTAAAATCCATCGTATATCGCCCATTTAACAATTTTAAAGGATTTAATAACTTTTTACATCCATTATTCTTTATTATACTATAAAATGGAGTATATATTGGATTTTGAACTATTATTTTATCACCCGGTTTACTAAATGCTTGTACTGCAAAACTTATGCCCGGTAGCACTCCCGGAACATGATAAATCCAATCTTTATGTATAGTCCAATTATGTCGTCTTTGAAACCAATTTATAATCGCTTGATAATAAGTTTGTGGTATAAAAGTATAACCATACACTCCGTGCTTAGCTCGATGAATTATAGCTTCGATAATCGGAGAAGGAGAAAGAAAATCCATATCAGCAACCCACATCGGAAGTAAGTTTTCTTTTTGGAAAAAATTATCCGTTCCATCCCATTTTACAGAACAAGTATTTTTCCGATTCACAATTTCGTCTAAATCATATTTTGTTTCATTCATGACTTTCAAAATATTAATTTGAAAGAATTGATAAAACTTTTATCATTATCAAAATTATTCAAACACTGAATATTAGAAAAACTAAACAAAATTTTAATTATAGAGATGATAAGTCTATAAAAACTCTCAAGATTGTTCCTTATATTTAAATCTACTTATTTTATAAATTTCTTGAGCAATTTTTTTGCCGATATTATCAACTTTAGTTAAATCAGGAATGTCCGAATTAAAAATACTTTGTAAGGTTTTAAATTCTCTCAATAAATTTTTTGCTCTTAATGAATTAACTCCAGGGACTCCAGCAATTATGAATTCTAATAAATGAGAAAGATCGATGGGTGCTTTTTCAAACCTTAACTTTACATCTCCTTTTGATTCGGTTTGCTCTTTTTTGGCTAAGTGGTAGAGAAAGGTTGCTGTTTCTTTTGCGTCGTGCGTTCTATATACAGTAATACCTAAATTTAAAATTATTGAAGTAATAGCACCATAAAGCGCCTTTATGTTGAGATTTGAATTTAAGAAGGGGTCTCCTTCTATAATTAGGATTGATCTTTCAAAATTTTTGTTTAAATCTATTAGTTCTGTAAATAACCTTCCATCCTTTATTGAGTCATTGAAATCTTGGGCTGACTTGCGCTCAATTCCTACTCTTTGAGAGATTATATAATCCGCTACCACTAGCTGTTCCAATTTCAAATCTACTCCCATTAATGATAAAAATCGAACCACTGGTGAAGCAGTCTCTCTATTATCGCAAATAACACTAAATTGATTAGCATCTTCAATTTTTTCGACACTTTCAGTTTTTAATTCTTTAGAATTTGATTTTTCTGCCTCAGTAATGTTATCAATTAACTCCTTTTCTTCAATTGGTTCTCTACTTTCTTGAGGTATAAAACTTAATATGTCTTTTTGCGGTTTAGAATTTGGCTTATCCTCCGAATTTTTAATCCTTCTTAGACTTTCTTTCATATTCTTTTCCTTTACCTTTTCAGCCCAGTAATACCCTTCATCTCTGGTGTTCTGTGCCATTAAAACGTATACTTTTCCTTCTTTTTTACGGCCCGTTCTCCCACGACGTTGAATTGAGCGTATAGCACTAGGTACGACGTCATAGAAAATAACTAAATCACATTCCGCTATATCTAGACCTTCTTCCGCAACGCTTGTTCCTATTAACGTGTTATATTCTCCATTTTTAAACTCTTTAAGCAAATTTATTTGTTCTTTTTGGGTTAACCCTTTATCGGAACCTTTTGATGCCTGACCAACAAATTTATGAGCTTTAATTATATCGTTATTTTTTAAATATCTTACAATATTGTTTACAGAATCTCTAAAATGACAGAATACTAAAATTCGAGAATTATTATTATCACTTAATTGTTTTATTAATAATGCTTTTAATTTTTCCAGTTTCGGATGGACAATTCCTTTTGATTGAATTTGATAAGTTAAATCCTTGATGCGTTTAAAATCCTTATCATAAAACAATTCTTTTAATGATTTATTTGCTGTGTTTCTTTTTATTTTCTCTTCATTTTTTTCAATATAATCTTTAAGGGCATTAATTCCCTGAGTCTCTATTAATTCAGTCATGTGGGATAATCTTATCGCATTAGCCGCTAATTTTTTTGCATTGAACATTTGGAATTTTTCATTGTCATCCCTGCTAGACGTTATTCTTCGATTAATTACGTGATTTAGCTTCAATAAATCCTTTCGAGTAATTTTATTTATATCGTAAGATTCAAGCAAATCTTTTTCTTTTAACCATTTATACGTGTTTTTTAATTTCTCATTGAGAATAGTGATAATTTCTAAAAATTCGCTAGGAAGCTTAATTTTTATCCATTCATTATCTACATTTTGAATATATGGTTTAACGTCAGAGTCTTTTTCCGTCCTAATCTCCACATGTTCTAAAAATAGATTATCTTTTATCTCATTGATTTTCTCCTCAGTTGAACCGGGGCTTGCTGTGAGTCCTAAGATTTGAGGATAATTTGAATCACTCATATATTTTTTAGCAATAAAACAATAGGCATAATCTCCTACTGCCCTATGGCATTCATCAAAAATTATTAATGAAACCTCTTTAATTGAATACAATTTTGATATGATATCGTTTTGGAGCACTTGGGGAGTCATAAATGCAATGGTTAAATCATCCCACAGGGCTTTTCTTTTATCTGGTTGTGTTGTGCCAGTAATAGATTTTAAGGTCTCCTCAGGAAGAGTAGTAAGTTCTAAAAATGATTTATAATGTTGATCAACTAACGGTTTGGTGGGTGCTAAAAAGATAATCTTAGATTTAGATATTTCAGTTAATCTATATACGGCAAGCATTAAACCAATTATCGTTTTACCTAAACCAGTGGGAATTACAACTAAACAATTATGATTTAAGCAATTGATAAATATATTTTCTTGATATTCCCGTCTCAAAACTAAATCTTTTTTGATTAACGGATGATCAATGAAATTTTGAGTTTTTAACACTTAAATCACTGAAAGATTAACTTAATCTTAACTTACTGAGTAAATAACTATAAGAAATTATTTAAATTAACAGACTCTATAAAATACTTAAAAAATAATTAACCTCTTAAAAATTGTTAATAATATTTTAATAAGAATTAATACCCATTCTCCTTACGGAAAAAATAATATGAAAAATTTAATTCTAATGACTCATTATTTCAAATATCATATAAGCGCGAGTGGTTTAGACTGGCTATAACGACACGCTCACACCGTGTAAATCTATAGCATTAAAGCTATACATCTCGACGGTCGGGGGTTCAAATCCCCCCTTGCGCACTATTATTTTTGGTATTAAAATTAAGATCTGAAGTTAAATTGAGAAAAACCACAAAAGTTAAATCAAATACTAGATTTTACCATCTAACTACTTATTTTTAGGATTGAAAAACTGTGTCTAGCTTCTTAGAGTCTAGAGAATTACGTAAAAAATATAAAGAAGTAGAAAAATTTGTCGAGATTGGTCAAATTTTTTTAACTCGCTATGAAAAGGCAAGAATAGTTGGAGCCAGAGCATTGCAAATAAGTTTTGGAGCCCCCATATTGGTTGAAAAACCCAAAAATATGATTGATCCCATTAAAATTGCACAGGTTGAATTAAAATCCGGAATTTTACCTTTAACAATTCGGAGGGAACTTCCAGATGGAGAATATCAAGATATTCCAATTGGGAAGCTCATATTAAAGAAGGACTAGCATATATAACTATGAATTCACAGAACTACAATAAATAAACTTATCCAACGTCTTTACAAAAATAGATTCTTTTTCTCTATTGAGGGACTCTTTTTCCGCAGGTAAAGTAATAAAAAATCTTTTTTATTTTTACTGAATCTTTTCTTTTCCTTTTTCTGTGAGAAAATATACTCTCTCATTATTAACAATATCAAAATCAATATATTCGTAATGAATTAAGCGATCCAGTATTTTTTCTAAATCTTCCTTTTTAAGGGGCTCAATTCCTAAAGGGATTCTACTTTGATTGACCACAATGGCAATTCTTCTGAGAAATAGCCTCTTACCGACAAACGATTCAAGTAGGGTTATTTCATCATTTGTAAGGACCCCTCCTGAATCTTGATCAAGTCCTTTTTGTTTTATAGCATTGAATAATTCCTTAGTTTCCTGAGTTATTTCCTGTTTTTGAATTTCAACATGTTTTAATTGCACTAAATCTTTTGCAACAACCTTTTTATAATCTTGAGATTCTTTTTCGGAAATATCTGTTTTATTATTATTATTGCTATTTGATGTCTCATCTTTTTCATGTTCCATAATAATAGAAAAAGACATTTAATTATAAAAACTTTAATTTAAATAATGAAAAAAGTCATTAAAATAGCAACTAAAGATACGGTGGTTTTAAGACATTTAAAAAAGTCAGATATTGATGGGGTTTGGAAGAATTTTAATGATGTTTTAGACGAAGGGCTTTATTTGCCTGTTTTTACACCCGTCAAATCCGATATTGAAAAAAACTCTTGGTATGATAGTATTTCAAGAGACCACGAAATTTGTATTGTTGCTGAAATTCCTGACTTGAAAACTCCCCATAATATCATAGGACAAAGCGAGATATCTAATTTAGAATGGGAAGCCTCGACTCATGTTGGTAATTTAGGAATAATTGTTTCAAAAAAATATAGGGATTTTGGGATTGGTCGGCATTTAATTGATATGGCAATTCGAGAGTCAAAAAAGCTAAATAACAAAGAAAAAATTATTTTAAGTTGTTTTTCAAACAATAAACGTGCTTTACATTTATATGAGAAATTAGGTTTTAAAACAATTGGAATTAGAAAAAATCAATTCTACATGGACTCCTTATATTTTGATGAGATAATGATGGAATTATTTATTGATGAGTATTTAAAAAAAAATCCCAAACCTATTTAAAACCCAAAGTAATAAGCCTTATTATCTGTAATTTAAATAGTCTTAGATTTTAGCCTGAACTAATAACTATAATCGTAATTTCTATCCAATTCTTATTATAAAGCTTTTAAGTGCATTAAAATAGATATCTGCTAAAATCGAGACCATCTTTTATAACATAACCAACTCTGCGGAGTTAATGGATTTTCATTTAAGAATAAGAAGTTCAGATTTTTTAGATTATCAACGCTTTTACTATCAAATTCAGAAATATTATTGCGCTCAATAAATAATATAATCAGACTTTCTAAACATTCAATCCCATCTAAAGTTTTTATGTAATTTCTATCCAAAAATAATTCCTGCAGTTTTTTAAGATGTTCAAAACTTTCTATATAATGAATTTTATTATTCGAAAGTTCTAATTTAATTAAATTTTGCTGATTATCTAAGTTCTGTACACGTTCAATTAAATTATTGGTTAAATTAAGTACTTTCAAATTCTTTAATCCTTCCAATCCTTGAATTTGAGATATTTTATTATCATTAAGAGTTAGCCAAATTAAATTTTCAAGCTTGGTCAATCCTGAAATTAATTTAATTTGATTAAATGAAAGACTTAGTCTTATTAAATTGGTCAAATTATTAATTTTTTTAATTTCTGTTATTTGATTCTTATTCAGATTTAATTCTTCCAAGTTCTTTAAATTCTCTAAACCTTGAATTTCAGTGATTAAATTATGTTCAAAATTCAATTTTATTAAATTTATTAGAGATTCAAGGTTTTGAATTCTCTCAATTTTATTATCCAAAAGGTTTAATTCTTCTAAGCTTGTTAAATGTTCAAGATTTTCTATGACTTTAATTTGATTACTAGATAAATCGAGAATCCTTAAATTTGGTAAAACCTCTAAACCTTCAATTTTTTCAATGTTGTTTCTAGCAAGTAGGAGATGTTCCAAATGTGTTAATCTATTTAAAGATGGTATATTTTTTATTTGCTTTAAGTTGGCTCCTTCACAGTTAAGTAATATTATGAATCCATTTTTTAAAGAAACGCTATAACCGCATTCATGAATATAGTAATCATATAGAATCAGATTAAAACAGATTTCAAGAATTTGGGGAGATATTAAATAATCATAATCTGTTGCGAAAATTTCTTGAGGAAATTCTCTAATCTTTTTCTTTAATTTTTTTTGAATATAGGTACCAAGAAAATTTTTAATTATTTTTCTAGAATCCTTCGTCCTTATTTTATCTAAAATCTCTACGGCTAAAAATTTTTGCTCTAAATTATCCACATTTAATAAGGTATATTCTAAAAGGGAAATTATCCCTTTATGCTTAAGATATTTATCTTTTAGTAGATTTCCTGTGATTAGCCTTATCTCGATATTCTCATCCGAGAGAAATAATTGCTCATAAAAATTAAAATTAGTACCCTCATCAATCGAACCAAAGAGGTTTAAAGCCTCCTCTCTTAACATAAAATCATTTGAGCTGATAATCCACTCTTTTAGTAAAGCTAAAGCTTCTTTGACTCCAATTTTGTCTAAATTATCCCTAATACTCTGAGGATTTAATTCCATCTTAGGTTTTAAGGTAAATTTTGTAAAAATAGTAAAATATTAGCTTTTTTTGCTTTTTGTAATAAAATAATTTTAATATAAATTTAAATTTCCAAATTTTTAAGTATGAAAGTTTAAGAATAAATATATTCCTTAACCGGATGCTCTTTATCCATTATTTCCAATATTGCTTTTTCAAAATGTCTTTGAGTAATCTTTATTTTTTGTTCTCTAAGACATCTCATACCCGCTTCGGTACATAAAGCCTTAATATGAGCTCCACTAAAACCCTCTGTTCTTTTAGCAAAATCTTTTAAATTAATCTCTTTAGATATGTTCAATTTTCTGGTATGGATTTTCAGAATTGATAATCGTGCCTCATCGTTCGGCATATCAAATCGGATTATGCGATCAAACCTTCCTGGTCTTAAAATAGCCGGATCTAATACATCCTCCCTATTTGTTGCAGCCAAAAACATTATTCCTTCAATATTGGCAAATCCATCTAATTCACTGAGTAATTGCATGAATGTTCTTTGAACTTCACGATCCCCTTTATATACTTCACTGGTTCTTTTAATAGCTATAGCATCAATCTCATCAATAAAAATAATCGCCGGTGTGTTTTCCTTAGCAAGGGAAAAAACTTCACGTACCATTCTCGAGCCTTCGCCTATAAATTTCTGTACTAAATCAGATCCAACCAAATGAATGAATCTTGCGTGTGTTGTATTCGCTACGGCTTTCGCTAATAAGGTTTTTCCCGTACCTGGAGGTCCTGCCAACAAAGCTCCTGAGGGAGGATCAATTCCAATCTGTTCAAATAATTCTGGATGAATTAAGGGTAATTCTATAATTTCTCTGATAGCTTGAATTTGATCATCTAATCCTCCAATATCATCAAAGGTCTCCTTTGGAACTTCCAATAACTCCATAGCTGCAACATGGCCTCGAATTTTTCTTGATAATATCTCCATGATTTGGTAGCTTTGAGGATGCAGCGTTACCGAATCACCCGCCATCGGTTGTACAAGATCATTAGGAGGGAGTAAGATTCGGGTCCCGGGGGAATGTGAAACAATGGTTCTTCCATCCTCTAAAACTCTCTCCACGGAACCAATAATTAAAGGATTTTTTTTGATATTATCCAGAATTTTTCTAAAATTCTCAATCTCTTGACGTAATAACTCGTTTTCTCTCTCTAACGCATAAATTCGTTTCTGAATTTTTTTAACTTCTGATTCAGTCATTACTACCTTATAATATTAATACATGTAAAAATACTTTTTTATAA
>SDNV01000009.1 GCA_004524515.1 Promethearchaeota archaeon
AAATCATGAATGAATATGGAGCTGATGCAGCGAGGTTTTTTATTCTTTTTGGCGCAAGTCCAGAATCGGGATTAGAATGGTCTGAGGAGGGAGTTGGTTTTGCTTATAAATTTATAAAGAATACCTTTTTCCTGCTTACAGAAGCTTCCACTAAATTCAGAAGGAAAAAAACTATTCGAGATACCTTAATTATCTATAATTTAAATAAAACTATAAAACAAGTAACTAATAGTCTTGAAAAAATAGCAATTCGGGACGCCGTTAACTTAATAGTACAATTTGCATCAGATTTAATTAAATATAAAAATGAAGGCGTGATCAAACAAATATTTGAAGAATGTAGAGAAAAATTAACACGCATGCTCCATCCAATCGCGCCTCATATGACTGAAGAAATCTGGGAAATAATAGGCAAAGAGGGATATATAAGTTTAGCGTTTTGGCCTGCTTATGATGAAAAACTACTCACTGATGAAAACGATTTTAAATGGAAACTAATGAATAGTATTGTGGATGATGTAAATAATATCAAATTGGTAATGAAACAAGATCAGTTAAAAAAAATTTCAATTATAATAGCAGATGGGTGGAAATTTAAATTTTATAGTGTTCTGATGTCGTTGATTGATGAAACTAGAGATCAAGGAGAAATTATGAAAACTATTATGAAAGAAAGTGATCTAAAACCACATGGCAAAAGCATTAGCCAAATTACCGCTAAAATTCTCAAAAATATAGGGAAATACTCAAAAATTTCACTCTCATCTGAAGAGGAATTCCAATTCTTTCAGGAAATCAAACCAATTCTCAAAAAAAAATACCAATGTGATATAGAGGTCGCAACAGAAAAAGATAAAAAAGAAAAAAAGGCAGCACAGGCGCTGCCCGGAAGACCCGCAATTATTATATCATAACCAAGTCTAAATTAAAACATTTTTTATCTTTTCTTATTTTTTTGTCAAAATTTTGTGATAATAGAGTAACCTTAATTGAATTGTTTTAAATATAACTATTTTGATTATATTAATATATCAATCACGATTTCATCATCTTTAGAATATATAAAATAAGATAGAAACAGCTCAATTAATGACCATTTATAACATCTCGATAATAACTTCCACAGGATTTCCCTATTACCATAAGAAATTTAAAAATTTACCAGAGGGGATTAAATTATATCAGAGATTTTTCGATTTCACTGAAGAACTATATAGAGAACATGATCTTTTAGATCCCACTAGTTCTTTTGAATTGAATGCGGGATTAATTTCTGCCTTATTTGAATTTGCTAAAAATATTGATAAAAAAATTCTTACTCTTGAATTTAAATCACTTAAAAAAAATATTAATCTCGAAGAAGGGGCTCAAGAAATAAGGAAATATCAAGGTGATGCTTTAATAACTATGCAAACCGAAACTTATTTGCTTCATAAATCAATCAAACAAAAAATTAATTTACTGTATAATACTATTATCTCACAGAAAATTCCTCTCGAAACCGCCTATTCTATAACGAATGAAGAAGAAAAAATAATTTCAGATATACTGACGGATAATAAAGCAAAAGAACACGTATTAAAGAACCAGAAAGAATTAAAAAATTTATCAAAGAATTTATTGGATGAAATGGGTAAATATGGTCTTCATAATATTGTGATTACTTCTTTTGACCTATCTCCTTTGATTGTTTTGGGTGATAAATTTTCATTTGAAGATATTGAGGTGATACTACGGAATTTAGGTGATATTCCAGATATAGATCCACTTGAATGGAAATTCCGCCAAAGTTTTTATAATGATAATCAGATTTGGGTTTATTTAATAAATAGCGGTGTGGGTGTTACTGAACAAGAATTGTTTGAACCCTATTTTTATTTATTATTTGCTGCTTCTGAATCTTATTTTGGTGATTTTCCCGGAAAATTAACGGCAAAATTCAATGCTATTCTTGGATAATATTATTTTAGAGACGCTTCAGCAGCTTTGATTATTGTAGCTAAAGAATCTGCATCAAGTGAAGCTCCTCCCACTAATCCTCCATCAATATTTTCTTTTTCAAATAACCCCTTAGCGTTTGTAGGGTTTATTGAGCCCCCATATTGTATTCTTATAGCGTTTGATATCTCACTATCATACTTTAACTCTAAAATTTCTCGAATAAAAAGATGAATCTCTTCAGCTTGTTCTGGGGTGGCTGTTTTTCCTGTCCCTATTGCCCAGATTGGCTCGTATGCTATAATGGTTCTAATTAATTCTTCTCTGGTAAGATTTTTGAAGGTTTCATTAATTTGATTATGAATAATCTCTTTTGTTTTACCCGCCTCTCTTTCTTTTAAATGCTCTCCTATACACACAATAGGATTAAGCTTCATTGATAACGCGGTCTTAAGTTTTTTATTAATCAACTCATCTGATTCCTTAAAAATATCCCTTCTTTCACTATGCCCTAAAATCACGTATTCAACCCCGATTTCTTTTAAGAATAACGGGGATATTTCTCCGGTATATGCTCCTGCCTTCTCATAAAACATATTCTGAGCACCAATCTTAATATTACTTTTTTTAACGATTTCTACTGCGGAAATCAATGCCGTAAATGGGGGAGCAATTACTATCTCAACATTCTCAACTTTTTTCACAGAAGGTATCAACTTTTTTAACATGGCATTTGTGTCTGATGGAGTTCCTCTGTTCATTTTCCAATTTCCTCCAATAATTGGTTTTCTCATACATTTCCCTCTTTATAAATTAATAAATCGAATTTTTTTAATATAATTCAATTAAAGGTTAAACTCTATAAAATTCTAATGAAAATTTTATTCATTTTGCCTAAATTATTGTTTTTTAATCTTTACTGCTAAAAAAACTATATGAAAATGAGTTAGAAAAAAATGATTATTCCTTTTTAGGCAATTTTTCTGGCAATTTGGTCACTTCTAAAAGCTTCTTTACCTCAGCAACATCCGGTTCCATTATTTTTGGAAGCCCCAATTGGTCCCTCCTTCGCTCGATAGCGGGCTGCATAGGAATAGCTTTACCATTTTCCAATACCGTAGAAGCCTGTATGGTATAATATTCAGGAGCTTCCCCACGTTCTATACTCTTGTTTTTTAATATTGTAAAAATCTCTGTAAGTTCCACTTTCTGTGGACAAACCTCATCGCAGGTATCGCACACCGTGCACCCCCAGATGTTAAACGCATTTTCAGGTCCAAAAATCTTTTCTTTCAACCCAAGCAAAGCATCTAAGATTAAACGTCGAGGATTATAACGACCCTCCGTTACTTGTGCTACAGGACACGCGCCTGAACAAGTTGCGCATTGATAACAATAAGTCAGAGTAGAACCAATGTCAGACTTTATAATTTCATTCCTAAATGCAAAATCTATAGTTGCCATTTTATCTCTTTCCATTATTCTGACTAATATATAATATTATACTCTTTTAATTTTAAAATTATTTCTTTTCTTTCATTCGTTTATCCATTCTATAATATTATTGATTTCTTATTATTTTTAGCAGGTTTTTTAGATTAATAATGAATTTCACTTCACGACTTTTCTTTGAATTTATAAATACAAAAAATAAAAACTACAAAATACTAAAAAAAGTAATTAATTATCACTAGTAAATAATAAAATTCTGATAATAATACGATTTGAGTTGAAAAAAAAGTGAATATTGAAGAATTAAAATCCATAGGCCTAGATATAACCGAGGAACACAAGGACGGCAATTTGCTCATCGATATATACACCGTAATCTGATGAAATTTCTTCATTAGACGGCAATGGTGCGGTCCTTGTAAATTTGTAGCACCCATTCTGCATAAACTACGAGATGAGGGGCTCATAAAGCTAATCCAAGTAGATTTAGACCAGAATCGCCCATTAGGTGAGATGTTCGGCATAACAGCCATACCTACTTTGTTATTTTTCAAGGATGGGGAGCTTTTAAACCATCCGATTGAAGTTCAGGGCCAGACTTTGGTACAGCGGGGTCTAATGATTGGGGCTGCAGGAGAACCTATAATGAGGGAAATTATCGCTAAAATGTAATTTTTTTTCTTATTTTTTTTTTCCTGATCTTTATTTTTTTTTTCCTGATCTTTCTAATATAAATTAACAGATCCATAAAATTCTTTGGAAATGCTTCATTATTAAACGCAGTTATTATGAGTCATTCAAGCTATCTTTTTTTTTTGGCTCTCATATAATCGGATTAATCCTGAGAATAAAATTAGCAGGATGGCGACTGAGTTGAATCCCTCCCAGCTCATAAATCACTAGACCACCGCATGGCGGGAAGTCTCGAAAATAAACTTGGGCAAGACCCGGAAATGCCGTCTGATGACTCTATAATAACTCTCATGAAAAATGTGAGTAATCTAAATGCAAGGGTTCTGGAGGGTAAAGTAAAGGTGCCACTCAGCCACCCTTAGCGAACACCATTGCATTTAGACCCTTTCGGTGAAAAAAAAATGGAAGAGATAGAATTTAAATTTTCGGTTGATTGGACGAAGAACGCATTCTATTGCGGAATAGACGGCCATAAGCATCAATTAGCAGTTGCGGTATATGGGGCGGATGAAAGTCTTTATGAATTCGTGAAAACCAATATCTTCTCTGTAGATTCGAACGGATTGTAACAATTTTGGACTTTCGTAAAGAAATTTCAGCCGTATGCGTTTGCAATGGAAACCTCAGGAATTTATCATCATATGATTTATAAATTTCTCCAATCTAAACGCATATCTACTCGTTGGCCTTTTCAAATTCTGGTGGTAAATCCTGCAGATGCCGCGGGATTGCCGGGAAGACAAAAGTATGATCGAATCGACGCGGAAAATTTGGCAAAATATCTTGCCAAAGGGTTACTTAAAAAAGGAAAGCCCGTCATAGAAGTATTAGAGGATCTTAAGGCAATCTTTCGTATGGCAGCACATCTTGAAAGAAATAGAACGGCTTTAAAAAATCGAATAAAAAAAACGCTTGATAGAGCCGGAATTCGACCCCGTTATCTGGATTTAAACAATCAGTGGGTACTTCACTTCTTATACCATTATATTGATCAAGAAACCTCGTTAGGAGAATGTATCCAAGCACTATTCAAGGAAGAGCACCCTTTAGCTGCTATACGTAATAAAATAAAAAAACATTAGCCTAACTTCCTCCCTTACTTTGAATTTTCCCTGACCTCCGCACAGAGGGCATTAATTCGACAAGATTTAATCGAGTTAGACTTTAAAACGGGACGCAAATCGGTATTAGCTATTGAAATTGACCAAATCCTTTCGGAGCTTCCGGCACTACGAGAGCAAGCTCAGCACCTTGCATCGATACCCGGAATCTCTCCTTTTTCTGCAGTATGGATTTTAGCAGAAACAGGATCTATTAAACAATTTCCTAGCCCTTCACAGTTCAGAGCATATTGCGGATGTTGTCCTCGTATCATTTCTTCTGCAGGAAAAGTATATTCTGCACATAACTCACGCCATTCCAATGCATATTTACGTACCATTTTCTATAATGCCGCTGTAGTAGTATGTAACTTAGTAAAAAAAAATTCGGCACTAAAAGAGTATGCAGATGGTGTGGCAAAACGCAAAAGTTCACGAAATAAAAAGTTAGTCTACTGTATCGTTGCCGGGAAGATTGCCAAAATCGTATATGCGGTACTCAGAGATAACGTATGCTATAATCCAGAATTCGGAAAATGCACAAATGAAAATAAGAAAAGTCCTCCTGAGAATACATTTACAATTTTAGACCAGAAGATAATGAGAAGAGCGCGTAATACGTTAAGAAGAGTGAATGAAATTCAAGATATTGGAGTGCTTGGAGAATATGCGAAGCAGTTAGCAGAACAACTGGATAAAGTATTAATCCAAGGAAAAAAGTATAGTGATTAGAAGCGAACGCTAGTTCGCAAGGGTTTTTATTCTTATTTTTTTAGGCTTTAAAATAATTAAAAATAAGTCATTGCAAGAGATATTCTTTAGTTTTTTTCTAAGGTTATTGATAAGCGTCTCAGTGGAGTAGTTTAGATTTCGAATAATTAAATTTTTTCTGTTCTTTGCAATTTTATAGAGTTCTTTTTGAGATTCTCTGTCATATATCCTTTTTTTAGCTAACTCTACTGCTCTTATAAATTCTTTCTATAAATCCCCTCTATAACCCATAAATGAACTAAATTTGGTTCTTTCTGGGAATGAAGTGCATGTCGTAATTTGGATAACTTGCGGAATATTATCAATATTTATTCATTTTTACTATCAGAAGAAAAAGTTTTCCTAAATTGAAGAATATCTTTTTTAATTTTATTACGGATCTTTCATCGATTAAAAACTTTTATGGATAAGATATCATTAATACTTTTATTTAGATTATAAATTTTAAAATGGATGATTATTTTTCATTTATAAATTATCAAATGCACATGAAAAGTCTCGAATTATGAACTATACAAAAGCAGAAATCTTGCAAGCAGAGGCAACCATGAATCAAATGCGCAATGCGATCTATCATTTAGCTCGTTTTATGGAGCAGAATGGAAAAACAGATCAAATTCAAAGATTACGTCGCATGGGGCGTAACATTGCGCGCACAATATTTAATTACTGGACACCTATTCACATTGTTACTGTTGTTAATGTAAAAGATGTGATTTCCACTATATATAAAAAAATTCTCCAAAGTTCTATTACAATTGAACTCAAGGATGATTTAATTACTGTAAAAGATAATAATTGTGCCTTATGTAAGTATCATTATGAAGATTTAAATATAGCAGGATGTGAAATTATTTTAGGATTAGTGTCTGAATTAATTTCTCTTATCAGTAAAAAATCCAAAGATATGTCTTCTATCTATTTGGAGCCTTTTAAAGTAGAACAATCTAAAGCTTTAGGGGCTACATCTTGTATTCAAATTTACAAAGTTAAAACTGGAGGAAAATAATCATGGGTACGTTTAAATGGTTAATGAAAAAAATTACAAAGGTTTTTGGTCATTCTACGAATGCTTTATTTTATTCCTTGCTTTATAGAGAAATTTTGAAAGAAGTTAATGAAATAACTCAAAATGAAGAGCAAAGTATTAAAATTGTAAAAGAGATAGGGAAAAAAGCGGCCCATGAATCTTGCGAACGGCATTCTAGTATCTTTAAATTGATGCCTGGTACTCCCAATAAAGTTTTAGATTATTTTGAGATACTATTTTCAGTGACCTTAGGAATGGAAATGGGTGAAGTAGAGTATGAAGAAATCCCAAAGGAAGGGGCAAAATATAATGATTACGTTTTAACTATCAAAATGGATCCAATGTGCGCGGGGTATGGGGATGATCCTGAAGATACTTTTGAATTCAGTAAATTAAGTGAATACTCTGAGGGGTGTTCAGCGGGTTTGGCTGGAATGCTCGAGTCTGTAGCGAATTTTGTATTAAAAATTAAAAAAAATGATTTTAGAATTGGTATTTCTGAACGTAAATGTATTGCAAAGGGGGACGATTGCTTACAACTGTACTGCAAAGTATACGATCATTTAGAATGGAAAGAATTTTTAGATTCAAAAGCCGAAGAACGAAAAAAATCTAAATTCTATTTTGAAGAGGGTGTTGAGACTGAAATCGACCAAGAAGCAAAACTGGATTTTTTTGATAAATTGCAAGAGGTTATTACCTTAGATAAATTAGATGATTTACTAGATGAACCACTTGATAGTGTCAAAGAAAAAGTGGCGGATCTTATCCGGGACAAATTGAATATGGAACCTGATCACTTCTTTGATTATTTCAGAAATTATGAGGATGATATGATGAGAATCATTGGATTCTTAATCGTCCATCTTACGAATGAATATGGAGGAATTGTGCAAAAATTTCTGAGCAATGAAGTATTAGCAAAAGTTTCTGGGTATGCATTTAAGCATCTTAAAGAAATGGTGCTCTTATTCATTCCATTAGATGTAATTGGGGATTATAATCAATTATTAGTAAGTTTCTTGGATGGATTAGCCCCACCAGAAATGGTGGAGAATGTTAGAAAATTTTCAGGAAAAGATACTATTACGTATCTATTTGAAGGTGCTCAAATTGCGTTTGAAAACTTAGGTATTAATTTTAATGAATTAAGGGAAAATATTTGGGAAGAATTGAAGAAGCAACGAGAAGATGAGTTGATTCCTTCAGAACAGACTATGATTGAAAGAACCCAGGAAAAGTTTCCAAAAGTAATTCAAATTATCCAAGAGCTTGTGATGTTATTGAATGAAATCCTCACCCTTCCCATCAGAGTTTTGATATCCGAAAGTCATTATGGGATAAAATCCGCCGTTAAATCAGTGGTTAGTGAGGAAGAAGGGTTATATGGCTCAATTAGACAACGGGCAGATAACATTTTTGACCAAATTCAAGAAATTAGAAAGTAATTTTAATTAAAAATCTTTGAATTCGAAGTCAATGAAGATATCCTTTATTTCTTCTTTCTCTTTTTTAGTTAACCATTCCTTACGGGTATATTCTTTTTCTACCCCTATTGTTTCTGTTTTCGATAACCAGAGGGGGTTATAAGGTAAAAGTCCTATTTTCTTTATATTATGGGATTTTAAATAATTTGCTAAGTTCATTAAATTCATTTTTGTTGCTGTCACATTAGGGATCAATGGAATTCTTGGGAGAATTTCTATTCCTTTATTTTGAATCAAATTTTCAAAATTCTTAAAAATTATTTCATTTGAAGCTTTACAATAAGTTTTATGTAGTTTTGAATCGTATATTTTTAAATCAAAATAAATTAAATCTAAGTAAGGTAATATTAAACTATTAAATTTCTCTAAGTTATAATGCCCGCAAGTTTCAAGGCAGATATGAATGTTTACTTTTTTTAATTCTTTTATTAATTGATGTACATATTCCATATGAACAGTTGGTTCTCCCCCCGAGAGAGTGACTCCTCCTCCAGAATTATCATAAAATATTTTATCTTTTAATATCAATTTAGTCAAGGTTTTAATGTCATATTCATTGCCAGCAAACTTTAATGCTTCATTGGGACAAATTTCTACACATTTTCCGCATAAATTGCATTTATCGCGATTAATTCTATATTCATAAGAGAAATCTATCGCATTGTTTTCACAAACTTCAAGACATTTTTCACAATTTAAACACTCATCTTTGCTAAAGGATATTTCTTGAGTTCTCAGTTTTGTTTCTGGATTTTGGCACCATATGCAAGATAAGGGACATCCTTTAAAAAAAATAACGGTTCGAATACCCGGTCCGTCATCTAATGAATTTCTTTTAAGATCTACTATCAACGTGGTCATTCTTATTTAATAAAAAAGAAGTCTTTAACTTAAAATCATTCATTATCAAATTAATGCAAAACTAAATTTAGAATATTAATCCAACTTTATCTCTACTTTCAAAAAAATATGCAGAAAGTCTATAAAATAACGGACAACTTATATATTGGGTCATATAGAGCAGCCAAAAAACTGAAAAAGCTAAAAAAAGAAGGGATTACAGCAATTGTGAATTTAATGGAAAAAGAAAAATATAATCCCTCTTCGGAATTTAATTATTTACATAAACCGATTAAAGATAGAACCTATATTAATCATAAAGATCTTCAAGAAATTTTAGATTTTATTGATACAAACTTAAAGAATGGAAAAGTTTTAGTTCACTGTGCGTCGGGCATCTCTCGAAGTGGAGGAATTATCGTCGCTCGATTGTTAATAGAGAATCCGGATTGGAACTGGGAGGAGGCAAGAAAGTTTGTGAGAAATTATAGCACAATCTCACCTCATCCTAAAATACGACAATCCATCTTGGATTTTTTAGAATCAATTGAGGGCAAAAGGAGGTCTAATATATATTGAATAGACTTTCAAATATTCTTTTCCAAGACATTTTTCTGAGACAAAATTTATATTAATTTCTTTATCATCACATTTCGTTCAGTTCCATCAAAATTTAAAGTATCTTCTCCCATAATTTCATAATCAAGCTTTTCAAAAAATTCTTTCATTGTTTTTGTAGTATTGATTATAATGTTTTTGATTCCAAGACTAATCGCAAATCCTTCTATATAACGCATTAATATACTGCCAATTCTTCTATTTCGGTAAGCTTCTTCAACTGCTAAATCTCTTATTTGTCCTTCGTTTTCGCTATTTTTCTGAAATCGGGCTGTTGCTACAATTTTCTGGTTTAATGTGACAATAAACGGATAAGAATTAGCTTCGATATCGTCTCTTTCGGAACCTCTGGGCTGATTCCAGGGTTCTATCAATACCCTCCATCTCAAATAATACATCAATTCATAATCTTCCGGAGAGAGGGGTTGTCTAATGATCAGAGGTTCTTCCATACCATTCTAGCATAATTAAGTCTACAAAATAAATGTTAATAAAATAGCATATAAATCATTTAGCATAAAATATCCGTTGTAGTAAAAAGTATTTTATAAGGTAAGGAACAAATAATTCTTAACAAATATTTTTTCATGCAAATTTAATTTTAATTTCGATAAAACCATCTAAGCCCCACAATGCGAAATCAAGAAAAAAAAATAATCAAAAAAATCTCTATTTCCATAACAATAACAGCGATGATTTTTATCGCTTTTTCAGTTCCTTTGCTGGGTGTGTTTGCTCCTTTAGGAAATATAATTTTTCCCGGTAGCGGACTATGGAAAGTTCCAGGTGAAGTTCCAGAATATGAAATCTTATACATTGAGGGTCTTGATGATGAGGTGATTGTATATAGAGATGAATGGGGAATTCCACATATTTATGCTGAGACTGAGGATGATCTCTTTTTTGCTTTAGGATATATCCATGCCCAGGATAGACTATTTTATATGGATGTGGCAAGGCGTTTTATACGGGGTCAGCTTTCTGAAGTGTTAGGCGAATCTGCTATACAAACTGATAAATATAATCTTGCTATGGGATTGGAATATTGGGCGAAAAAGTCACTCGAAGCTCTGGAAGAAAAAGATGCTAGAGATGAAATTGATTTTTTAGATGAACTTGAACGCTATGCGGATGGAGTAAATTTGTATATTGAAACCCATCAGGATGAATTACCCATTGAATATGCCATAATAGGCTTCCAACCTAAAGAATGGAGCCTTCTTGATTCTATTTGTTACTATAAATTTATGGCACAGATGCTCTCATGGGATTATAATGATTTATACCACTTAATTAATTATGAAGCATTAGGTAAAGAGAATTATTATGAATTATTTAATCCATATGCCCCTTATCAGATACCTGTTTGCCCTAATTACGGATCGTATGATGATAGCTTTACTGCTTTTAATTCATTAGACACCGAACCGGGACCCCAACTAAGTTCTTTTGTTTTAAATACGATTTCAAATTTTTTAAATAATATTGAAAAAATTGAATCTGAAACCCAATTAATGGACTTAGATAGAGAGTTCACTATAGGATCTAATAATTGGGTCGTTGACGGCATAAAGAGTAGCACGGGCAAACCAATATTGTGCAATGATATGCATCTGGGGTGGACTATGCCCGGTATTTGGTATGAAGCACATCTCGTGGCAGATGATACAGATTTAAATATATACGGGTTCACTGTTGCCGGAAATCCGTTACCCTTCGTTGGCCATAATGAACATATAGCTTGGGGCTTTACCAATACGAGGTATGATGTACTGGATTGGTATTATTACCAAGAAATTGACTCGAACCATTATTTGTATAACGGAACTGTAATGGAATATAAAACAAAAACTTATGAAATTTCTGTAAAAGGAAATTCTCCTATTGAATTTGAGGTTAAAAAGACCGTACATGGCCCTGTTTTAAACAAATATATCGATGATATTCCCGACTCCCTTGATGAGGAGAATATCGTATTAGCACCTCAATGGACTGCTCATGATATAACTTATGAAACAATTGCCTTTTACGGATTTAACCATGCTAACAACAGGGCCGAATTTAATGAATCTTCAAAATGGTACTGTAATCCCGCTCAGAATATGATATATGCAGACATTGATGGAAATATCGCAATTAGACCAACCGGTGTGGTGCCCATAAGGGACGGTAATGAAAATGGAACGTTCCCATATGATGCGTCAAACGGCGAGGGGGAATGGATAGGTTATGTTCCTTTTGAAGAATTACCCCATACAGAAAATCCGGATCAGCATTATCTGGCGTCAGCAAACCAAATGGTTATAGGGCCCGATTATCAAAAATATTATTTACAACCACCGTATGCGGCAGGGTATAGGGCAAGAAGAATTAATGAATTGCTCAATAATTCTGAAAATGGTTCTGTTGATGTAGATAAAATGAAGAAATTTCAACTTGATGTGAAATCAACGGCCGCTAAATTTTTTACACCTTATTTAATTAACGCGATTGAATCCCACCCCGCATCGGAAAAAACTGATATTATGGATGATATATTAACAGTTCTTAAACAATGGGATTATGAGATGTACAGCGATCTAGCGGCTCCAACAATTTATCGTAAATGGCGCGATCTATTTATGGAATATACATTCGAAGATGAATTTGATACTTATGATGCTATACAACTGCCCCAACTGAATGTCTTAGAGAAATTAACAAGGGAAGAACCGAATTCTGCTTGGTTCGATGATATTTCTACTGCTGGAACTGAACACAGAGATGATATAATTATAAAAGCTTTAGATAAAACTATAGATTTTCTTGAAGACTTCTACGAGACGGATAAAGTTTCGGAGTGGAAATGGGGAGAAATACATAAGGTGTATTTTGCACACCTTACGGGATTGGAATCATTAAGTATTGGCCCTTTTGAAGCAGATGGAGAAGGGTATACCGTAAATCCTTCCAGAGTAGATATAAGTCAAGATGAAGGTTGGGCTACCGGAGGTGCCTCTGAGAGAATGATCATTGATTTTAGCAACTTGAAAAAATCAATAAGCGTTATTCCCTCAGGACAAAGGGGTATATCAAACTCAAAACACTATTCGGACCAATTAGAGGATTTATTCTTAAAAGGTAAATACCATCAGCAGTATTTTTACGATGAACCTGAAGAATTTCCTGAGGAATACATCGAATCTCAAATCCATTTCATTCCCGTTGAAGAGAAACCTGCTAATTTTACTTATTTATTCGTCTTTTTAATCATCGGTTCAGCTGTAGGTATAATCAGTGTTGCTCAAATTGAGAAGAGAACCAACTTGCTCTCAAAAATTAAAGGAATAATTCTAAAAATTATTAATAACTAAAATTTAGTAGTAAAATATAATTAAAAAGGTGAAAGGAAATAAATATAAAAATAAAAAAAATTTTTTCAGATTTAAAACCCGAAACGTTAGATTTACTTATAGGTATACTATTTTCTGCTATTATTGCTTTTTTCCTTACTTTTGTAGCAATTTGGCAGTTAATCATTATTCCCGGGTTAATTGCTGGACTATTTAACAAAAAAATGAAGAGGGGTATGTCCAGCGGTGCTCTCGGAATCTTAATTATTTGGGTAATATACATGATCTATGCAATATTGACCCGAAATGCCTTCGCAAATTTAGATCAGTTTGCTGGATTAATATTTGGAAGCTTAGGGTTCGGATGGTTACTTTTTGCGGTTATATTACTTTTTGGTCTGTTATTTGGAGCGTTAGGTGGAGCAATTGGAAGTGGAATATCGATGTTAGTAAAACTTAGACCCACGGTCGATTTAGAAGATAATTTAGAAAATAAAAAATTCATTGATATTAAGAACATTGATAAATAACCAAATTTTTTAATTTAACTACTTATAAAATTTAATTAAAGTCCTGGAAATTGTTAATTTTGATAAGAACGATATTTTTTTCTAATTTAAGTTTAGGATTTATTAACTTTTTGGATTAACTCTTGAATTTAACAGTATGCATTTAAGACCGGATAAAATCTACAAAGATTTCAAACATAAAAAGTTCCATAAATCCTATGCCGGAGAATTATTAATTTCATTAATAAATCATGTAGATGACGACAATTTTAGATCCGAGTGCGTAGAAATTTTAGATAAAATTGGGGTAAAAAATATAGAGGTATTTAAGTTATTAGAAAATCTTTTAATTAGCGATCCGAACGAAAAAATAAGAAATGTTGCGGCTAAGATTATCAAAAAATGCTTTTTAGCTAAATCCTTAGCTCCTATGAAATATGCGTTACAATACGAATCCTTTTATCCTTGTTTAATCACGATTATAGAAACTTTGGAAGAAATAAACAATAATTCTGCTAAATCTACTTTAATCGATCAGATAAGAAATATAGAACACGAAAAATTTAAACATAGTCTACTAACTCTATTTAACGAAAATGAAATACTGAAATATTCTTGTACAGAATTAGCGCAGATAGTTAGAAATTATTATACCATCGTATTTCTCGAAAAAAAATTTATTAACTTAGATTATAAATTAGAGAAGGGATTAGTAGTAGATTTAGATTTTTCTAAGGTTAAAAATCAAGACGTTGGATGGCGATATAGAGAGAGCATTCAAGACCTTTCTGAGATTATTAGCATAAAAAATTTAAATAATATCAAGAATTTTGAATCTTTTCCTATAAACTGGGCTATTCAAAATGAGTACTCTTGTGAATGTTTAATAAATTTAATTCTTACTATTGTAAATGAAAAAGATGAAATTATTACTCAAAAGATATTAATTTCGCATTTGAAAAAAATTAAGGATGAAGATTTTAATAGTGGATTAAAAAACCTATTAAAGAAGATAAAATATTTTGAAGATTTACCCATTTCAAAATTAACTGATCTTTATATTAATTTCATCGTTATTACTTTTTTAAAAAAAAAGTTCCCTCACTTAAACTATGAAATTAATAATGGGGAGATTACTAAATTAACTATAAGCAATAGACGAATAATTAATTTACCTGAGTTTATTTGTTTTCTTAGATCTCTTAAAACCTTATCATTAAAAAATTGTAGTCTTTATTCTCTTCCTGAGTCAATTGGGAATTTAAAATTAATTGAAAAGCTTGATCTTGAAGGAAATTCTCTTCAAGCTATTCCAAATTCGATTAAATATCTAACATCACTTAAATATTTAAATCTAAAAAGAAATCAGCTAAAAAAAATTCCAAATACTATAGGTTCCCTCCATAAACTCGAATATTTGAATTTAGAAAAAAATAATTTAATAATCTTACCCGATTCAATAGGGTCTCTTTCTTCACTGAAATATTTAAATCTAAGCTCAAATCATTTAAAAAGCATACCAAATACAATCTCTAAGATTTATCCTCTAACATATTTAAACTTATACTTAAATAAGTTAAATTTTTTATATCCTTCAATCGGAATGAATGAATCGCTTGAATATCTTAATGCTGCTAATAACAGTTTATCTCATATACCGGATTCTATTAACAATCTTTCAAAAATTAAAAATATAAACTTAGCTGATAATAAATTAATATCATTGCCCGAATTCACAATAAATCTTACAAAATTAGAAACTTTAGATTTAGGATGGAATAAAATTATGAGAATTTCTGATTCAATTGGAAATCTTTCTATGTTGAAAAATTTGAATCTAACACACAATAAACTAAGAGCACTTCCAGATTCAATCGGGTCTCTTATTAATCTAGAAACTCTTGATTTGACGTGGAATTATGTTACAATATTGCCAGAATCAATTGGAAACATAAAATCTCTGATATTTTTTATATTATATGGAAATAAAATAGAAAAGCTTCCCAATTCAATAGGCTCACTCCAAAATCTACAATATCTTAATTTATGGGGTAATAATCTTGTTAATCTTCCTGATAGTATTGGAGCTCTCCAAAATCTAAAAGAATTATGCTTAAATGGTAATAAATTAAAAAACTTACCCGAATCTCTGGGCAACTGTAAATCTCTAAAAAAATTACTCTTGAACAATAATAGATTAACAAAAATTCCTAATTCAATTATGAATATCCCTAAACTTGAAGAGATTACTTTCGAATGGAATAATATATAATATTGTCCAAAACTCAATAAGAATAACTGAACTCAATTAAAGATCTGTGTTATTTCTAAAAATAAAATTAATGAATTTATTCTAATCTAACAATTCAGCAATTTTTCTACTAACACTCTCAATATTTAAAAAGACCATTCCTAAAGATGGATTAGCTTTTGTTAGAGTAGCGAGTATAGCATTCGATCCCGCTCTTGATAGAATAATGATCCCATCATCGCCCTCAATTAGAATCCTTTTGAGTTCTCCCCGTGCGAGCTCATCAACGGCCCTTTCTGATACGCTTAAAATTGCCGCAGACATTGCGGAAACAATGCCATCGTTGACGTCTCTCGAAAGTACACTACATATAGGCAGTCCTTGGACTGAAACAATTGCAGAACCTTGTATTTCTGAATTAATGGCTTCCATTTGTCGTAATAGTTCGATGAGATCGCTGATATTTTCACTCACTAATAACTCAACTTAAAAATTGATATCTTAATATTATATAATAATAATCTAATATAATATAATTTTTAATATATTATTATTTTCTATTTAAGTTTATTTTTATTTTTAAAAAATCTTTTTATCAAAATTATCATATATCAATAATAATGACCGAGAATCAAAAAAATAAGGCTAAGAAGCAAAAAACTAAGGAAGATTCAGAAAAAAATCAAGAAGAAAAACAACATAAAATCGAATCTCTTAGAAAAGCGGGAAATGTGGCAAAACAAGTTAAAAATTATATAAGACCAAAAATTAAGGTTGATACTGCTGCTTTAGATCTCATAAATATTACTGAAGCAAAAATCATAGAATTAGGAGGGAATATGGCTTTTCCTGCCAATTTATCAATTAATCATATCGCTGCGCATTATACAAGTCCATCCCGAGATGATGGATTGATGATAAAAGAAAATGATTTGGTTAAAATCGATATAGGTGTACATGTGGAAGGGTATATTGTTGATACTGCATTTTCTGTTAATTTTAACCAAGATAAAACCTTAGAAAATATTGTTCAGGCAACGGAAGTAGCTGTTGATGCTGCTAAAATGATGGCTAAACCTAAGGTGAATACCAGAGAAATTGGGAAAAAAATAGAAAGTATAATTAAAGGATTTAAATATAATCCTATAAAGGAATTGGGTGGGCATCAAACTGAAAGGTGGATTGTTCATGGAAAAAAAGCATTACCTGAGCTAGGAAATCAAAAAGGTGATATTATGGAGGAGGGTGATGTTTTTGCTGTAGAAATATTCGCATCTACAGGGGAAGGTTCTGTGCATTTAACTAATAACTCATTTATCTACGAGTTAAATCCATACTCAGGACGAGTTCCATTAAGAAGAAAGGCCTCTAAACAGATATTAGGTTTTGTTAATAAAAATTATAAAACCTTACCATTCGCAGAGAGATGGTTAACAAATGAATTTAGGATGGGTGTAGCATTTGGACTTCAAGAATTAGTACAACAGAATAAGCTAAAAGCACATTATGTTTTGGCAGAAAATAAAGGAGCTTACGTTGCTCAGTCAGAAGAAACCATACTTATTACCTCCGATGGATTTGAACAGTTAACCTAAGATTTTGATTTTTTAAATTTTTATAATTTTATATTATAAGTCATGAAAAAACTTAACATATGCCTTGTTTCATTGACCGTAGCTCCAGATAGTCAAGATGGGGCTGCGAAATTTATTAGGGGGGTATTTGATTATTTAAACAAACAAGACCAATTTATTGTTAAGTTGATAACTGCAAAATGGAATGAAAATCTTAATATCCCAAATATAATTCAATTAAAAATAATCAAGAAGAGTTTTCTTTGGATTCCGCAATTTATCTTTAAGACTCTTAAATTGATTAGAAAGCAGCATTTTGATATAATCCACGGAAATGGACCAAAAGGATCCTTACCCTTGATATTTTTAAGCAATAAAAAGAAATTTTTATCTAGTTTGCATGATTTAGGGCCATTTGAAGCTAAATTTTCATTAAATTTTTTGGAAAAATATTTATTTCAATGGGTTGCAAAAAAAGCAATAATTATTACTACCTGTTCTAATTCTATTAAAAATGAAATCAAACACTATATACCAAAAATAAGTATCAATAAAATCTATAACCTTTATTCCGCTATTGAAGATAAATTTAAACCTTATCCTAAAGAGGCTCAAGAACTTAAAAAAAAGATGGGAATAAATGGTCCCATTCTCTTATATATCGGACGTATTGCATCATATAAAGGAGTAGAGGATATAATCTCTGCTTATAGAATTGCTAAAAAAATAAATCCTAATTTGAATTTAATTATTGGTGGAAAACCAGATTTTTATATGGAAAAAAATTATGAAGAATGGAAATGTAAATATAAGGATATTTATTTTTTAGGTTTTATACCTGAAGAGATAATACCTTTTTACTATTCAATGGCAGATATCTTTATAACATATTCTTATGCAGCTGAAGGGTTTGGTTTAACTCCAATTGAAGCTATAGCTTGTGGAACTCCGGTTATTTGTTCCTCACTTCCAGTTTTTAAAGAAATTTTACAAGATAATGCAATATTTGTTCCGCCTAAAACACCTCCCATCTTGGCAGAAGAAATTATCAATTTAATGAAGGATGATGAAAAAAGAGATGCAATGATAAAGAAAGCTATGCTTTATATTCAAAAATATACGTGGGATTCAGTTGGTAAAAAGTTACAAAAAGTTTATCAAAATTTTTTAACCTTTGAAAAAAATCAAAAATTTTAGCTAATTAATTTTTCTTTTACATAATTAAAGCAAATAATGATTGGATTTTCGAATCGTTTTATTTTTTCCTTAAAATTTAAATTATATCTATTAGATAATGGATTTTGCTGAAGAATTTCAATTGCTCTTTTAATTAATAATTTTATATCCTTAATATGTTCTAATGGATAACCATTTTTCATTAAGAAATTTTCTTGTGGAGCAGTTTCTCCCGGAAAATATTCTATACTTGGTACATTTAGAAGACTTGATTCACGTACAATAGTACCTCCACCACTTATAATTAAGGCACTATAAAAACACAAATCAACTAAATGTGGTAAATAACGAGTTATTACGATATTTTTTTCTTTAGAAAATGGTTTAATCTTTTTTTTGAGAAATTGTTCTTGTTTATCTGTCCGAACTAATAAAAAAAATTTATAATTTGGAAATTTTTTATATATTGGAGGAAAAATACGACTAATCAAAGTCTCCTCCGGTCTGAGTTTGTCTATAAAATAAGAAGCAAAACTAGGTTCACTTCTCATTATGATATATCTTCCTTTTTGAATATTAAATCGCTCGAGTATTTGAGGGTTTGGAGAAAATTCAGAAAGCCAAGCTACTTCATCTATCCCGTTATATCTTATTATTTTATTCTTATCTGCATACAGCTTTTCATACCATTCTAAAGGGATGCATTGAGGGGTTATGATATTATTTAGATAAGGGAAAATCAATTTACAAACTGGTTCGTTTCGTGGTTCATCATTGAAGCCGATAGATGGAATTTTCAAACCATAAGCAATCCGTGTCCCCTCAACAGAAGAAAATGTTACAAAATAATGTGGAGAGAACCGTTTAACATAAGGAAATAAGTCTTTTAAACGATTAATATATGTAAATAATTTTTCTTCCAGTTTCTCCCCTCCATGTCTGCCAACTTTAACATAATTCACTCTAAGATCATCCAAAATCTGAAACGTAGAATCATAATCTCTTGCTGTAATAAGCATATTTGCCTCTGCTTTTTGAAACATTTTAAATAAACTATTAAACATAATGGCAGTTTTCGGCTCCTCAATATCAATCCATATATTTTTTCCCGAAAGACTCAAAAAAACACCTTAAAGATTTAAATCAATTATTAATACAATTATTCCATGTTCCAGTCTCTTGGAACTTTTTTCAAAAACTTTGCAGGATTCCCTATTACTATTTCATCCTCCTTAGTATTCTTTGTTACAACTGCTCCTGCTCCCACAATAGAACCGCGCCTTACTTTAACATTAGGAAAAATCACCGAATTAGCCCCCAAAGATACATTATCTTCAATAGTAGGACCAATTAAATCATACTTCTTACGCATCATATATTTATCATTGGTTAATTTGCAGTAGGGACCCATAAATACATTATTACCAATAGTTGAAAATAATGGAATATATACTCCGGTTTGAATACTCACATCACTTCCAATAGTTACATTACCATCTATAATGCAATTTGTTCCGATTAAAGTATTATTCGCAATATTTGTTTTCTCTCGAATCATTACATAATGACCCGTTTGACAATTGTTTCCGATGGTAACTTCAGAATAAATAATAGTTCCTGCTCGAATTATACAATTATTCCCTATATTTACTTTTGGGCCCTCAAAATCAATGATCGGTTTTTTACTGGAAATAATTTGATTCAAATGAATTTTTTGAGGATGTCCAATTATACAATTATCCCCTATATAACTACCAGAATTTATTAAGACCCTACCATAAATCTTAACTCCTTTGGATATATACACATCTTTTTCAATAACTACATCCTTGCCAATTACTACGAACGCATCAATGAATGCATCCGCATCTACACGAGCCTCTGGATGAATTATGCTTATCTCTCTATTATTCATATCTAAAATTATCTATGGGAAGGAATTTGATATATATTTAAATATAAGTCCTAGAATATTAAATTTTATTACAAAAAATATACTAATCCCTAGAAATATATTTATTTTGCGCACTCACATGGATTTTTATTGCACTTTCTACATTTATTTGGATATTTATCCAGCAACGCCTTCTCAACATCAATTTCTAATAAATTCGCTATTGAAATTGTCCAAGCCATAATATCTGCAATTTCCTCAGAGGCTTTTTCTATATTTGGTCTTTTTTCTTTTAATATACTCGATAATTCCCCGACCTCCTCAATTAACCACATAAAAGTTTTCTCAATCCCTCTAGCGCCATCTTTTTTGTAATAAAGATTTTTAATTAGATTTTGAAAATCAGTGATATCCATAAAATTTGTTCACATCAATGTAAAAAAATGAGGGTTAACCTCCAGCAGATCCTGGTGTGAAAAGCCAGTCAAGTATTCCTAAATGAGCTAAAATTACAATTCCAATCAGCAAGGCGGACATAATGATAGTACTTATTGGACCAATTTTGATGCCAATTGAACTATCTTCAAAAAATCTCATTAATCCTGCACCTCCCGCAGGCATCGGAGAGCTTCCACTTCTTCTCCTTTTTCGCCTCGATTGTTTTCTACGGCTCGACATAATTATAACTTTTTCTTAAATAGTTTAAGATTATGTAAAAAATAAACCGCTAAAATTTTAAAACTTTATCTTAATAACAGTAAAAATTTAATAAATTTTTATTAATTGTTTTAATTATTTTATGTTAATTTAAGTAATTTAAGATAATATATGTTAAGAAAAAAAATAATTTCATTTATTTTCATTGGAATCATCTTAGTTATCATTATTTTTTCATTGATTCCAACCTCTTCAAATATAAATTATAAAAATAGTGATAATTCTAATACCAAAGAATATCCAAACATTTCTGCAAGCCTAGAAGGAGCAGAAAACATATTAATAACTGGAATAAATAGGGAAGCAGAAATTAATGGTTATGGCTTAATTAATATAGAAGATGAGATTACCATTAAAAATATGAATGATAATCCAATAACCTCTATTTATGTGGGAGTACCTTTAATTCACTCTGAAGATCTAGTTTTTTACGAAGCAGAAGGTGAAGAAGAAAATAGTTTATCTATTGAAAGAGATAATTTAGTTATGGGAGAATTCGAAATGATTGCGATCTATTTCGATTCTCCGCTTAAACCTCAAGAATCCAATGAAGTGCGGTTTATACATTCATATAAAAACATGTTAATTTATTCTAAACAGACAGAGTCACAACAAAAGATAAATTTTACGGGTTACGTTTTTCCCTTAATGCCATATAGAGCACAAGGAAGCATAAAAGCAGTTTATGAAAAACCAGAATCTTCTAGAGTAGATTCAAGTCCATCTTGGGGTGCGGTAGATAATTTTGAAGATACAATTACTTTTACTAATAATAGTCTCGATCCTTTCCTAACCAATATTGAACAAGATGGGATAATTGAAATAATTCTCTCTGACGATGAGATTACCAGATTAGAGTTTAATGAAATAAATAGAGAAATTTATATTTCTCCTTGGGGTATTATTAAGGTAACCGAAAATTATGATATCAGAAATGAAGGAGCCATAGAACTCAATGAATTAAATTTCGAAATTCCAGGACCTGCAAAAGATATCAAAGTTTATGATGATTTAGGAGAAATTCTGGGAGTCGAAATTACTCCCGAAGAAAATTATTATAATTTGACTTATAAAGATTTATACATAGATTTATCCGAAAATCGTGTTGATATAATTCCGGATTCAAAATTCATATTCTCTATTGAATATTTTTTACCTTTTGAAAAATATTTTTCTTTGAATTGGATCCTATTATCCATTAAAATGGATTTATTAACTACCATCTATGAATATTTAGGAGCCGACCAAACAGTTAAAATTATTATCGAGGGTTGTTTTAGTTTAGATTACGTATCCGAACCTCCTGTTGCAATAGAGTACTCGCAAAATTCTCTAATTTTAGTTTACGAGTCTGATTATGTAGTTCCTTTTCAAGACCAGGAAATACAATTTACCTTCATAATTAATTATTTAGATATGAGTTTAAGACCTATTACTTTCATATTATTAATAGCAATAATCTCAACAGGGTATGTAATTCTGATTAAAACAAGAAAAGAAGCTGCTGAAATTGCTGTTTTTAGAAAAGATCTACTACCTATTAATGAAATTCGTGAATTTTGCTCGTTATATGACGAAAAAAATGCGTTATTGTTGGAAATTAGACAAGCAGAAGAAGATGTAAAGCGAAAGAAGATAATAAAAAAGAAATATAGGAATATTTTAGACAATAACAAGAAAAAAATAGAAGAAATTGATAAGGAAATTATTGCATTTAAAAAGATTGTTAGGGATGTAAATGCTACATTTGAAAATTTAATAAATAAGTTAGAAGTCCTTGAAGCAGAACGTGTAAGTATTGAAGATAGTTTAAATCTTTTAGAGGCTCGCTATAGAAGAGGAAGACTTCCATCAAGGAAAGCCTATCTTAATTTATCAGAAAATTTCTTGCGACGAAGGAAAAAGATAGATAGAAGTATTGATAGAAATATTCAACAATTAAGGAGTTATTTGCTGTAGTGATTTAAATTTTATATAATATTTTTTAATTTATTAAATGAGGGAGAAGTATGAAACCTTGGTTATTTGATATACTTGCTTGTCCAATAGATAAACATTTCCCACTAAAGCTATATATATTTGCTTATGAAACAAAACAGAGTGAATTTGAAATTTTTCTTAACGTATATGAGAATAGAGATCTGGTTCAAATTCAAAAAGAAGAGATTATTAAAATTATAGAGGAAGATGAAAAATACTATATTAGAGATAATATAATTATTGAAAAAAATTTAATTGAAGATTACCTTAATCTCCTCCTTTCAAGTATTAATGAATTAGAAAATATTATTGATAAATCACCCTATGAATTCAGCAAAAAATGTTATGATTTAATTAAAACAAAAATAAAACAAAATATAATAGAATTTTCACATAAAATAAATATCAAAACCATTGAACAAATATTACCTGAACTCTATTTTATAAATAAAATTAAAATCGACATTGAAATCGATTCGGGAATATTGTTATGCGAACAATGCCATCGTTGGTTTCCGATAATACAAACTATTCCTCAAATGTTGCCTGACGAATATAGAGATGCAGATAAAGAACTTGAATTTCTTGAAAACAATAAAAATTTATTAGATGAAAACTTTTTTCATCAAGATCTAAAACCCTTTAATATATGAATGATTTTTATCATTCGATCCTAATTAAAGCCCGGTGGTGTAGTGGCCAAGCATCAGTAGATTGGTACATCCAACCTACTGCGAATGGGGCCTTGAACCCCGTGTCTTCGAAGGTATTCGGCTTCGAGGCGGGAAACCACGGTTCGAATAATAAATGAATCTCTCGTTTATCGAAAATCCGTGCCGGGCTATTTTTTCTTTTTATTTTAAGATTTTTAATTTGAAATACATTCTTTAACAAAAAATAAAAGGTTTTTATTAAGCAAATATTTTTAACTTTAAAATAATCAGATTAAGGATTTCAATCAAAAAAATTTATAGAAACATGGAAAATGATTCGCATATCTGACTTGAATTGGGGAATTCTGGAAATCTTTTCTTTAATAATAATTTTCATTGTTGGATTTATAAGCACTTATTTATTATTGCCTTATATAATCAAAATTATGAAAAATAAAGGATACACGGGATATGATATTCATAAAAATGACAGGCCAGAAGTAGCAGAATCAGGCGGTATTAGTATGGTTCTTGGGGTCATATTCTCATCTATTTTGTTAATGGTTTTATTTCCATCATTTTTTAATTGGATCTTAATTTTTATTTTAACAGTTATTCTAGCGGGAATAATTGGATTTATTGATGATAGAGTGAAATTAAAATCACGATATAAGATCGGGTTGACAATATTCACAGGCAGTATCATTTTTTTCGCAAACTATTTTGGTTATATCAGTATCAATTCACCTATCGTTCCTATTTTGGGCCAAACCAGATTGTCCATTTTGTATCCATTAGTAATTCCTATTATTGTCGCCGTTTTTGCTAATACAACAAATATGTTAGAAGGATACAATGGTGAGGGCAGTGGAACCTGTTTAATCGCTGCTTGTTTCATTTTCATATGTTCACTAATCTGGGATTCAGCTGAAGCATTATTATTTTCAATAATTACTATCGCGGTTATAATACCCTTTTTTATATTCAATAGATATCCCGCTAAAATATTTCCTGGAGATATAGGAACATTAAGTATGGGTGCTATGTTTGCATGTATTGCCTTATTCGGTTCAATTGAAGTAGCTGTATTTTGTGCTCTTTTAATTCATATATTTAATAGTTTTTATGTTATAAGTTCTTTAAAAGGTTTTATTGAAAGTGCAAAAATTAGAGAAACTAAATTTGATATCATATTGTTAGAAAATAATTTGATCAAAGCTTCTGATCAAAAGAATGCTGCTTTAACATTACCTAGACTGATTCTTGCAAAAGGACCATTAAAAGAGCCAGAAATAGTGAAAAATTTTTATATTATTTCAATCATTTGTGGCTTTTTCTCAATAATCGCAGTTTTATTAATGAGATGGACAATAGGTAATCTAAATTTTGGAGTAGTAATAATTGTTATATTAATTTTATTAATTCCAACAGTTATTTTATTGTACAAATTTCCAAGAATTAGGGGAGTGATCGCCTTAATGATCTTGTTGCTATTAGCTAGCGTTGTATTCTTAGTTTTAATCGACCTAATTGTAATGCCATTAAAATATCCAGATATAAATTTAATTATTGTGGAGGTTCCTGTAAATATTGCTCTATCCTTTCTATTATATTTTCCAATGCTAATGCTTTGGTATTATATTACAATCAAATTTTTTTGGTTGGAAATCAATAAAATGAAAAAGCTACAGTCGAATCAGAAGATTATTTTAAAAGACAATTTGAAAGCAAATTAATTGAAAATCAAAGAAATTTATATTGTTTAAATCAAAAGAATAATAAAACATCATCATATAGGTATTTCAATTGAAAAAATTTTATAGATATTTATTGTTTCTATTTTATTTAATTGGTTCAAGCTTGTTTGTCTATATAATTGCTTTTATGCTTTTCCCTCCCGATTGGTCAATAATTTTTATAGATTGGACATTTTATATTATGATTTTTTTCTTTTTAATAACCGTTCAAGAATTTTTACACTTTGCAAAAATGGGACGCAGAAGCGAAATGAGTGATCTTATTGCGATCGGATTTTTCTTCTTTCTCATATTTTTCTTTACTAAAGATTTGTTAACCTCATTAATGGGTGCTTTTAGTATATACTTGTGGTTTGGAATTTTCGAACTCAAAGATTATCCGATTTTAAATAAAATTCTTATAATATCGTTGGTGACCTATAATGTGATATTTATAGCAGGTTTATTTTCTGCTTATTTAGGCAATCCCTTTTATCTTAATACTGCATTTGCCTTTTCGTTTTGGATTATTCTTGGCTTAGGATTTTTATTGTTTGGTAGAAAATATATAATAGTGTGGCGATTTATGAGTCCCGCATACCTGATATTATTCTTATATATCATAGCCTGGTTAGCAGTAATTTTCATTAACCAGTATACCCCCATAGATTTTAATGTCCATACTCCATTCGGCCCGTTTGAGGTCCAATTAATATATCCGATCTTAATTATAGTAAATTGGATCGTGTATTTCATATCTGGCCCAGTTTTGGATAAGTTATTAGGTATTGATCGAGTTGAGGACGAAGATTTATTAAATTTAGTTGAAAACGTTAAAAAGGATATAGGAATTAAAACTAAAGTGAAAGTAGGTTTTGGAAATTATCCCATTTTAAATGCTTTAGCATATGGCTCAATTTTTGACAAAAGAATTGCCATTATTGCAGAGTCTAAAGACCAAATCCCTGAGGAGGAGTTGAAAGGAATAGTTGCCCATGAATTAGCACATACCAAAGGAAAACACACTCTTATATTAACTATTATCGCTACTCTCGATTTATTTATCCGTATGATCTTAGACTTACCCGCTACTTATTATGATTATACCTTTGGAAATCCAAGAATACCCATGATTACTTTCATTCTTTTAAATATCTTGATTTATATGTTCATTTATATATTTGTGAGAATCTTGGAGGGAAATGCAGATTTACGTGCAAAAAAAGCAGGATATGCAAAAGAACTGGCTAAAGCCCTTTATAATTTAGAAAGCTTCTATGCTACTGGTCGTGAATTTGGATTAAATACCATGCTTCTATGCGAAGAAAAAATCACAAAAGATAATCAATTCTTAGATTACGTAAATACTGCTGAATATTTATATCGTTCAATGATTCGACCTTCGAGAGGGTCGCTCTTAGCGAATTTTATGAATTCTCACCCTCCCTCTTACTTTAGAATCGCTGCCCTTTTAGGTGATGAATTAAAACCCGGTAAAGAAGCATTACTTCCCTTTATATGTCTAAAAAGATCAAAACAAATAAAATATGCTCAAAAATTTGAGAATGCACGAAATGCTTTTAAAATTATTGCTAACGAGAAAGTTAAGGATTTCTTTGAAATAGACGATTTATCTAAAGTTTTTGAAAGTCTTAATCGAAAAGAATTATATAAACTTGATCTCAACAAGGATTTCATTTTTAAGAATATAATTTCAGAAGAAGTTATTATCGGAAGATTAGATAATATCCAATTTCTTGATGAAGTCTCTGATGCTGACCAATACGTCGTCACAAATTTAAAAACAAATCAAAAAGAATATCTTAATACTTCTTTATATGATAAAACCAAAATAAAATTCAATGAGACTTACTATTTTGATAAAAAACGACCCTTGATCCTAAAGGATATTGCTTTAAGAAAGGATGCGAATAAAGATGGCGATTATATCTTCTTTGATGAAGGAAATAAAGTTATTAAATCAGTTAAAAAAACAAAATTGCCAAATTCAATGTATATTATAAAGGATCTTGAAAATAAGGATGTCTTTATTAAAATTAAAGCGAAGTTACGAGTACTTAAATGTGTGAAAGTACATTCTGCAAAATTTTTAGATGATTATGTCATTGAACTTTTAGATCCTTTAAATAACGAAATACTCAAATTTTGTTTAAAGGAATTAATAATCCGACCAAAAAAGATTTATCTCTCAATTACAAAAAATTTAGATTTTCGACATTCTGAAATAGAGTTAATTAAATGGTTAATAAACCATCAAATTTTAACCTATATTCATCTTAAAAAACCAGTAAATAACTTAGAAATAGGATATATTCAACAATTATATTCTAATAATTCTAATATAAAACAACACGATAATAAAGATGAAATTGATGCTATTAATAATTTGATCATTAGAAATATATTTAAAAAGGAAATTGATATCCCTTATCACTCATTAGAATTAATCACATTTGAATATGACACAGCAATGATGCAATTAAAATCTGAAACCAGTATGATTACTAAACTGGGATATAAGCTTTTACATAAGGTTAAACCAAGAAGCATTTTATACGTTAATAAAATTTAATTTAGATGCCTTTTTTAGAAATTTATAATGCTACGAAAAATCAAAAATATTCTTAACCTACTTAGGGTTAGGCAATTCTATAAAAACACTCTAATTTTCTGGGGAGCTTTTTTCAGTGAAAGTTTACTAGATTTCGTTCTTTACCCTACTCTCATCTTAGGATTTATATTATTATGCTGTGCCTCATCTATCAATTACATTATAAATGATATTAGAGATATTGAAAACGACAAAAGGCATCCAGAAAAAATAAAAAACAGACCTCTTGCTTCAGGAGAATTATCAATAAGTTTCGCTATATTATTATTGATTTTGTTATCTGGAATAATTGGCTTCTCCCTATTATTTATTATATCGAACTGGAATTTTGCGATAATGGTATTATTAGTGATAATAACGGGACAATTATATAATCACATTTTTAAAAAATATGCCTTTATCGATATCTTATGTCTATCATTAATATATTTATGGAGAGCTTTAGCAGGATGTTTTTTAATTGATGTATTTATCTCTCCCTGGTTATTCTTGGCGATATTTGAAATTGCGCTTTTTCTAGTCATTGCTAAGAGAAAGGGGGATCTAATTTTATTGAACTCATTAGGGGAAGAAAATGCTAGTGCTCATAAGAGAAGCTATGACCAATATTCTATTAACTTATTAGAACAATTTCATGGTATAATTGCGGGGTCGCTATTTATTACCTATTCTCTCTATCTTATCCTTCATTTTAATCTTTTTGCAGCAGAAAGAGTTAATTTACATGAATATTTAGCTATTTTAACAATCCCATTAATATTATATGTAATTTTTAGATATATGTACCTTACCTCCGCTAGACCTGAAATTGCACGAAATACAGAGAAAGCTTTTTTTGATATAGGTATGATAATTGCTGGTATATGTTTTGTAGCTATTTTATCCTATGCATTCTATTTAGATGAATTTATCCAATTAATTAATAGTACCTTTTAAGGGTTTAGAAATTGAATTCCATTAAACTGGATCTTCATCTTCACACGATCTATTCAGGAGATTCACTTATTTCACCCGAAATTGCATTAAAATATGCAAAAATTAAAAAATTAGATGGTTTTGCGATAACTGACCATGATACTTTAAGAGCTTATAAAATTTTAAAAGAAAAAAACTATAATGACGAATTGATTATTATCCCTGGAATGGAAATTAAAACTCATATAGGAGAAGTTATAGCACTCTTTATTACTGAACAAATAGACTTTAAAAATGATAACCGGTTCATGAATGTAGTTGAAAAAATAAGAGATAATAATGGTCTTATCATAATTCCCCACCCTTTCGATTTTTTAAGAAATAATGCACTAAATATCAAATATATCAATGATAATATAATTGAAAAATTCATTGATGGAGTTGAAATTATAAATTCGAGAATAATATTTAAAAGAAGTGTAAAAAAAGCAAGAATTTTTTGCCAAAAATATAATCTATTTGAATCTGGAGGATCTGATGCTCATTCAAAAGAAGAAATTGGAAATGGCTATACCTTAATTGAAGATTCAGATAAATCATATAATAGTATTAGAGAATGTTTGCTAGCAAGAAAATCGAAAAGTATGGGCGTGCTTTCGAGTCCATTAGTGCATGCTAAAACTGTTTTCAATAAATTAAAAAAAGGATTGTATTTTTAATTAATTAACTAACAATGACCGAAAAATCCCAAATATTTGTGATAAAAACATCGGCAAAAACGGTGCTAGATGATTATGCTAAATTAATGCACATGGCCGAATATCAAAAATGTTTCCCAAAAGACCTCCAAACAATTATCAAACTTAATCTCAGTTGGTCTAAATTCTATCCAGCATGTTCTAGTCCCCCTTGGCAAGTCGAAGGCGTATTAAAGACTATGACTGATGATGGTTATGATCCCAAAAAGATTTTCACAGCTGAGAATCGCACAGTAGTCACAAACGTGGCTAAGGGAATCCAGTTTAATCGTTGGGGTGCTTTATTTCTTAAATATGGTGTCTGGTTCGTTCCTCTAACTCAAGTCCCGTTCATTCCATACGACGAGGAATTAAGATCGAAATTCGAGACATTAAAAGATAAGGAACTACATGTACTGGATTCTAAAATCTTTCCGAACGGATTTAGTATACCAGAATTTTACATTGGGAAGCCAATTATTCATACACCCACCATGAAGACCCATGGTCATACTGGTGCCGTTGGGGGCTCCCTAAAAAGTACCAAGAATGAATTAAAGCATGGAGGGATTACTTGTGCTCTTAAGAATGCCTTTGGGGGCCTTTTAACAAAGAGACGCCATTTTAGTCATCAATATATGAGTGAAGTATTGGTAGATCTCTTAATTATCCAAAAACAAATACATCCAGAAATAATGGCAGTGGTTGATGGGACGGTGTGCGGTGATGGAGCAGGTCCAAGAACGATGGTCCCTCGTATAAAGAACCATTTACTAGCAGGATACGATCAAGTTGCCGTGGATGCAGTAGTTGCGAAGATGATGGGATTTGATCCATTAACCTTGCCAGCTATAAAAATGGCACATGATGAGGGCTTAGGGTGCGGAGATATTGATCAAATCGAAGTAATTGGAGAGGATATATCCAATATAAATTGGAAATTCAATGTTAAACGGAGTTTGGTAATTTGGGGGGATCAAATGGTAAGAAAAGGGAAATTATCGTTCTTATCTCCACTATTACATAATAAACTTTTTATGACTTTACCAATAATGGGGTCTCTAATATATCATGATATGTTTTGGTACCCAACGATAGGTAAACAAAGAATAAACAAGTTTATGAGGACAGATTGGGGTAAAATGTTTATGGATTATCCAGAAGACATTCCTGGTAAGATAAACAAATATAATTAAAATTCCTAGATACCTTTAATTAATTCTATATCTTCAATCATCCAGCTAAAAGAGAAATTTCTGCATATAAAAAAAAATGGGTAAATATAGCAAGAAATTACCTAATAATTTACAGACAAGAAAATTTTTTATATATTCTAATGAATAAATCCCTATTTTTTAATGAAAGAAGGTTCGACTTGGATTTCTCAATTTTTTATAATATCTCGTCTACGATTTTATTAGGATCGAAAGTAGAGTTTGCCTCATCAATTTTAAGATGCATTAGAAATTCAATTGAACCTCCTTTTCCTAAGATTGGAGATTTAATTATTCCATATGGAAAAACTCCGTGATTAACACTCCACTTAATCAAATCTAACAGTATCTTCTTTAAATCATTAGGATTTCGAATTATTTTAAACTTGTCTTTTTCTTTAGCTTCGATTTCAAAAAGAGGTTTTATCAAAGCAACTATATCCCCATTTAATTTCAGCATATTTTTAATATTGGGAAAGAAATTCTTTAAGGAAGAAAAAGTGACATCAATGCTACAAAAATCCACCAATTCATCTAGTTCTTTCAATTTTCGAGCATCTATTCCTAATAAGGGAACGACGCTATCTTTCATTTTTTCGCATCTTAAAGAAGGATGTAATAGATCAGTAGCAGTATCAACTGCATATACTTTAGAAGCTCCATGTTTTAAAAGACAATCTGTAAAACCTCCAATCGAAGCACCTATATCGATACAAATTTTTTTTTCAATATTAATAGTAAAAGCTTTTAAAGCAGCTTCTAATTTGAGACCTCCTTTTCCAACATACGGAAATTTTGCCTTTAATGTTATTTCACTTTTATTATCAATTCTTTTTCCTGGTTTCCTTATTTCAATACCATCAACAATAACAAATCCATTTCTGATTAACCATTGTGCTTTTACTCTGCTTTCCACAAGGCGTCTCTCAACCAGTAAAATATCAATTCTTTCTTTCATTTCCCGTCTTTAATAAATCTGATAACGTCAAAGAAGGCTTTAAATTTCCGAGTTTAACGTTTTTCCTTTTTTCTAATTTCAAAGTAATTAGAAGACTTATAAGACCTATGCCTACTTTTAAAGAAGCTTTAGGTCCCAATTTTTTATATATTAACCTAAATAAAATAGTAAAGAAAAACATAGTAAATACAATAGCAATCCATACCGTAATCGCATTTAACATTTTGTAAAAAAGAAAATAGAGGACATTATGCACTAAGAAGATCGTAAATGAATAGTAGGAATAATAATAAAAAAAATCATAATTTTTTTTAAATTTGATAAGTTCAAACTCTTCAATACCAATAAATACAGATACAATAATACAAATAATTCCAATAGCATACACTATCGCTGAAAATTTATAATATGTAAAAAAGTCTGGAAATTGAAATAAAATACCAAAAATCGTCAAAGAAATTCCCATAAAAAAGATTGGATAAATAAATTTATATTTATAAGCATACTCTCTTTTATTCTTTTCATCGATTGAGTTGATATCATATAAAATATCTCCTACAACGGTGCCTAATATAAACATAGTATAAAATGGAATAACAGGATATAAATCCAACGGATTAAATAAAATATGAAACAAGATACCATATATATTTGCTTGTCCTTGATAGGGATAAAGTAATTCTAATAAATAGAAATTAATTATTAATATAACCGCACTGAAAAGAACTCTAAATGATTTTGAAGTTTTTAAAAGAGGCCATCCCAATAAAAGAGAAAAACCAATTGTTTGTAAAACAAACCATGCCCATATCCAAGTAAGGTCATTAACAGCTAAAGCTATAGCAATATTATAGATAAAAGCGATTACTAATAAAAGTAAAGCTCTAAGAATGTAAACATTTCTCACCATTGGCATATTGAAATCCTCATTCTCCTTCATCATTACAACACTTTTTTCATAAGCTAATATCGCGCTAATACCTGAAATGAATAAGAAACCTCCCGCTGCGATAGGTCCCATAGCATAATATAAAAACAAATATAACCAATAATCCTCTGGAATTAACCACCAATTTAAAATATGTCCAAAAACCATTCCAAAAACGGCAATACCTCGAACAGTATCAATACTTTTATATCGTCTCATTCTGTTACCTTAAGTTCTTACTTAACTAATTAATGATACCTAATATTTCTCTTCTTTTATATTACATCTCTTTTTTTTTATTTAATATTTTACTTTTATAATTTATTTTAAGTTGTTTACTATCCGTTTTAAGGTCAAAATCTAAGTAAAATTTGGTATTAATTTTTAGTTTTTAAGTAGTTTAAATGATTAATTGAAAAGTACTTAATATGATTAATTCTTTAGAAGTTAAGTCATTTTTAACACAGAATTTAACCATAAAAAAGAAATTTTCAAATCATGAAATGAATCTCTATCATTTTTTTTTCAAAATTACTGGAATTTATCCTGATAATGTGATTTTTCTCACTCCTTATGTCTTTTTTTTTGTTAAATCCGAATATTATTTCAGAGCAAAAAGATTTCTAAAAACACTAAGAACTCAATTATCCAATAAAAAAGTAATGATAATTAATTCTGAATCAAGCCTAATTAGATTGCTTTTTAATCTTTTTCCAGATACATATATTCACGATATAATATTGGAGGTCAATAATAAAAATACAAGAGTAATAAAGATTATTTTTTATTTTTATGAAGATAGGGGGATAGCAGTTGGTAGAAAGGGAAATTATATTAAAGTTATTAACAAATTGTTTGAAAAATTTATTAATCTGGAAAAAAACGATAAGCCTTTACAAGTAAAATGTGATATTGTTGATTTCCATTAATAATCTCTTTCTAAATCTAAAATCTCATTTCTATTATTCTTAAGGGCTTTAACCATTTGAGAAGCCTTACTAAGAGTTAAATTTCCATTTAATATTTCTTTGGCAATTTCAGCTATTTCCTCTGAAAATTTTGTCTTTTCATTGGTAATCTTAAAATCTACTTGTTTGAACGCTTCTTTTTTTACTTTTCTTGATGTAATTTGGTTAAAAATCGTCCTATAATTCTCCTGATTAATTTCTATACCATCTCTTAAAGCTAATATTAAAGCTGATGCTTCATCTTTTGAAATTCTCCTCTCTCTCGTTTTATATTTAATTTTAATTTTAGAAGATTTAAATTCATCAATCAGTAGAATTTTCATATTCTTCCTCTCATCAAATATTCGATATACGTGTTCAACTAAATCTTTAGTAATCGTAAGTACACCCCTTCCAAATTTAAATGTTAAATTCATCAATTCGGGATTATTAAATTGAAAAGTTTGAATATATATTTTAATTTTACTTATCAAATCTCGCTTTTCGAAGCAACAGTGAGAATTTAAATAATAATCTTCTAAAAACACCATTAAACCACATTTATTACCGGGATCAATAGCCAAGGTCATTTCTGAATATTTATCTTTATATCCTACTCGATAAGCAGAAATAACTCTTAACACATATTCTTCAAAATTATCGTTATTGGAGTAACTGAGAAAATTAACGTTTTGATTATTTTTTTCCAATTTTTTAAAATCTTCCTTTGTTGTAAGGATTATTGATGGTATCGGGGGAAGTTTTTTATTTATGTTAAGTATTTTAAAAGGAATATTGAACCTATTCAATTCCTTATTAATTTTATAAAAAAAGTTTAAATTCTCTGTTAAAACATAAATTTTATTTCTACTTCTCAAGTTATAAATATTAACGTTTTAATTTGTATTTTATAAATAATAATTAACTAAAAAATTAAATATTTTTAAGTATGCATTTTCCAATTTCACAACTTAATACTATTTTTGATTCCTCTAAACTCATTAGGGGAATAATTTCAATCTGGGGAGATTTTGGAATTGGAAAAACTACCTTAGCACTTCAATCAGCAATAAATACCGCAAAATTCAACAAAGTCATATTTATTTACACCAAACCAGATCTTCCTTATGAAAAAATCGGAAAATTTTTAGAAGATGATAATTCAGATGTTTTAAATAATATTTTATTTATCTCAACCCCAGATTTCTTAGATTTAAATAAAATTGTATTAAATCTTGAATTCTTAATCCTACATTATTTAAGAGAACAGAATATTGCTCTAAAGTTAATAGTAGTAGATTCTATTACTGATTTATATCGATTGGAATTAAATAGGGAAAAGAAGGAAAAAAATGTCACTCTTAATTATCAATTAAATCAGCTATTAGCAAATTTAAATTATATTAATGAGAAATATGTTATTGAAGTTTTAATAGTGAATGAATTAAGTAGAAGAAATTATGAAGATTCTATAAAAGAGGTTCAAAGTGGGGGAAAAGTTATGGATTATTGGATTGATTATTCTATAAAAATATCTCGCACAAAGAAATTAAATACCAGAAATATCGTTCTAACAAAACACCCCGAAATGAAAAACCATCAATTTCTATGTAATATAACTGAAAATGGTTTTAAATAAACCTTAAAAAAAATTAGAAAAATGAATCTTCATTATCAAATATATTAAAAATCAAACATTCCTCTCTGAATCATAACTTCTAATGTACCTTTAGAAGAACTAATTACTTCAGCTCTAAAAGGTGGTTTCTCAAGAATATCTGCGATGCTTTCCAAGAAAAATCTTGAAATTATCTTACAGCTTCGATTATAATCTCTTATACGTTTAGTTATCAATATTGATTCTTTTACGTCTGATATGGTGTTTACTACACAATCAACTTCACTAATGTTACATTGTTCTAAGATTACTCCATCTTTTGGATCTCCACATATGACATGGCTTTTATCTTCAATCTTTTCTTTTATTAAATCTTCACTTTCTTCAATTAATTGATATTCTATATGGGACTTTTGTTTCCATTTTTCCATCAATCGTAATGAAATGTGATTTAGACCTATTAAAAGTACTTTATTATAATGATTTCTTATTTTGTTATCTATGACCTCCGCAGCATATTTAGAAGTAGATATAATCTCGGTGTTATATGTATTAGCAATCAAATCAGCAATATCATCTTGATATATTCTAGCCACAATCCTACATTTCGGATTTAATCTTCTAATGTAATGATTCACCACTAGCTGAATTTCAAAATCATCCGACGTAATAAACACAGCTTTTGCTTTTTGGGTACCCGCATCCTCCAAAGTCTGAATACTTAATGGAGTATCATTTATCACCGCTTCTTCATTAGCTATAAGATCTTCAATTAAACTTAAATCCTCCTCAATAATCACTGTACCAATGCCCTCTGTTTTTAAATAATTTGAAATTCTCTGACCAATATGGGTGTATCCTATAATAATAACATGGTCAGAATATTTTTTTGAAATTTCCCTAGAAGTTAACACAGGATTATATTTCCTAAATAATTCAACGGTAATCAACCCAAACACTAAGCCAAATATAATAAATTCTGTAAATGCATCGTAAAAATTGCCGTAGAGACTATTATAGGTTGTAAAAAAAAAGATGATTAGTCCACTCTGTAAGGCACTACCGGTTTCTATGTAGAAATATATAAAATTAAGAACAAACCATAAAAAAACAATAAGAAAGGCTTTCAGGTTTTGTTTTAATAAAATTTTTATTTTTGTTAATAACCTTGAAATCAAAGAATTTCACCAAACTATCTTTATTTTAATATAAAAAAGAATTTGACCTAATTTAATTTTTTTCTATATACATTCTATAAAATAAATATTTCTCCGGTGACGAGTTTTTGCCTTCAAATTATATTTCTGTTCATTAACAAAGCTTCTAGAGGATATAAAATATTATCTATAAATAATCATTTTTTACTTTAGATATTGAATTTAAATTTTGAAATAAGATGAGTCATAAACAAGAAAAAATAAAGCTTTCAAAATGGCTTGAAACTAATTTATCTCATTACTTTCCGGATAAGGGGGATTTGATAAATCTAATCGAAACTATTGCCGAAGCAACCATTCCGATAAGAGGATTACTTGAGAAAGGGATAACTTCCCGCGAACTTCGATATAGAATGAATATTGAGGAACTAAGTGAAAAAATAAACATTTATGATGAAGAACAAATCCACGAGGATATTCTTACTCATTCAATAATTCTTAAAGCATTACAAGATGGAGATACTGATTTTGCATTTATTGCCTCAGAAGAAGCTGATCCTATTGTAGGGAATGGAAAATTTGGAATTACTACGGATCCTGTGGATGGCTCTTCAAATGTGGCCGTTAATAGAACTGTTGGCACCATTGTTGGCATTTATAATCTTGAAGGGAAAATAGTGTGCTCATTTTATGTTCTTTATGGAATTTTCACGAATTTAATCTTAGCCGTTGATGGTAGGGTTGCAGAATTTATTCTGGACACCTCGCCATATAGTATGACTTTTTATCATTATGTGTTTCATGAAGAAAAATTAATGCCAAACCAAGAGGAGGGGGGAATTCGATGTCTTGGGGGAGATCCATTTAAATGGTCCGATAAATGTAAAGCATATGAACAATTATTAATTAAAAATCAATTAAAAGATCGATACAGCGGAAGTTTTGTAGGAGATTTTCATGCTATAATAAATTATGGGGGTGTTTATGGTTACTTTTTACAAGAGGAAAAAGCAAAAATTCGCCTTTATTATGAATGGCTTCCCTTAGCATTCATTGCTAAGACTTTAGGAGGAGAATTTCTCATTATTGATGCTCAAAATAATTTTAAAACTATGGATGAGATTGAACTTATAACCAAATTTAATGTTGATAACGTTCATGCTACAACTTGTGGAGGAATATTAGGAAGTAAAAATGCAGTCAATTGGTTTAAAAATGTAGCTAAATAATACCTTACTTCTTTTACCATATTTTTCTTCTTTCCTTAGAAATATTTTAGTACAATTAATTCAGTTCGCAAAAATATAAAATAATGAATTAGTCTAATTGGGATCGATTTTATTCTTACGATATTTAATTTAAGATTTGAATATTATTATATTAGAAGATGGATGATAAACATTTTATATCAATTAAAGAAGGAGCCGCAGAGATATATGTTCATTCTGCTGATAAAGATTCAATTCCATCAAAATCAATGAATGTATTTTATAATAAGAAAATGGAAATAAATAGAGATATCTCCAATTTAGCCATAAATGCTTATACAAAGTTATATAATCAAGAACCGATAATAATTTTAGATTCTATGGCAGCCTCAGGAGTTAGCTCAATAAGGATGTTAAAAGAATGTGAAAATATTAAGAAAATTTATATTAACGATGTGAATCCGCTAGCCATTGATTTAATTCATAAAAATATTATAAATAACAATTTGGACGATTCAGAGATTGAAATCGAAATTTCAAGAAAAGATGCAAATTTTCTGTTTTCTGAAATAGCTCAAGAATCTTATATTAGTCCTAAAAAAGTATCCAAAAAACCAAATATTATCTCAATCGATCCATTTGGGACACCGAATATCTATATAGATTCTGCTTTCAAAGCACTACAAAGAGTAAATGGTTTATTGTGTGTTACTGCCACAGATACCGCCGTGTTATTTGGTATACGCCCCACCACTTGCATTAGAAA
>SDNV01000092.1 GCA_004524515.1 Promethearchaeota archaeon
GTAACGTTCCATGTTGAGGATGGTAAGCTAATATTAATAGAATTAATATTTTCGATAGTTCCCTTATCCTCAGAATACTCAAGCATTTGAAAATTTAGGTTATCAATTTCTAAATTGTTATTTTCATCAGCAAATGCAATTTGAGTATTTTGCAACAGAATTAGGAGTATGACTGAGAAAAATGAAATGATTACTATTAAATTCCTTTTTTTTCTTTGATATAGCATGATTCTCCTACAATTGGATCGTAACTGATTTTATTTACACGTTAATATAACTACACTTTAGTATTTAAATTTTGATAATTGTGTCAAAATTTCCCGTGAGAAAATTGACAATTATCTAAATATTTCGTGTTCTCTTCTCTCTTTTTAAATAACGCGAATTTGAATTCTTAGGTAGATATCTTCTCTCAATCTATATTAAGCTTTACATTATAAATTAAAAAGGATTAAATATTTTAGAATCTAACTTAGACTAATTTTCTTTTTTTTTTTTATAAAAAATAGGTAATTTTTATGGTTGATGAAGAAGAAATAACATATAAAAACTCTTACACTACGATTTTTACGTCAAATTATTTTTTTCAAGGAGTAAATACTAGTGTCTATAGCGTAATTGTTCCTATTTACCTAATAAAATTAATTGGAAAGGTATCTGCTGCGGATTTAGCATTTTTAGCTTCGATAATTCTTATTCCCTGGGGTTTGAAAGTTTTTTACGGGATGATTAGCGACAAATATCCAATAAAAAAACTTGGGAGACGAAAACCTTATATTATAGGTCCTATGTCGATTGCTGGAGTTCTATGGTTAATATTAAGTATTCCTAATATAGCGAATCCAAATAATGCATTATTTGTTTTTACATTTATAGGAGTCTTAATAAATCTTGGAGTAGCGATGGCTGATACTGCATTAGATGGATTAATCATTGATATTTGTCCAAAACAAAAACTGGGAAGAACACAAGGATTTTGTTGGGGTATGAATTCGGTAGGAATGATTATTGGAGGTCCTTTATTAGCTTTTTTAATATTTTCTGTGGAAATTATTACTGTTCAAATTATCTTTATTATTGTTGGAGTTTCTATGATATTCATATCATCGTCAATAATTCTAATTAAGGAGGTGATAGTCCTTTTTGAGGTTAAAATTAAAAAGCATCTAAAAGAAATGTTTAATAATAAAAGAGATTGGCTTGCTTATCTTTATTCATTGTTAAGATCTCTTTTAGATGGAGTAATTATTCTGCTTATATCCTTGATTATCCTCATTAAAATAGGAATCATAAAAGCAGATGGTGCTTCATTATCTTTAGAGAGCCAGGATATGAGCGTTTATTTATATCAAGCAAATATATCTTTAATAGTAAGTATTGGAATTATTGTAGGTGCCCTTGTTGGTGGAAGATTAGCTGATTTAAAATCACGTCGATCAAGTCTCATTTTGTCGATAATTATTACATTTTTTTCCTTGATTCTATTAATAATTGATTTTAACGTTATATCCATTCTTTTGTTTGTGGCCAGTTTATCGGGAGTAGCGTTAGGATGGAGAAGAGCAATAGCGGCAGCAATTTTAGGAGAAATAGCAAAATACCATCCCGAGATGAACAGTACAAACTTTTCCATTTCAATGGCTTTTGCGAATATTGGAGCTTCAATTGGATTATTTTTTACTGGTATTATAATCAATATTACTCAAGATTTCTCAGCAACATTTTTATACTTAGGCCTTTTCTCCCTTTTGGTTGTGATCCCTCTATTATTGATGAATCCTAAGGATTATGAATATAAATTGAGAGAAAAGGAATAAATCAATAAAAAAAAAATAATAATACTTAAGAATTGAAAGCCTAAAAGGTAAAATAAAATACTTATTATTTAATTTTTAACTCTTCTTTTTATGGTTCAAGAAGTCATAACTACCAAAGCAGGTAAAGTCAATGAGTATCTTCATCATGTAGATTTAAAGCAATTCGCTGCTAGAAGGTTGTTATCGGGATATATAGCGGAATTTGAGGAAGGCCTCATCATAATGGACAGTGGATCGTCTAATGAAGTTAAACATGTCCTTAGATATCTAAAAAGGAATAATTTATCCCTATCTTTAGTGAAATACCTCATCACATCTCATCATCATTTCGATCATAATGGAGGAATGTGGAAGTTATATGATGAAATAAAAAAATTTAATTCGGAGGTTAAAATTCTTACGAGTAAACTAACTATGGAATTCTTAAATAATTTCGAGGATCATTTAAAGAGAGCCAAAAGAGGATTTCCCCCTAATATGGTTGGTGAAATGAGAGCAATTGAAGAGAACGGCTTCAAACTAATAGAAACGAGTGATCCCAATTCTATTAAAATTTTAGAAACATTTCACACTGGTGATTCAGAGGTTTACCTGGCTGTGTTAAAAACCCCGGGTCATACGCCAGATCATCAAAGTGCCATTTTCCTTAAAGATGGAGTAATTGACTTTATATTTTTTGGAGAAGCTGTAGGTACTCTCTATCATTCCTCTGAACTTATAACATTACCAGTTTCTGCTCCAATTCATTATAATTTCAAAGATGATATGGAAACCACGGATAAGTTGAAGAAATTAGAACTTAAAAAAGCAGGTTTTAGTCATTTTGGAATTGTTAATGGAAGAGAGAATGTGAAGAAAATATTGTTAGACCATGAATCTTTTATGAGAGAATTCAGAGCAAAAATTATGAAATATCATGATGAAAAGGATGATACAAGATATATATGCGAAAAAATTACTCCATTCTTACTCTCTCGTTCTGATATGTTTAATGCGGAACATCTAGTTCTTGATAATATGATACTGCAAGCAGTATATGGAGTAATGATGGATTTAGGTTATCGAAAAGGCTGATAATATTATAATTTTATCATATTTCTAAAAGAATAGTAAGAGATAATTAAAATAATTAAAATTACTCCCTTTCCCATTCAAAATCAAGAGTGAGTAATTTCTTAGTGTAGAGATAAGAACAGATTAATATAATCGAACAAATAGGTCCCCATAATATTAATCCAATTGAAAATGATGAATCTCCGACTGCAATATTGGGCAAAGAAACTATTATACCTAACGTTAAAACTCCTAAAGCTTGAAAAATGTTCAATAATATACTAGGAAAACCAGTATATATCCCTGCTTTTAGTTCACCTGTAGATTTTTCATCATCCTCAGCCATGTCTGCATCTAAAATATACGGAAATAAATACCATCCTCCTAATATTGCCGCTATACCGATTATGAAAATTATCCCTAGTATAAGGTAAGAATCCATCGGTATTAGACCCAATAATGTAATTGGAAGAAAAATTATCCCTAAAATAAAAACATATAGCAGCGTTTGTTTTTTTCCTTTTTTTTGGATTAATTTTCGCCAAATATATAAAAATATAAAAATGCATATTAAAAGTGTCCCGGCAATTATTATGTAATCAGTTCCGCTTAATCTTAAAACTACTACGGCATATGTTAACATGACTGCTGTCACCATTGATAATGCTACACCTGTTATCCCCCTCATTAGAGTAGTCAGAACGTAATTTTTGTTTTTAACAATTGTTTTTAGATTTTGGATTAAATTGGATTCTATTTTAAAATTAGGTTCAGTAGGAAAAAATAGGACGATTATATAAAACAAAGACACAACTATTATTGCGAAGGCTAAAACAGGGATCAAGAATTCGGGAGGCACAACATTTGGGTTGTTTTGAATTTTTTCAAACACTCCTGTTAAAACAAGTAATGTGAAGAGGGCCATTACGCCGTTTCCTATAAAATTAAAAAGATTTTGATATTGTGAAACTATTGGACGATTTTTAACCTCAAATTGCTCTGCAGTCCAGGATTGGTAGGGGGTAGTTACCCCGTAACTTACACGAAAAAGTATTTCCCAAACTAAAAGCCATAGAAATAAAGTAAATTTATTGCTAATATCCGGTAAGATCAAAGCTGGCATTAAAACGAATACTATAGAGATGCCTAATAATGGAGAGAATAAAATAATCCAAGGTTTTCTTCGACCCCATCTTGTATATTTTGCGTCAGAAATCCATCCTAATAGAAATTGAGACGCCGCTATACTGAGATATCCCATAGCTAATGCAAATCCAACAAGAAAAGGATTAACACCGTAAGCAATGGTATATAGTGTAAATAATGCCCACCCTTCAATCCCGAGAACTATTGAAGTGCCAAATCTAGGCAACGCATATAGAATAAATTTACTAGTTGGTTTACTCTCTGATTCATTCATGATGATTTCAACTTATGATTTTTAATTAACAAAAATTTGTTCAATATTCTAAATTATGGTCTTATCCATATAAAAAACTTTAATTTTCAAATTTTGAAAAATTAATAATTCTTACTTAGTGACATAATTGTCTCATAGACTTCTTTCCAATTATAAACTCTTATAATGTTATTTTTACAAATAAAGTTTTGATTCCAGGGTTGATTATATAGAAGTAAATATCTCTCCTTGGTTTTTTTAATGGTTTCAGCCAAATGAGGATTGTCATCTATATATATATCAAATTTATAATTCTGTTTTTGATCGTAGGGTTTATGGTGGACTAAAATGAGCTCGTTATAATGTTCTCCTTTCTTTATATTATGAAGATTTAATTTTTTAATTATTTGGGCTTTATATAAAGAAGTTCTTGCTGAAAGTATATAAACATCATGGTCAAGGTTTAATTTCTTCATAAATTTCGAAGCGTCTTCATCAATAAAAGGCACAACCATCGTATTTTCATATATTTGATAAAAAATTCCAAAGGCTTCTTCTTCAGATATATTCCAATCATTAAAAAATTCCCAATTGGACACATCCTCTTTAGTGTAGTGCATATTATATTTCTCATTAAATATTTCACAAAATGTTATAACCAGATCAAGCAATACACCATCTATATCGACTGCAATTTTCACAATTTTTACTAAAATTCTAATTGAGGAAATTTTAAATATTCAATTTCTTACTATTTTTTAATTTTCTTGTCTTAAATAATTTTTTTTCTAGATTCTATACCTTTTTGAATGATGTCGTGATTTTTACAATAGATAATTAAGGATTATCTATATCCAATATTAACGCCGATAGGAAAAAGATCATTAAAAGTTATAATTTTCATCTAAAGTCTATATCATTAAAACTATTTTCTGGCGTTGAAAATTCTAAGATCTAACCAAAAAAATATAAATAAGAGTTCTACCAATATTTATTTATAAAACATATGAAATGACGCATCATGATAAGGATTCTATATAAACAAAAAGTCAATATTCATCCATCCATTCATTCATAATAGGGCGTCTCGTTCCACCCACTTGTACATTAGTATATTTGCTAAATTATAGAGCTTATTAAAATTAGCTTTAGAATTTAATCCATGACCACCTCCTATAACAAATTTAGCATCTGAAAGAGTAGAAGCGGGTTTATCTCTACATGTGGGAACTTCAAGAATTTTAATCCTAAGCTTATTTATAGCATAAATTTAATCAACTTTTTCAATGTCTACATCTATTTTTTTCAGTTTCATCTTTTGGAATGTTCCCATAGTTATTGTACACATTTGAGGTCTGGTAGTTTTAGTTTTATTTAAAAACTTGATTTTCTTTATTATATTAGGTGGTAAATATGTCAAAAAAGGATATAATAATTGATGAATTAAAACAAATTCCGGAGAAATTCTTGGATGAAATTTTAGATTATATTAAATTTCTTAAAGAAAAATTAATAAAGCAAAAAATGGAAACGGCTATAATGAGCGAATCAAGTTTAAAAAAGGATTGGCTTCGACCCGAGGAAGATGAGGCATGGTTAGATTTATAAAAGGCGAAGTAGTAGTAGTTCCTTTTCCATTTTCTGATTTGTCTCAATCTAAACGTAGACCTGCTATAGTAATTACAGATTTAACAGGCGACGACATAATTTTGTGTCAAATTACGAGTCAAAGTATTTTTGATAAGTATGCTATATCGTTAAGTGATGATGATTTTCAAAAAGGATCCTTGAAGAAAAAGAGTAATATTAGACCAAACCGAATTTTCACAGCAGATAGTCACATCATACTCTACAAGGTTGGAAGAATAAAAGATGATAAAATTAAAGAGGTAATTAATAAAATAATCCAGATTATTCAATCCTAAGAGATTATTGTTTTTGGCGATTTGGATTAATTTATATTACAATTGGCTATTAATTTAGATAAAATTTTATAATAATAATGAAAAAATTAATGGAATTTTGAGAAATCAGGTTTTCGACGCTCATAAAAAGCTGTAAATGCTTCCTTCGCTTCTGGTGATTTTAATCTTTCTGCAAAATGCAATCCTTCTTCTGTTATTATATCTTCTAATTTTACTGAAATATTTTGCTTAATAAGCGCTTTAGTTAAGCGTAATGACGCTGGTGGTTTTTCAGCTAGCCGTTTTGATAAGATGATTACATTTTGCAGCAATTTCTGTTCTGAAAAGATTTTATTAACTAATCCAATCTCATAAGCGTCCTGGGCATTAAAAAAGTCCCCAAAATAAAACAATTCTTTAGCGCGATGAGGTCCTGCTAAACGGGGTAATAAAAAGGTTGAACCGAATTCGGGGCATAATCCTAAATTAATAAAAGGTAATTGAAATTTGGCATTATTTCCTGCATAAACTAAATCAAAATGAAATAACATAGTAGTTCCTATTCCTATCGCATAACCGCTTACAGCTGCGATTAGTGGTTTTTTAGCGTTTGTAATAGCAGTCATAAACTCGCTTACCGGATTTGTCTCGCTTGACGGAGGAAAATTCTGAAAATCTTTGATATCATTTCCTGCCGTAAAATAATCTTTTTGACCATGGAGGATTATAACCCGAACTGATGGATCTTTTTCTCCTTGTTTTATAGCATCCGCCATTGCCGAATACATATCTCGTGTAATAGCATTCTTAGTTTTTGGGCGGTTAATTTCAATGCGTAACACATTATTCATTGATTCTGTAAGAATATATTCACTCATTTTCTTTTCTCTTTTAAGATTAATTTAACTTGGTAATACTTTTTCATATTAGACTTTTTCTTTAGTTGAACTTTTTTCAGATTTATTTATAATCCTAAAAAAATCTTCATTTTTAATTTAAATCATAATACGAAATAGCAAAAAAACTAAAAAAATCCGAAAGGTTTTTAATGGAATTTTAAATATCAATTTTATAAAAACTCTCGCAATTTTAAAAATTGCTACGAGAAATGAAATGAAAGCGATTTAAAAATTTGGTTTACTATACATATAGCTAAGTTTATCAAATATCTTTAAATCAAAAATGCAAAATTTAAATCTTTTATTGAGATTTACTTTATAGAAATAAAATTTAAAATTCAAATAATAGAATTGAGTGATCTAAAATTCTTACTGAAGAACAAGTAAAAGAAGCATTAAAACATCATTGTGTTAATTTACGATTTCATGCCCGAGGGGGTCAAGGAGGTGTTACTGCTTCTAATCTTTGTGTTGAAGCTTTTTATGGTTATGGTGTCTGTCAACCTCGATTTGGTGCAGAAAGAATGGGCAGTCCTACAGAAAGTTATGTAAGACTTTCGGTAAATGAAGATTTGGTAAGATCTAATGAGCAAGTTTATGTACCTCATTTTGTTTCTGTATTAGATCCTTCCTTACTGGGCGAAATAGATGTAACTGCCGGAGTACCTAAGGGGGGTTGGTTAATTATAAATACTGTTATGAATCAGTTAGAAATTCAGGATATTGTCAAACGCAAGGATTTAAATATCGCAACTATTGACGCCACAAGAATTGCATTAGATATTTTAGGTAGAAATATTACAAATACCATCATTTTAGGCGCTTTAGTTCGGGTATCTCATTTGTTTACTCTTGATGAACTTTCCGATGCAATAATGCAGCGGTTTAAAGGAGCGATTGCGGGAAAGAATATTGAAGCAATTAAACAAGCTTATGAGGAAACATGTATCTATGACAGCGGAATTGATGTAGATTTTACTATAGATACAAAAGTTCCTTGGCAACAAGTAGAATTAGGGTTACCGGGGTATAAAGACCTAGACAAAGCAGGGGTTTGGTATTGTGATGAGAATATTATTCAAGTAGGTAGCGACCAAGTAAATACCGGTTCCTGGGGTGAATGGGATATTATCTGGGATAAAGATACTTGTACTAATTGTGCTCAATGTTGGTATATTTGTCCCGATTTTGCGATTGTAAGAGAAAAAGGGGATGATGGACAATGGCATATGGCTGGAATTGATATGTATCATTGCAAATCTTGCCAAAATTGTTTAAATATATGTCCCGTTAATGCCATAAGTAAAAGATTAAAACAGGGTCCAGCATCATGTGCTGCACCTGAAACGGCAGGAGGTAATTAAAATGTCTATTGAACCAATGAAATTATTTTTTAAAGAAATCAAAGAACCAATCGAAACCGCTATGATTGGAAACTATGCGGTTGCAGGTGGAGTAACCCAAACAGATCCTGATGTAATTTGTGCTTTTCCTATAACTCCTCAAACCCAATCTGTGGAGGGTTTATCTGATGTAGTTCATCAAGGAAGACTAAAAGCAGCATTTGTAAATGTAGAATCCGAATTAGCTGCAATGAGCTATTCGACCGCGGCTGCTGCTGTTGGTGCGAGAACTTTTACTGCTACCGCATCTCAGGGTTATTTATTAATGGCCGAAGCCTTACCAATGGCAGTGGGTTGGCGAGTTCCACTCACTATGATGATTTCAGCTCGAGCGTTTAACGCTCCTAATTTATCTATATGGAACAGTTGGGAATTTGTATTAACTGATTTTGGGTGGAATTGTATTGTTTCTGAAAATGTTCAAGAAACATACGATGCTGCAATCCTTTCTGTTATGATTTCGGACAGGTCGTTATTTCCCACTATGTTTGTCCATGATGGGTTTGTAATTTCACATTCCGTACAGAAATTAACGTTAATCCCGGATGATATCGTCCGAAAATTAACCCCAAAAAAACCGAGGCATACTATTAATACTAAAAAGCCAGGAACTTGGGGCGGTATTGTAACTCCTAGTTTTTTTATGGAAGGAAGAAAAAATCTAGATGAGGCAAAAGAACCGGTATTAGGAATTATGAAAGATGTATTTAAAGAATTCGGAAAGGCGACAGGTCGAAATTATGATGTGATTGAAACATTTAACTTAGATAATTCTAAAAAAATGGCGTTTATTACCATGGGTTCAATGTGTGGAAATATTATAAGCTGGATGACAAAAAATAAGGATATCGGGTTGATTAAAGTAAGAAGCTATAGACCTTTTCCTTACGAAGAATTACAACAAATTGTTCAAGACCATCATATAGAGAAATTAATCATACTAGAAAAATCTGATTCATTAAATAATCTCCTACCGCCATTTGCTTCCTCAATTGCAACTGCCTTATATCCGTTAGGTACTTTATTTAGATGTTTTATTGTTGGATTAGGAGGACGTGATGTTACTCGAGACGAATTTGACGTGGCTAAAAAGAAAATGGAGAATGTTAATGATATGAAAGGATCCTTATACACCTATTTAGGGGTAAGAGAATCAAAAGATAAAATTTATGGGGTGGAAAAATAAAAATGTCGCAACCAGAGAGAAATACCATTAATATAGAAAATTTAATTGCTAGGGACGATAAATGCAATGTCTTGTTTTTGAACTATGATAATGAAGCATTCATGAACACAGGTATTCAAGAATCAGGCGGTACGCCTCCATATGCATCCACTACTACGGGACCAGCCGGCGAAAAATTCCCCGGTAAAGTTGGAGTCAAGCAGGATTTAGTTACCCCATTTGGTTTTTATGGAGCGAAATCATTATTTTTGGCAACTGTTAATCCCGCCTATCCAAATGATTTAATGGGTAAAATAATCGAAGCATTAAAAAGCAATGGATCAGCATTTATACAGGCATATTCTGATTGTATGCGTGGATGGAGACATGGAGCAGAAGACGCTGTTAAAATTTCTAAATTAGCTACTGATTGTGGATATTGGCCTCTATACACAATTAGGGTAAAAGATGGTATGCCTGTTTTTTCTTATAACAGAGGATTAGACATTGATAAAGAAAAATTTGTAGAATTTTTACAATCCATGGGACGTTTTAGGCATCTCTTTGAGCCAAAATTTATGGAAAAAGAAATTGATGAGATTATTTATTACACCGAACAGCGGAATAATAAATTGAAAGGATTAATTGAAAAATTTGGAGCTGAAAAACCTATTGATGTATATAGGATTAATCGCAGGAAATTAGAGCCACAAACGCATATGTTTCCGGGACATGGGTTATGTCCAGGATGCGGAGCAGGTATGGTTCTAAATCAAATGGCTACGGCAGCCACACAAGTTGCTGGGAACAATATCATCTACGTTAATAATACCAGCTGTTCGGAAGTCTCCACTTCAAAAGATTTTGTTACTTCATGGAAAGTGCCCTGGGTGCACCATTTGTTTGAATCTGGAGCCACAATCGCAGATGCTATAAGTACTTCATATAAGATTCTCAAAAGCAAAGGCTTATTTGAAGGAGAAGTACCTTATGTTATACATATAGGTGGAGATGGATCAACCTATGATATTGGCTTTCAATTCCTTAAAAGTGCCTTAATAAGAACAAGCAGCTTCGTAGAAATGAACGAATATCTAGCAAGTATGAAATAATTATAAAA
>SDNV01000093.1 GCA_004524515.1 Promethearchaeota archaeon
AAATCAAGTTAAACTATAAAAGAATTTGTTGGTTATAAATTAAATTACTATTCTTTTTTCCTCCTCATTAAAAAATTTCTTGTTTGGAATACTTAGTGAAATAAAAAACTTGTAATTTTATACGGGATATTGAAATTTATTTTTTCGTTAATAGAGTAGGCATTTAAATTTGAGTTCATAAATATGATTTATATTAGGTAAAAACTTAATTTTCTATTTAAATTGTAATTCAAATTGAACTATAGTGAAAAGAAAAAAAATAAAAAAGATTCGAGATGCTGAAAAGATAGCTGCCGGTGAGGTGGTAGAGCGCCCCGCCAACGTGGTAAAAGAATTAATAGAAAACAGTATAGATGCGGGAGCAAAACAAATTAGAGTGATGGTGAAAAAAGCGGGAAAAAGTTTGATTCAAGTAATAGATGATGGAATTGGGATAGCTCCAGATGATATTGAATTTGCTTTTGAAAGACATACGAGTAGTAAAATAAGAAGTATTGAAGATCTAGATAAACTTTCTACTTTAGGGTTTCGAGGGGAAGCATTGGCAAGTATTACGGCGATTAGTCAAGTGGAGATTATTTCTAGGGCAGAAAATGAAGATCTAGGAGTGCAATTAAGTATAAATGGAGGCATTATTGTAGATAAAAAGCAGATTCCGTGTCCTGTCGGAACTAATATAAAAATTAAAAATATTTTTTATAATATCCCAGCACGACAAAAATTTCTTAAATCTGATTCTACAGAACTGGGACACATAACCGACATTATACAAAGATACGCGTTAGCATATCCCGATATTCATTTCATATATAGACATAACGATTTGGATGTCCTTAATTGTCCTTCAAATGATTTACCCACTACAGTATTTCACATCTACGGGAAATTAAGTGCGAAATTAATGAAGCAGATTGATTACTGTGAAAAAGATAATTATTTTAAAATAAATGGGTTATTAGGACATCCAGAAATTTCTAAAAAAAACCGAAATTATTCAAGTCTTTTTGTTAACCATCGATATGTAATTAGTGATCTGTTATATCGAGCAATTCAGGAAGCATATAAGGGCACTTTAATGGTTGGAAAATATCCCTTTTTTGTTATTCATATTGAATTAGATCCTTCTATAATCGATTTTAATATTCACCCGAAAAAGCTTCATATAAGATTTGAAAATGATGATTTTATCTATAATAAAGTGTACAACGTTATTCGAACTTTTGTCGAAGAAGAATTCATCAAGAAAGAGGCTAACTATATATCCACTGAAATAGACGATTTTGTCTCTAAAAAGGAGGCAAAAATACAAATTACTGAAGAAGAGGGGGCAATTGAGAAGCCTCATGCAAAACTTGAAGTCCGGAAACAAGTTGAGGAGTTATCAAAAATGGAAAAGGATATCGTTGATAAGAAAGTACAATTACAATTAACGGACCAGGTCACTGAAGAAAAGGCAAATAAAAAACAAATGCCTGAAACTTATATTAGGGATAAATTTATAATCACCAAAAATTTTCCAAAAATCCGTCTTATTCCCTATACAGGTCAATTAAGTAATAATATCTATGTGGTTTTAGAAGGAATAAATCAGGAGGGAGAGGAAGGGCTATATATATTAGACCAGCATGCTGCTTCTGAACGAGTTAGAAAGGAATATTTTTTAGATATGATTGAGTCCTTGAAAGTGAGTAAACAGCAGTTAATCTCTCCTCTGAAAATTGAAGTAAGTCCCTCTGAAAAATTCTTTTTGGAGGAGAATTTAGAGAATATTAATAAATTAGGATTTAATTTTGAACATTTTGGCGGAACTACATTTATTTTAAGGGAAATCCCTACAATAATAGACAAGCTACCTGATATAAATATCATAAAAGAAATTATATCAGATATCACAGATATTGGAAAAGATAAAAGTTTTGCGGAGACAAAAGAAGAAATTATTAATTATTTAGCCTGTCATAGAAGCATTCGAGGGGGAGATGAGCTTACCTTGAATGAGATAAGAAATTTATTAATTGAGTTAGGAAATTGTAAGGATCCATTTCATTGCGCTCATGGTCGTCCCACCTTGAAATTTATATCATTTAAGGAATTAGATAAACTTTTTAAAAGAAAAATATAAATTAGCTCTATTTCGCTTTTTTCTACTAATTTTTGAAAAATTAACATATAAATAGGAATAATTTTTTCTAGTTAACTACAAGAAATTGAATAAGACCAAAAGTAAGTTAAATAAAAATTAAAGATTTTAGATTTATTTGAAAATATGAGAAAAAAAGATAAAAAATCTAAGAAGAAATCTAAAGAACTAGACGATACGAATAAAAATTATAATTTAAAAGTTGATATCGTCACATTTCTTTCAAAAGTCGATGAATTAAAATTTTCAGCCCAGCGGTGTTTAATGGAGGGAAATCTTGATGATGCCATCCATAATGCTGAGAAAATAATCCGATTAGCAATTCTTGCGGACAAACCCTCTTACATAAAGGAACAGGAAGAATTTATCAATTCAATCGCGAAAGATGTTCAAAAAGATTTCTTAATTTCAGAAATTGAAAAAACTAGTAAATCTATATATAAGATGTATGATAAATTATTAGAGTCCAATCAGATAACTCAGGCGCATGAAATCGTTGAAAGCTTCAAACACCGCTATTCCGACATGCTCTTTTTTGATACGATTAAATCTGTAAACGATCTTATTTCTAGAGATAATAAGATATGGATTCAATATATTTCTAATTTAGATAAAGAAACCTAATATTATCCATAAAAATAGATTTTAAAATTTATAAAACGCTTAATATTTTTTAGGCTTTTGAAAAAGCTATTGCTTCGATACCTTGCACTCCTTCTAATTTTCCAAGCATTTGTTCAACTTTATCCGTCCCGCCCCATTCTTCAGGATATCTGACTCGGATTCTTGCTTTTTTTAGCCCAAATGCTACCGGCATGATTTCATGAGCTTCCAACACACAATCTTCTAGGACATCTTTTATTTTCGCAACGAAATCATCAAAATTTACATCGGTATCTTCAGGAATTACATCAATTAGAGCAACAAATTCATTTCCCATAGCATTCAAACCTCCATTCAATAGATATTAAGGTCCCTCAAATTCGCATTTCAAACATCTATAAGTCTTTCCCATTGCTCGACATCGTTCACATCTCCAAATTTCCACATCTCCACATCGGGGACATGGAAAATGAACGGCATTTTCGTAGGGAGCTACAGGTCTTCCGCATGAGAAACAGACATTCTTTTTTAATGTCGACATGATTAGCAAAAAAAATACATGATAGAATTAATTATTTTTGGTTTTAAGATACTAAAATAAATTAAACTTTAAATTTTAAATCAACATAAATTGTATATAGAATTATAATTGGATTATCTGACCTTTTATGAATTTCGCATCTTAATAATAATCTAAATTAACCAAAATAGAGAGAAAATGATATGCCAGAAAATAAAGTAAAGAAGTATTTCAGAAGGGTAGAGGTTTGGGCTTGGTGCGATATCTGTCAGGATATGGTTGCGTTAAGTGTTGACAAGGATGAGATCATTGATGGTATAGAAATGGGTATATATACTAAAGAATTCAAGCATCGAAATCCAAATCCTGATTTTGAAGATCCAGATGATTTATCCGGTGATGAACATACAGTGTATGTCTATATCGATGACAAATATGATGTTACTGGAGTAAAATCCTTTTTTGGAGATTCCCCAACTATAGAATCTTTAGAAGAGGCGGCGGCGGCTTCTGGATCTACTGAAGTAAGGATTCCCATTATTATTAAAGATGTTCCAGCTACAAGCGTCCATTTAGGAATGATAACTCCTGAAGAATATAAGGTCTTAAAGATATGTGACGGGATGAATACACTCGAACAAGTAGCTCAAATCGCAGGAAAGAAGCTGGAAGATGTGGAAAAAATGATGGAGAAACTCCACAAAAAAGGTCTTGTGGATGTGATAAAAAGAGGCTAATTGTCATTAGCTCTAAATCTAGAAAGATATATCTTTTTCCTTTTTGTGTATAATTTAAATCAAAAAAAAATGAGAAATATATTAGGATTTGGTATTAATCAGATAATTGCCTAATAGGTAATGATTATTTGTTTATCTTTTTGTATCCGCTGGTCTTTTAGGTTTTTATCCGATTTAGTCCAGTTTTATTAGACCCAAAACAACTGGAACGACTAAATAATGGGCCCTTGGAATTGTAATTTCTACTATATATGAATAGAGCATAATTAGAATTTGATAAATTGGATCTGCATAAGTGACATTTCCATTAGGTTGAACTATTCCAATATATCTTGCTCCAAGAATATGCATTGGCTCAAGGTTTATAACTATAAAAATAAACGAACCTAAAAGATAATATCCTAAATATTTCATAAAACCCTCACCGCATGCAAATTTAGCAAGTACGAAACTAATAATGATCACTATACTTAAATAGACAATTGTTACAATTCCAAACATAGCTCGTACAGAAGTTATAGGCTGATTTCTAGCGAGTAATCCAACGATAATGGAACATACAAATACTATGAGTATGTCAAATACAAAAAGATTTCGACGCAATTTAAATTCACTCTCAATATCTCGCTTTAAATACATATCGAGCAATAAAAATCCTGCTACTCCATAGGGGGCTCCTTCTCCTAATCCTTGAAACAACCATAAGATATAAGTAGGGATTTCTAACCCAAACACAGCAATCCTCCACGCTTCTGCTCTCATTCCCAGTAATAACATGATAAGTTCTACAAATCCGAAAAAGATAGTCGAGCTAATGAACATCACGATATAATTCTTATCCTCTTTTTTAAAATAGAAAAATAAAGATATAATCAGAGCTAATAGCATAAGAACTAGTCTTGTCTCAAAATATCCCGCCTCATCAAAACTTCTTACCATTGCTAATCCATCCATAATCACATACCTCATTAAATAATTTTTAATATTTTTTTCATAAGATTGGTCTTTCCTATTAATATAAATTTTGTTTAATTCCTATTTATAGGTTTTATTCACTTTTATTTAATATTCCAAGCAATGGATGATTTTTAGCAAATATCCGCCATTTATCTATGATAATTCTTATAGAATACTTTTTTATTTATAATTTCTTTTTTACCAATTTTTAGTTCTTATTGATAATATCTTTTCCCTTTTCGATTCCGAGATGCAAAGCTCGAATATTATCATCTGAATCTCTGAGCCATTCTTTTATTACTTTTTCGTAATGTTCAATTTCTATGAATGGAAGCTTTCCAGTAGGAATAGCAAATCCGAGCATAATAAGGTTGACTTGTTGGTTGGAATTGAATTGTTCCAAAGATAATTCGGTGGCATTCATAAAATATACTTCATTGGAATACCCTTTTAGAGTTTCTTCTATTTTTTCCACCGAAGGATATTGCTCTAAATCTGCTGTAATTAAAATAGGTGGGATTGTCCTTGAATTTAAAACAAATGAAGTTTTACTGGAGGCAAAAATACCACGTCTCAATGATTCTATGGGTTCAACACATATAAATAAATCTGCATCACCATAGCTAATCAATGAAGAGTTCAAATTTTTTCTGGGATTTTCAGAAGCTTTCTTTTGATATCTTGTATGACTTATTATAGCCCCTTCGCGCTGAGCCAAACCGTGTTGCTCTGCTCCGAGTATAAGCTCAACGCCAGCTTTTTGTGCGGCAAATTCGATAAGTCTTTTTAATGTTATGACTCCCTGTCCAGCAGTACCTGCAATTACCACATTGATTATGTCTGTTTCCTTAAAGTTCACGGAATGGCACCTCCGTTTCTAATGCATGGATAATAGATTTGTGAATTGCTTTATTTGGGCAAATTTGATAGCATACTCCGCATCTTATACATCTATCATCATCAATTTGCATCGTTTTTCTTCCATCAATCTCGGTGCTCCTTATCGCAGGGCAGCTTAAAATTCGAGCACACTCATAACACATTTGACATCCTGTGATATTATATACTACTTCTTGCACTTTTTCTCCTTTTTCTTCAAGTTCCTTTATTTGACTCATTCTCCATCGATGCGCTTGTAGTCCACACTCTCGTTTGATAATTATAACTTTCAAACCTTTTGTTTCTAACGCATCCTCAATACTTTTTATTAATTTTTTAGGATTATAGGAATCTTCCACTTTTAACCATTGAACCCCAATAGCTTTACAGATCTTTTCAATGGAAAATCCTTGATTAATTAAATATCGAAGTACATCATTTTGATGTCCAGTCATTGCTGTCCATGAATTCTCAAATATGATCAAGAGCACATTAGAGTTGTAGCCTACTGCTTCTGCCAGAGGAGCCATCCCAGTATGAAAAAAAGTAGAATCTCCGATCATTGCTATAATTTTTTGGTCTGTCTTAGTTGACATTCCGATAGCTGCACTTAAACCCCCAGACATACATATTACGAGATCACTGCATTCTTGAGGAGGAAAAAAGGACATGACATAGCACCCAATATCCCCGCTAATGACCGTATTTTCGAGATGATTGGTGGCTTTTAATATAGAATAGAGGGTGGCTCTTTCTGGACATCCCGCGCAAAAAGTGGGAAACCTACTAGGGATAATATCCTTATAGGAATTGAAATAATCAATGGCTTTATTCATTTGATCATTTGGAGGCTTATTAAAAATTTTGGCTAAACTGGTAGCAACCAATCCTGTGGAAAATTCATTATATTTGGGGAAATATTCTTGACCTATGACTTCCACATTTATTTTATAATGATTAGCAATTTCCGCTATTTTAACCTCAAGAAAGGGTTCCAATTCTTCGATTACAATCACTTTTTCCAATCCTTGCAGAAATTTCAAGATTTCAGCATAATTGAGGGGGTAAATCATTCCTAGCTTTAAGACCGGCACATCATCTAATCCTAATTGATCCAATGCTTCCATGGTATACCCAAAAGGCATTCCGCTAGTAATAACTCCGATTTTATTATTTCCAGGAATAAATTTATTGATCCCTAACTCCGGTATGATTGTTCGAATTTTTTCAATTCTTTCATATAATCGGATATGATTATTAATTGCATGGGGAGGAAGTGAATTGAATTTTGGAATATTGCGAATAAACTGGCCTTTTGCTGAACCTTTTGTAATTTTCCCTAATTCCACATATCCCCGAGAATGGGCACTTCTGGTTGAGGTTCGAATTTCAAAAACAGTGTCATATTTTTCAGAAAGTTCAAAAGCTAATTTGGTGAAGTCCTTACATTCTTGGGGTGTATGTGGTTCAAAACAAGGTAAGTGAAGCATCCAAGTGTAAAATCGTTCATTTTGTTCTTGGTGGGATCCTAAACTACCTGGATCTGCCCCTACTACAATAACCATTGCTCCGGGGTTGGGACCTGCTAATGCAATAACGCTCAACGCATCACTTGCCACATTTAATCCCACGTGCTTCATGGGATTTAAACTTCTACATCCTGTCCAAGCCGCTCCAGCACAAGCAGAAGTCGCAACCGCTTCATTTACCGCCCAGTGGTGTACTAAATATTCTTTTATATTAGAATTTTCTCTTAAGATTTTGTGAAAGGACTCTCCAATATCACTCGTGGGAGTTCCGGGATATTGAGATATATAAGATACCCCCGCTTCAAGAGCTCCCCTTACTAAAGCTTCATTCCCTAACATTAAAACCTTTCCTACTTCTTCAGTAAATCGAGTATCTTTTGTTGCCATTTGAATCATCCAAATGATTATACTTTTTAATTTATATTTTTAAGACTAAATTACAAAAAAATCTTATTATTTCTAAATAAAATCAAAAAAGTGATATTATCAATAAAAATTATTATTCAAAATTAGCAAAGTTGATCAATTGAACTATTTAAAATTAACCATGCTAAAAAGCATCAATAGATTAGGCTATTATTTTCTAAAAAGGACAAATTTGTAGAACGCGATTATAGAACAGATAAAACACATTAACATAATTTTAAATTTCTTTAATTTTTTAAAAGATTAATTAATATTAGATTTTGAATCAATAACATACAATTAAGGGGAAATTAAATGATTTATAATAGCGGACAAGAAACAGTTCGATTAACTGGTTTAGATATGGCAACACATACTTTAGTCTTAATGACTATTGGTTTTGTAGGATCCATTATTGCGGTGTTTGTTTTTCCAAGGATTTTTAGTAGATTATTCTTATTTATCAAAGCGAAGTTACGATGGAAATATAAGGATGCTTATATCGAATATACTCCAAAACCTTTAAAATTGTATAAATTTGCGTTCAGAGCAGTATATCTGTTTTTACTAGAGCTTGGGTTTTTAGTATTCATTTTACCATTTATTGATCCTTCATTATTCTTATCAGAACGGTGGGGAGTAGAGTATTATGAAGGGGAGTTGGGTGTACCTGCGGTATACACGGTTAATGTATTAATGAGCTTGGTTTTTTTAACCGTTCCAATAGTAGTTGGAATATGGTCTGTGGGATGGGCAATGGAAGATCAAGGATTAATGCACTATAAATTTGATGATAGACCAGGAAGAGAATTATATGAAATTGAACCAATTCACATCAATTATACTAACTTCCTTAAAGGATATGCGGGTATATCCTCAATTTTATTTTTGATCCAAGTAGCTATAACATGGGCTTCGGTTACGTCCGAATTTCGGTTATCTGATATAATTGTTACAATACTGATGCCCGCAATTATTATCGTGATTGCAATCCCTGCTTATATCCTATATTCAAAATTCGTTGCCAAGAAAGATTTCTTAAGAAGAAACCTCAAAAGACTCAAAAAGCTTTCAGAATCAGACGTTATGGAACTTTAATAGTTGAATTATATACTATTTTTTTATTTTCTTTATTTAGAGTTGTAATTAGCAATTAAATTTAGAAAAGAGTGCTTTTCTCGGGTTTAAACTCGCTTAATCCGTCAAGAATTAATTTATTAAGTCTAATTCCCGCAAGATCCACCAATTTGGAGTACGGTTCTTCAAGAATCTGTGCAATTCCTTCCGTAGAACCATCCCAAATCGGATTTTTTTCACGGTTGATGATAGGTTTTAATTCTAAATTATAATCATCCGGTAATCCTACTCGGACATTATAAACATTTTCATGATGTCTATGCAATCCCTCTCCAACTTCACCCCATTGTTTTTTACCTAAGGCATAGGTTTCAATCCAACCGATACTAATGTTTATCTCCGGTTTTATAATAATGGTTTCACTGATATCAGAGGGTTTATAATCGAATGAACAAATATTCCACACATTTAACGTCCATTGAGTTTTTAATTGTTTCAAAATAATATTTGTACATTTTTTATACCGTTCAATAAAATCTTTCGAATCTTCATTTCCTACCACAACGGGAAAGCTATATCTTCGGGGTATAAAATGACAACCGGAAGGGCACTTATAAATCGCTCTCCCATTTTTGTTCTCCTTCCATTTATCCTTTTTAAACACATAGGAATTATAATATTTCGGAGCTAATTTTTCTGCTATTCTTTCTTTAAGAAGTAATTTTGGAGGGATAAGCTCCTTATGCCATTCCCCATTCCAATTCTCATCTTGTAGAATTAAACTAAACCATCTCCAGCCCCCGATTTGTCTCTTTTTGAAAGAACCTCTCGGATATCCAGGCGCATTTCCAAAAGAAGGACCCGGAAATTGCTCCCGTAAACAACCAGCTCCATAGAGGTCATATTTAATTGCTTCTGATAAGGAGACAATTGGTAAATATCTGCTAAAAATTGGTTCAAAAATCGTCCACATTTTCTGACAGAGTCGCTGAAAAAATAGCATATATTCCTCATTTTCATAACCCATGATTGGGGGATTATGCCAACCGATTTTCATTAAATTATCTCTAGGATTACAGATAAAATTCCATAAGGCCAACTTATCTGGTTTTCCGGCCTCCGCTATTAACTTTTTATTAAAGTAACCATCCATAGAACATTTTTCTGAAAATTTCTTTGGATTATCTTTTATCAGTTCATACCGTCCTAACCAGAGATTTTTTCCCATCTTTATCAGATTTAAATCTGTTTTTATTCCTTTCTTAAATTATGAAAAAAGTAATTTAAAAATCTATGGAGATGGAAACTAACCCACAATAAGATAATTAATTTAGAATAAGGGAAAAAATAACAATAAAAAAAGAAAATAAAAAAATTCTTAAAAAAAAATAAATTGTGCCCGATTATGGGCTTAGAAGCATCGATGGATGACTTGTGGTCCCATCTCCTTATACTCACGTCGAGTGACCCACATTCGGTGGAAGGTCTTTAAGGAACTTAAAATTGACCCACCAATCCAAACAGAGTACATACGCTCAGGTGGAGCAATAATCTTTACATCTACTGATTCTGGAATCTGTTCTTTAATTTCTTTGGTTAATCGTTCCTTGATACCAGGGAACATAGTAGAACCGCCAGAAAGAACAATGTTGCTGTAAAGGTCTCTTCGTAAGTCGACATCACACTCGGAAATGGCTCCAACAATAACATCATCTAAAGGTTCTAATTCTTTACCGATTACGGATGGATTAAAGAAACACTCTGGAGCCAAGAATCTTTCCACTCCCACATTGATGGTTTCACCATCAGGAAGCATGTAGCTCTTTTCCATACCCGCTACCTTCTTGGAAAGCATCATCTCCTTTTC
>SDNV01000010.1 GCA_004524515.1 Promethearchaeota archaeon
CTATGGCAGATTAGTACCGCGAACATCCTATTTTCTGTCTTTTGAATTATGATTCCTTTTTCACATATCTCATATTGTTTATTCAAACTTACACTTTTATGAAAATATTCTCCCTCTTGAAATCCATCCTCCTCAAATTTTTTCTGTTTGTCTATTTCTACCTTTTCAGCTTCTTGTTTCATTATTTTTTTGCATTGGGGACACTGATAGATTCCAGCGACTAAAGGTTCCATCTTAATATTACATGCCGGACAAATCAATTTCAATCATCACTGCTAGTTATTATAAATCTCTCATAATCCAAATTTAAAAGTTTTATCTCTTTTTTAGTTAGTTTGGTAACAATATTATTAATCTCGATAATTTCCTCTCTAAGAGTGATTAAAGTATCTTGTATTTCATTCACAATATTTTTTTCGTTAAATGAAACTTTCTCAATAAACTCCAGATAAGGAAATTTTTTTTTTTTACCTGAATAATAATTTTTGATTTCTAATAATTTTTCATCAATTTTTTTGATATTATAGTGAAAATTTAATAATTGTAGCAGCTGAGAACTCCATTGTTTATAGATTTGAGCAGATTTATCAATTTTTCCACTTTTGAGTTTATCCGATAATTTCACTTTCTCATCTTTAAGAGCTTCAAATATGTCTTTATTTTCTTCAATGGCCTTATTGATTTTTTTGATTACCTCCTTACTGGTTAAAAGAGGATCAAAAATTTCTATAAAATCATTAATTTTTTTTACCAACTCTTCGAATCTTTGATAAAAGCCCTCAATTGTAATTTCTATTTTAATAGCTTGATAAATATTACCAAATTGATCCAAGAGATAATAAAGATCGTCTGATAAAGTATAATCATTTTCTCCAATTTGATAAATGAAGGAATGAATTTCACTACTAACTTCACATCTTACTCCTTTTAACCTTGTGAGAGCTAAATTAAAATTTCTTCTGGTAAGAAATTTAAATTTTTTAGAAATCATCAGAAATAAGGTATCTGCGGGAACCAAAATTGTATTTTTTTCAATGGTTATGGTTTCTTCGCCCAACTTTATGATGAAATCATCTTCTTTTTGCTCAAATTCTCTTACACTCCTTATATTTTTAAACAGACCCAAATCAATGGCGACTTCAACAAAATTCTGGTATCCACTTAAAAATTTGATGATATTTCCTTTAAAAATATCATCCAGAATTAAAATTCGTTCATACGATTCGATTAATTTATCATCTTTTAAATCTTCAAATAAGTCATTTCTGATAATATATAGGAAGAGGATGACATACCTCATATTAATATCATCCAAAATTTTATTGATTAGCGTTTTATCATACTCTAACGATAATTTTTTATGTTCCATAAACCTAAAATCCACTCACTCTTCTTAAACAAATGATTTTTAATCAGGCAAAAAAAGATAAAAGTAACAATTAACCATTCCAAAAAAACTTTACGAAAATTAAGCATAAAACAATTAGAAAGCAAAAATTTTTTAGTTTTATTTTCTTTATCATACTTAAGAAATTATTTCTCCTAGTTCTAAATTTTATTGTTAAAAATATATTATATAGTTGGTGATGTATTATCGGTAGGCGTAAACGAAAACAACAAACCTATAAAAGAGTAAAAAAAGTCCCTAAAATTTTTAATTGTCCGAATTGCGGTGAAAAATCTGTTAAAGTCGAAAATATAAGAAGATCTGCAATAGCCACTGTGAAGTGTGGTTATTGTGGATTAGAAAAGGATGTTTTAGTGAACTCCATATCAGAACCTGTGGATGCTTTTGGGGATTTTATTGATATCTATTATGCTGATCAAGAATTACTTAGGTTAGAAAAACGAGTTGAAAGATTAAAGAATGAAAAAGAATGGGGAGAATTGGCTTTTTGCTATTCTCTACTTTCTGATATTAGTAAAGCTAAGGCGGCTGAATATTTAGAAGATGAAGAAAATGTTGACATAGAGGAAGCGAATAAATGGAAGATAAGAGCTGACGAATATAAAAGAAAAGAAAAGGATGCTCTCTTACAATTGGATTCAAGTGAGTTAGAGAAAGGTGGCATTAAAACTGATGATGAGTCCCTCTTTACTGAACATGACGAAAGTTCCATGAAAAAAGAGAAGAAAATTGATGACGTGTTCGACGATCCTGGTTTCTTGGAATGGTAATTCAAAGATTTATCTTGATATAAACTAAAAAATTTTAAAAATAATTAGCATAATTCTATTTCTTAGTGTTATGGCTTAATACCTTTGTTTTCACATTTGGCGGAATATGGTGCCAAATCGGTAATTTTAAAACAAATTCAAAAAAGTTTGAATAACTCAGCTTTTGTTTCTTGATAAAATAGCTCCAATTATAAAATGCTAAATTATTGAAAACATTCATCAAATTTACTCCGATAGGATTATATTTTGATGAAAAAAATCTGGCTAAATAATTTCCTAAACGATTGGTATGCGGGCTGGATTCTGGATAAACTGATTCAGCTAAGGGTCTGTTGAACAATTCATAAATAGAAATTATTGGAATAAGTTTATCTAAATAGGTAGTGATTTTTTCATCATAATCATGAGCATCCAAAGGTAAGTGTGCAAGTTCTTCTAATTTTCTACAAGCATATCGAAAATGTCTTTCCTTAAAATATAGCCACATTTTAGCCATTAGATCCCTTAAGTTTTTTATTTCCTCAATGATTTCAGGATCTTCAAATTTAAAATCTTGTTTTTTTTCATATCTTTTAACAAGATTCAATAATATTGAGTCGGTTGATTCCTGATCGAAATCCTCCTCAATTTTCGCTGGATTTAATAATTTATGTTTTAATTCTCTATTCGTAGGAGAATGGATAGTGTGGGTAAATAGAGGAGTAGTCCATAAAAATTCCCTAAGCCGTTCTATTAAATTTAGAGTTTTATTCAATTTTTTAATGTAAGAAAATTTTGGAGATAAAGTCTTGATTGGATTCAATTGCTCAATTCTAAATCTTATCCTATCACTAATTGATAATTTCTTTATTTCTTCTCTTCGGTTTTTTTTGTAGAGGATAATCTTTTTGGTTAAGAGTCTGTTTAAATTCATTAATCTTTTGATATATGAATAAAAATCGACATCAAACCTTTGGGCAATGAACTCATGGGGTATTAAACATGTTTCCAAAATTCGATGAGAAGGGGTATCAGAATTCAATTTATTAACACTCATTGCATGATCCCCAATCGTATAAGAAAATACCACATTTTGTAGGGTTTCTTTTAAAGAATTGAAGGATCCCAAATCCTTAGGTTCACCAGTGAAGAACCCATGCAACAGGGTATTAATTCCCTTGAAAATATTGTTTTCATATTCAGAAATGATAACTGATTCAAATTCTCCCGGATGGTGTCTTTTTGATTTAAGTTTTTTATTAAAGAGTACAATCGCTTGATTTGCCTTGTGACAAACAGTATAACTCCATTTAAAGAAAGGCTCTATATATTTCATAATTTTTAGATCATACTGATAAAATTGGGGTCCAAAATATATAGGAAATCCAAAACCGCGTGAGGAGGAAAAAATAAATTGAAAGACATTTCTTGTTTTCTCTCCCTTTAATAATCCCGGAAATTTAAAATGAAGAACGACTCTCGGGTTTAATGCGGCTAATCCCAAATTCATCCATGCTTCAAAGAGAATAATACTATCAGGGAATTTAAACGAATCTCTTTTACTTAAAAAATCATCACTTAATGTATTTAGTGCAATCGGAACTGAAAAAAGCCAATCTCCTGTTTTTCTAATTGTATTTAACCCTTCTTTAAATTTTTGTAATACCACTGGTTGAATTTGCTTTTGTATTTCACCCTTTTTATTATAGTAGTTATTCATTACTCGAAACAAAGAGAGAATTTCTAGTATCTTCCTCTGTGGATTATGGGCAACTTTAATATATATGTCTTTTTCCGATTTAATCGAAGAGTACTGCAATGATATTACTCAACTTAAAATGTAAATCATCTTATTAATCAAGTTAGATATAAATTATGATTTTTCGTATTTTAAATTTAATTAAATTATTGATATAATGAATAGTATTAGTTCACTTTCGTATACTATAATTTTTAATTGAAAAAATGAGAGGAATAAAAATAGACTTTTTTTATTGTTTTCTCTTAGCAAATAATTGCTTCAGTTCACCCATAATGGCTCCTCTAAGACTTTGAGGACTTGAAGATGCTCTAGGTCCAGGAGGAGGGCCACCGGGGGGACCACCGGGGGGACCACCGGGAGGCGGAGGAGGGCCACCAGGGGGACCACCAGGAGGCGGTGGAGGACCACCGGGAGAGCCACCGATTGCGGCAGCGCCAGGACTTACTGGTGAAGCCGTACCTCTAGTTTTAAAGGCATTTAAATCATTAGTCACTGTATTAATCCTTGATTGTAAATTCGAAATTTGAGTTTTTAAGTCATTAATAGATGAGTCAACTAGGTCTGGTATGCGTAGAACTATTGTCATAATTTTTTCAACAATATCCCCAAATGCATTTATCTTTTAAAGCAATAGCATGAATTAAGCTATCATTTCTTCTATTGGGGATTTCTTTGCACTATCAAGGAAACTTGCAAATTCTTCCGCTATGTCTAATCACCAATATTTTTAATTTAAAATAATCATTAGAATGTATAATTTTTCTAATAAATATAAAATAGTGATGTTTAATAAAAATATGCTTTATTTGAATTTATAGCACCTATGATGGAAAAAGATCTAAAAATTTAAGAAAAAAGGATAGAAAAAAGGATGCGAGAAATAGTTCCTAACTCATTTTGCTGGTTGTCTCTTTCATTTTTAACCAAAGATCGTTAAGTTCACTTTGAGTCTGTAAGAATTGTTCTATTTCTTTGAGTAAAATATTTCTAGCACGATCGAAATCTCTTTGTAAATCATTTAATTCATTTTCAAGCATTGTTAATTTGCTCCCTTCAATCATTTTATTTTTTGTTTTTTCTATGCTCAATGCTTTTTTAATTAAGCCTGATCTCCTACCTGCAACCTCAATAAGAGCTTTTGAGAATAGGTCTCCTCTTGCTGCCAAATCTTCTTTCCTAACAGCAATATCTTTGATAGCATTAATGTATTTAGTATTTGCTTCAATAAATTGATCATTCTTATGGATAAAATCCTGATAAAAGTTCACCTCCTCATCTTTTACATTCGATCTCGACTCTCTCGCGAGAGTTTGCATTTGTTTTAACACATCTCTAAAGGTTCGATTTAATAATTGTCTTTCAATGTTTAATTTTGCAATATTATCTGCAAGTTTCTTTTGGGAATCTGCTACAGCTCTCTGCCACTTCGCAACTTTTTTAAGATGGGAAGAAAGTTGTTTTTCATACTTAGCTAAATCAAGTTCATCCTCATGTGTAATTATTGGACTCATAATTTTCCACTCTTAGAATTTTAATTTGAAAATAAATAGATCCCTAACGAATTTTTTATTTTGTTAATTTAAATAGAATATAATATAATCATAATAACTTTTTTTATATATTTTTATGCTCAAGTTCATGGAGGAAAAATAGCGGTTAAAATATTATCTTTATAATTTGCTTTAATTATTTTGACGATTATTTGTTTTCCAATCAAATTTTCTGAATATTGGAATGGTTTTTTTAAAAGTATTTTAATGCCAACATGTTCATTAATTTTCCCTATAATTTCATTAGTCCATCTGCCTCTGGAAATAACTTGTGCATTAATTCGGGTATTTTTCTTTAAATTAAGGGGGAATACAGGATCTCGTTTAGTTATCCCAAAATCAATGGGACCTAATTTGAGTTTAATATTATATTTTTTTTCCAATTTTGTTAATTGACTATAAAAGTAATCCCAGGATTTTGGTCTTATTTTCTTATATTTTCTTCCCGTCTTGTATATCAGATATTTTTGAATACCCAGCTGGATTTTTTTTTCAGAAAATCCAGAATTTCTCTTATTAATCACAAATTTTATAATTGTCTCAATATCTTCATCATTTTCTCCTGGAAACCAAACGGGTGCTAGAAGTACATCAATTTCAGTATTTAAAAGAGTCTGAATATTTTTTAATAGAGCTTCCATGTTATAGGTTTCACAATCACAGAAATTTTTCGCTTTTTCCTCATTCAAAGTATTTATACTGATATTAATTCTTGTGAGATTGAGCGTTTCGAGGTTATTTATAAAGAAATTATTGAGTAACAGGCCGTTAGACTGCATTGAAATTCTCTCTATCCCATTTATTTGCCATAAACCTTGAATTAGAGATTCTAATTCGGGATAAAGCAATGTTTCTCCATAAGGTGCTATATGAATTTCAATATCATAATTGCCTTTAATGATTAGAGCATTTTTTATAGATTCTAATAAATAATCTGAAGAGAGGATAAAATTATTTTCATAATCTCCTGCACTCACAAAACAATATTTACATTTTAAATTGCATAATGTTATTGGCTTTATTTCAAGTATATTCGTTCCTCTATCAATAATACCAATGAAATCAACCCCATATAATGGAATTGCTGAACTTTTGTCTACATAAATCGTTTCTACACTCATAATTTCATAATTTATATCTTAATATCCCAATAATTGAACCTAAATCAATAATTTGTTGACCTGTGGAAGTTTGACTGCTTAAAATATCATATTCTCCTCCAGAATTCTCCACATTCGTTATAATTTCTTCAATTTCAAGTTTTTGGGCTTTTGATGTTCCTCTTATCAAAATATCCGCCACAAACAATTGTTTGATTGCTCCCCTTTTAGAGGCCTCAACATTTTCCTTAATACCAATCGAAATCAAATCAGGATCTGTTTTAAATAGTTCAAAAATCTCTTCAATTTTCGCAGTTTCTTGTAAAATCCTCACCTTTTCTTTCAAGTTTGCTAATTCCTTAGATTTCAAAGTTTCTCGTATACCACTTTCTGTACCCGAGCTTGCATGTATGCTTCTAATTTTTGATAAATAATCGGGATTATATTTCTCTTTCAAAAAATTAATAAATAAATCTCTTGTATTTCCTGGTCCACAAACAATAATTAAATTAATCTCAACTGCATTTTGATTTTCTTCAATCACATTTCTAATATCCTCAAAAAATTCAGTTAAAGCCTTATTTCTATGTTTTTGTTCATATCTTTTTCCGGGTATGTTTTTTTTTATTGTAGCAACCTTATTCTGACTAAAATTTGAGATGTTTTCAATGGTAGCGAGCCCTGTTTCAACTGCAATCATTAATATGATAAAATTCATTTCGAATTTAGAGGATTGTTTCAGTCTTTTTAATTCATGAGAAGACCACTGATCTTTAGTAATCGTTAGATTCTGACCCGCTTCAATGTTAAACGTATGATATGTACCAAAACTTACAAAATCTTCAGGACCTTCCAAAATTGTGCCTTTAACTCTCAATCTATTTGAAAATTCATGAAACGAAACATCCTCCACATCTAATTTCAAAAACATCGGTTTTCTTTCTCCTTTTGATCCTTCTTTAATCACTACTCTCCTCTGGGTTCGAGCAGCTACTTTATCATTTTTAGAAATGATGTTATAGAGCGTCCAAAGATCATTCAAGGTCTCGACTTTAACCGTGATATCTCCTTGTCTTTGATTTAATTCCAGAATTTTCATTATATAATTAGAATAATAGATTATAGAAAAATAAGATTACCATAAATTAAGGTAAAACACCATAAAAAATAAAAATATAGAAAAAAAAGAAATATAAAATATAAAAAAAGGAAAAAGTAGTTATTTCTCTCCCAGAGCTTGTTTAACTTTCTCGAGCTCTTCCATTCTCTTCTTTTTTTCTTCTTCTCTTTTTTTTAACTCGTCAGCGTTGGGTTTCTCTAGTGATACACCTTTTTTGATTGCATCTTTTAGTTCATTATCTAGTTGTGGCATTTTTTCTTTAACACCATTATTTTTTTTAATCTACAAATGTTATAAAAAAAGTTATTTATAAGTTTTGGTTTATGGAAAATTCATCTATTTGAGTTCCATTTCCATCAAATATGCATCTTCTTTTGATTGATAATAATTATCAATTTTCTCTACGATTTCAAATCCAAACTTCTGATAAAGCCTAATAGCAGTCAAATTATACACTTGCACATTTAAAACAATTTTTTTTATAACATTTAATTCTTTAATTTTTTGAATGGTGTTTTGTAAAAGGAAAGCTCCATAACCTTTATGATGAAATTTTGGATTGATCAAAAAATTGATTATGTTTACCCGATCGATTTGATCTTTCACTAAAATAACAAATCCTATTATATCTTTTTTAATTCTGTTATTTTCTAATTTTAAAAATAAAAAGTTATTTCGGATTAACTTTTTAATTAAATCTTTCGAAAAGGCATTTTGATCAAATACAATTTTTTCTAATCTTGAAATCTCGTTTAAATCTTTTGAGGATACTTCCTTTATTATCATTAAAATCCCATAATTTCTTGTTTAAACACTTTAATAGGGGTACGTTCCGTAATTTGACAATATTTTCCTCGAAAAGGGATAATCTCTTCAATAAATCCTTGTATTTTATTTTCATCTAAAAATTTTATAAAGTCATCCCTTAAGGAAAAACGATAGGGGAGTTTTATTTGGTTTTTTTCGATAGAAATTAGTGATTCCGATATTTTAAAGGTTGATTGTAATTTTAATTTTAGTTGATCTATATTTTCTTCCTTTCCATCTATTATTGCGTATATTAGAAGACCTTCCTCGGTGATTTGTTCATAAAGTAATTTTATTGATTTAGCTCTCCTTAAATAACGATTTCTTAATTGATAATAATCTTTTGCCCTTATGGTACAGAAATGAATTTTGAGAGATGTTTTAGGAGCGAGCTTATTTATCAAAAAAAGCGCCATTTCCTTACTATTTTCCACTGAAGCAATCGTTCCTTTTTTTAATCTAAAACCTTTTTCTTTCAAAAATTGGCTATTCGGATAGCAAATTTCAAATTCATTCAAATTAATAAAATCCGCTCCAATTTTATCTAAATAAAGGATAAACTTTTCAAGGGACCTAATTTCTTCATCTGTTGGAATAACTGGAACTTCAGCACCTACAGAAATACCTTTATTTAAAGCATATTTAATATTTTTCCATTTATCTTTTGGAGGATGAAATCTTATCTCATCTAAACCTGCTATTCTTAGTTTTTCAGCTACAGAATCATTGAAATCAATTCCATTTGTATAAAGATGTACATGAAATTTTTTACCCTTCACAGATTTCACGTATTTTATATAATCAACCGTTTTTGCCAAATTTGAAGCAATGAGGGGATCCCCACCAGTTATACTCATTCCCTTAGCATTGATGGTATCAAGTTCTATTAATAATTCTGAATTAGAAGATACCTGAATCTCATCTGCAAAGGTCAAATCCTTATTTTTTCGTTCTTCTGAAATTGGACAATACCATGAACAATGCTCTGGATTTTGACAAATACCGTTTAAAAATAAAACCGCTTTAGACCCTTTTAAACAGAGTGAACATCCTTTAGGTAAATTTCTCCCTTTTACATAAAAGGTATTTCCTTTTGATTCTATGATTTTATTGGTTCTTTTCATTTTTGATATAATTTTTTCCGTATGATTGATTTTCGATCTGCTAATTTTTTTAAGACTGCTTCTGTGGACTCATTAACGTTGAGAGTTCTTTTTAAAAATACCCCAGTTCTTCCGTGTTTTTCTCGTTTTAGAAGAACCTTTTTTCTATCCATTATAGTGTCGATGCTAATTCCTAATTCCTTAGCAGCTAATGCTTCCTTATTTATTATCGAAAATTCTTCATGACCCTGTGAATTGGGTTTTATTAAAACTAATCTTTTATCTATACCTGGAGACCTTTTCCTTAATTTTAATTGGTTTAAATTCAATTTTCCACCGAAATCATAAAACTCTAATACCTTTTTATCTAATTTCGTAATTGGAATAGTTATACTTTCCAATTCGCTTAAATATATGTAGAGTTTTATGGCATCTTTTGGAGTTGCCATAATTATTTCTCTAAAGTATTGGTTAAACCCATTCTTGTTTAATATGAATTCAATTTGAAAAGATGGAATCGAGCGTGTGAAGATTATATCTATATCGCTATTACTATTCACATCTCCTCTTGCAATGCTCCCGTACACATATGGTTTTAACCCCTCAAACATCTCTAGAAGAACTTTTGCTCTTTCCCGTTTTAACTCAAATAGTGACCAATGAGCATCTGAATATGTTATCGATTCATAATGCTCTCTAAGGATCTTCTCTTTAGACATACCTTTAGATTTTCATGTTTTTTTTGAAAGCCTTACTTCTACTAAATAAATGACAATACCCAATAAAATAGTCTCATAGAATTTGAAAGAATTTTTACTATTTTCCAGAATTAAGAGATTCAAGTTATATTGTTCATATTCCGAAAAATATTTTAAAAATTGGTTTAGGGGGGTTGGATAAATTTTGGATTTTTTACTAAAAATAAATGTGATCTTTTCCTTTAGCTCTCTACTCCGGATAAAATCAGAAAAAGTCTTTCTAGTAAAAAAGTTAAATTTGGGATCAATTAAGATCATTCCAGCGCTATGTTTATCAAAAAGAATAGGGTCATAAAACTTAGGTGATTGGTTTAATGATATAATAAAATAGGGGGAGTTGGTAATTATTTGCCGCTTTTCAATAAAATCTATTACAGCTGATATTGAGTAGATAATATTTATTTGATTAATTTTATCCTGGAATTTTTGATTTTTAAATAGTTTAGGATTTAACTTCATGTTAATAACATTGAATCCATAGCTAGCCAATCCTTCTGTTAAGATATTAAGTAATCTTCTATTTTTACCAATTCCGATGAAAAAAATAATGGGTTTTGTTAATCCTTTTTTTTTTAAGACTTTATTATTGGTAATAATTACGTTTTTAATCAAATTATTCTGAGTGGTAAGTTTCAATGATTTTGAATCTAATTTATACTGAAAGAGTGCGTTATTAGATAACTTAGATCTCCACCTAAAACTTTCTTTAAATATTTTTACGCATACCAAAAAAAAGATTAATAATATAATTACAACGGTGTCAATAAATATCCAATCAAATTGAAATACATTAATAGTCATATTATCCGACGATTTCCTTTATCCATTTTAAATACTTTTCAGATCCCTTTTCGATTTTTAAACCAACACATTCAGGAATTTCATATGAATGTATTTCATTAATCTTTTGTGGGATTAAATCACTTTTTTCTTCAGTGGTTTTAATTATTAAAAGATGCTCATTGTCTTCTTGAATTTTTCCTTGCCATTCATAGACAGAAAAAATATTTTGTATTACATTCACACAGGCAGCAAGCTTATTTTCAACTAAATTCCTTGCGATTTTTTTTCCCTCTTCAATATTAGGCACAGTTACAAGAAAAATGTAATAACTCATTTTATGTAATTCACATTTATTATTATTTAATATTATAAAATGGGGATTCTTTAAAATTTATTATTTTCAATTTAAATCGACTTCTCCTAAAAAAAGCAAATCCATGAATTAATTTCGGATTATTAATAATTATAATATTTAATTGGGGTAAGCATTAAGTTTCTATTCTGTGGTATTTAAAAACTAAATTATAAATATTACAAGTGTTATTATTAATAAAACTATTACATAAAGTAAAATTATAGTTGCTCAATAAATTATTATTAAAATAAAAATAAACTCAAAAATAAGCATGAGAGGTGTGCTTTATTCTTCATAATTTGTACTTAATCCATCAGCATACGGGAATATGTTTAATACATAGGAAATATGGCACCATAGAATTTAACCAGGATTTAGTGTCCGGCTTTCTTACGGCATTAAAGGATTTCTCCGTTGAGTTTTCTAAAGGATCGGGAGAACTTAAAGTAATTGACATGCAGGTCTTCTACTTAATGCTGGTTTTTAAGGAGGGTGTTTTGGTGACTGCGGCTGCGGATAAGAATGATGATAGTAAAATAACACATAAAGCCCTTACTGATATAATTGACAAATTTACCGCAGGATATGGTGATATTATTAAGACATGGAAAGGAGATGTACGATTATTTAAAGGTTTTATTGGAACAATTGATGAAATTTTACAAAATGGCAAAATCGCAGAAATCAAATTAAAGATTCCCATCCTTAAAATTTATAAAAAAGATTTCCTTAAATCTCAAGCAAAAATCGCGAAAAAAGGATTATTACTGTCTGAAGAAGATTTGAGAAAAGTCTCTGACCAAAAACCAGAATGGACGAAAAAAAGATTACCAAAACAGGTGGTATCTCAAGGATTTTTGAATACACAACAATATGAAATCGCTCATTTAGCGGATGGATTTCACACGGTTGCAGATATAGCTGAAGAAGTGGGTGTACCAATGGGTGATGTTCAAGTTATCATTGACAGCTTAGATTCACTTGGTTTATTAAAATTTATAGAGATTGAATAACCAGAGTTCTAATTTCTATTATAATATCTATAAATATTAATTAAAACATAGTTTTTTAACTTAAGCTTTAATAGATTATCCAATTCATTCTTAAATATCAATTTCCTTAGTTGATTATATTTTATCTTTTAAAATTTTTGTTATAATAAAACATTTAAGTGATTTTAAAATTAAACAATTAACCTTTTGAAACTTGAATAATTAAGTGTTTGTGATTAAGGATGAATGTAAATAAAATAGACAAAAATATTTATGAAATTCCTCCAAAAACCTTAATGGTCAGACTTCATGGTAATATCGAGAAGTTCGAGATGAAGGTTCCTGCTCATATTTATGCTAATGATTACATTTTAGAAAGAATAAAGCAAGATAAAACCTTGGAACAAATAACTAACGTTGCTTGTTTACCAGGAATCGTAAAACATTCAATAGCTCTCTCAGATGCCCATCAGGGGTATGGTTTTTGTATTGGTGGTGTTGCTGGAACAGATGCTGAAACAGGTATGATTTCTCCGGGAGGTGTGGGTTATGATATCAACTGTGGAGTGCGACTTCTTCGTAGTAATCTAATGTTAAACGATATTCAAAAAATTCTTCCCAATTTATTAGATTCAATTTTCAAAAATATTCCCTCAGGTTTAGGTTCTAAGGGAAGATTAAATATAAATTATTCAGAATTAGACAAAGTATTAAATAATGGAATGAATTGGGCTTTAGATAATGGATACGCCATAGAAGAGGACTTAAAACATTGCGAAGAAAGAGGGTGTTTAAAAAATGCTGATGCTAGCTTAATATCTGAAAAGGCAAAACAAAGAGCAATTAAGCAAATCGGTTCTCTAGGCAGTGGGAATCATTTCTTAGAAATACAAAGAGTAGATGAGATATATAATCAAGATATTGCGAACAAATTAGGAATATTTAACAAAGATCAAATAATGATCATGATCCATACCGGTAGTAGAGCATTGGGACATCAAGTATGCACAGATTCATTGAGAAACATTGAACGAGCGATGAAAAAATATAATATTAAAGTACCGGACAGAGAGCTTGCATGTGTACCTGCTAATACTCCAGAAGCTCAGAACTATTTTAGCCAAATGGCTTGTGCTGCAAACTTTGGATTTACTAATCGTCAATTGATAACCTTTTGGATAAGAGAATCCTTTCAAAAAGTGTTCAATAAAAAAGATATCGATGATTTAGATTTGCATTTGATTTATGGAGTTTGTCATAATATCTTAAAAATTGAAGAACATGAAGTAGATGGGAAAAAAATGAAATTAAATGTACATCGGAAGGGAGCTACAAGAGCGTTCCCTCCTGGTCATCCAGTTCTTCCTCAAGACTATAGAGATATAGGTCAACCTGCATTAATCCCGGGAACGATGGGATCTGCATCATATTTATGTGTAGGAAAGCCAAGGGCAATGGAGCTTTCCTTTGGTTCAACTGCTCATGGTTCTGGAAGATTAATGTCTCGATCCAAGGCTAAAAAACGATATTGGGGGTCAAAAATAGAACAGGATTTAAAAAATAAAGGGATTCTCATAAAAGCCGCTTCAATGCAGGTAATTGCTGAAGAAGCCCCAGGTGCATATAAAGATATCGATCAAGTAGTAAACGTTAGCCATGATCTTGAAATAATAGAAAAAATTGTTAGATTAATGCCTGTAGGAGTAGTTAAAGGGTAATTTGATTAAATATCAAATATAATATTAATCTTAACATTATCTATATTTTCCTCTATTTTCATATATGAATAAGTTATTGCTTTAACTTCAATACCAATCTCGTGTTTTTCTTTGCTAAATTCTTCTCCTTCTAAAATTGCTTTTAATTCATAATTATGATTACTCTTCTTAATATATTCGACTTTAATATGGTTAAAGATTAATCCTTCGACATCGAAGATATATAAGAACTCGGACAAGAAATCAAACAGCAGAGCCTCCTTATCTTCAGCTTTAATATATAAGTTTTTTTCAATCTTGGGAGTAATTTTTTTCAGATCTGGAGTAATTGTTGCCATTAAACTGTATGCTGTTTGAGCAAATGCTTCTTCAAGATTATTTCCCCAAGATTTTACTTGGACATCCGCAGTATGATCAATGAATTCATAACCTGGATTTTTCATATAATCAATTTTCTTTGAAGTTAATTATTAACTTAAATTATGTAAGAATGGATAATGGAAAAAACTATCGATTTTTATATAGGTTTAAAATGGTTTTATTTAAATTGTATTTGTATGCTGAGTTTTTTTGAGAATAGTATATTTTTTTCAATGAATGTCTCCATGAAGAAGCGATATACAAATAAAGAATTAATTTATTACCGCTATTTTTATCAAAAAACCAAGGTTTATCCCGATCATGTCATTATAATGAATAATTATCTTTTCTTTTTTGTTAAGAATCAAGATTATTTTAAGGCAAAACTTTATTTGAATTCTTTTAGAAGGAATTTAGCAAGTAAAGTGTTAATAATAAGAGCAGAAAAAAAATTAATAAAATTACTTTTTGGGTTTTTTCCGGATCTCTATATTCATGACATAGATTTTGCCATATGTAAGCATTCTGGAAGAATTAATGCTACTATTTTTTTTTTATCTTTTGAGGAGAGGGGAATTGCTGTTGGAAGAAACGGAGAGTATATCAAAGCGATAAATGAGATTTTTGAAAAACATATAATTTTTCAAGATGAGGTACACTCCATCAAGATTAAATGTGAAATAATTGAACTGTGAGTCAATCACCAAGGTACTTCCTTTAATCCTAATAAATAGGCAATTGTGTTGGCGATAATACTTACAGAGGGAGTTAATATAATGAGAAAAATAATAATATTTATATCAGGAAACCAATAATACTCAGGCCAAATTATCGCTGGTATTGAGGTGAATAATAATGCAAATACGGCAAAATCGAGTTGATCAATCAAGGGAGCAGGTGCCCCGCTTTCTAGATTAAATCTACGTTTTAAAAAGGATCCAATTAAGTCCCCAATCGCAGCACCATAAGCGCATAAAATTATTCTTACGATCAGAGAAATAAATCCGATGGGAAAAGTTCCACCAATAAAATAATATTGATAATATGAGATATCTTCATAAATTACATATAAACCCTCTTTTGCTGAGCCCCTTTGAAAATCAGCAATCAAAGGCCAAAATATTAAAAAAATCAAAGCAACTCCTATTGAAATAGGAATTCCAACATATAATGGTCCCTTTATAAGTCCATTCCAAGTCTTATGATCCCCAAAAATTCTCTTCCCATCCCTAAAATACTTTCCTTTATCAATGGGTTTACCCCCTCCTACCAGAACCATACCTGCATTTGATACATAAGCGGGAAAAATGAAGAGGAGGCTAAAAACTAATATTGCTATCCAATCAGAGTAACTATAAAATATTGTGATAACCAGAAAATTGATGAAAAGCAGACCTCCAAAGAAGATCGTTAATGCAAAAGTTAGCATTTTGTGCTTATCTTCAATTTCTTTTTCTTCCAAGGTCATTATCCCCCTAATTAAGGGAATTTTTTCTAAAAAATTAGGTAATTAAATATTATCATTATTATTAATATTATTTTTTTAGTGTTCTGAGGGAATTTTAAGATTTTTTAAAGGCTTTTTATTAACACAATCTTAATTGATATTTTTAGGCAAATAATTAGCTTTAAAATACACGACAATAATATAGTTAATTATTGATAAGAGATAAGTCGTCATTGATATATTAAAGCTTTAACATCTGTTTATTAATTTTGTCGTTAATAAATAACTTTATATATCCAATCGAAATAGATCATAGTAACCATAATTTCAAGTGGAAAAATGAATATTAGGTGTCATTAGGTGTTGAAAAATCCCAATCAGTTTGATATCGAGAAATTTTATGAGAAATATAGAAGTGGACCAAAGATTTTTAAAAAAAGGGATGCCTTAGAGCCTTCTTTTATTCCCGATGATTTACCTCATCGTGATAAAGAGATCCAAAAAGTGGCAGAATTAACAGCATGTGCATTATTAGGCGACACACCTCCCAGTTTTTTATGTTATGGACCTACTGGGACTGGAAAAACGGCCACTATTCGATATGTAAGTCAAAAATTAGGTCAACAATGCTTAGATGACAAACCTTGGTGGATTTATATTAATTGCAGCGTAGTTTCTACCCCATATCGAATATTAGCCCATATATATAATAGAATTTCTGGAACTGAAAGAATTCCTCCTACAGGGCTCCCAAAGGATATTATCTTTAAAAAGCTTTTAGGGATTTTAGATCAAAAGGTGTATTCTATATGTTTTTTAGTATTAGATGAAATAGATATGCTAAGTGAGAAAAAAAATGGAACAGAAATTTTATATGATTTATTAAGATTAAATGAAAATTTGGATTTTTGTAAGACTAGTTTAATAGGGATTTCAAATAAATTAAAATTCAAAGATCATTTAGACCCGAGAGTTAAATCAAGTTTAGGGCAAGAACATATCGTTTTTCCGTCCTATAACGCCAACGAATTAAGAGACATATTGAATGAAAGGGCAAAAATTGCGTTTAATGAAGGAGTACTAAAGGATAAAGTAATTCCTTTATGCGCAGCACTAGCAGCAAAGGAGCATGGAGATGCCAGGAAAGCGCTACAACTTTTAAGAAAAGCCGGTGAATTAGCAGAACGAGCTCAAAATAAATCAATTTCAGAAAAACATGTTTATGATGCCCAAAATGATTTAGAGAAAGATTATATTGTTGAATATATTCAAGGATTACCTCTTCAACTACAAGTAGTTTTGACAGCCATATTTTTAATATCAAAACATTGTCCCGACCAAGTGATAATTTCGGGGGATATTTATGAAATCTATTCGGAGCTAACCCAAAAAATTCCAGGAGTAAGAAAGCTAACAGAAAGAAGAATCAGTGATTTTATTAACGAGTTGACTCTAGCTGGTATAATAACTACTAATTTACAATCTATGGGTCATTATGGACGGACAAAAATCATCAAATTAGACATAGATTTGGAATTAGTAGAAAAAATTTTATCTGAGAATGATAAATTTCAGAGTATTTTGAATTATAAACCAATTTTACTTCAGCTTGATAAGGTGAAAATTAAAAATAATATTTTTAAAAAATTAGTCTAACTTGAGAATTCCCAACTATTAATATTATCTGCTATTTCGCGCAAGAAACTAGTGGCAGATTCTTCATTTTTTTCTTTTAACAGTAAAAATAGTTTTGCTAAATGCTTACAAAATTTTTTATTTTCCGCTCTTTTGGTTTGAAAATCATGACAGTTATGGATTATTTGTTTTTTAATATTATTTATCTCGATGATATAAGGTAATTTCTTGGATCCTGCGACCTGAGCCTTAATTTTTCCCTCTTGAAGATCCAATTCAATAAGATTAAAATCTTCTTCAGAAATAGATGCTGTTCTATTAATTGTGCCTTTATCTAAAAAAGCGTTTAGAAGAGTATTAAATGTGGATGTTTTATTCTTTTTAAAATTATCCAGAGCTTTATTATTTTTTTCTTTTGTTTGTATTTTAGATAAAATTGCCTCTTTTCTATTTGCTTGCCACTTTTTTAAGGTTTTTTTTAAAGGTTCAGATAATGAAAGTGTATGTTTTTCGTCTATCTCTAATAATTTATTTTTAATCGAACTTTGGATGAATTCTTGTGCTTTATTTGGAGTCAAAAAAAATAATTCAAATGAGATAGTATATAACAATTCATTCATAGAGATATTTGGAAGATCTATTATTTTCCATATATACAATAGCATCTCAGATGGATTTTTACGAGGAATTGTAAAATTCATAGGAATCAAATAAGATATAATTATTCACAAGTATAATAAATTAATGATGGTTAAAGTCAATTGGCCTAGGTTCAAGTGTATCAAGATGAATAATTGGCACGATACCTGGGGTAGGGTTAATCCCAAAACTTTTCATAAAATCGGTTTGTGATTGAAAGCATCCTGAATTAACCAATGATACTTCATGATATTTACCCATTCCGAAAATATGTAAATGTCCAGTATGAAAGATTTCAGGGATTTTATCTATTACAAGCCAATCCTTATTTATTGGAGCGATTTGGGTTTTTTTTCCATAAATTGGAGCTAAATGTCTACAAATTAGTAATTCTTTCATAGTATCAATCGGTTTATTATTATCCAATCCTGGGATCAATTGATTCATATCAATTATACTATCTCCATGGAAAATGAGAGTATTTACATTATGAGTCTTAATAATAGCAGGATTTCCAATACATTTGATCCCATTATTGATTAAAACCTCCGCATATTTTTTAGGTACAGCTGGTCTGGGAATAGCATTCCTTACAGGTTCATGGTTACCAGAGCTATAAAAAATTTGAATATAATCAGGTATTTTCGACAGTAAATTTGCTGCGTTATCATATTGTTGATAGATGTCCGTAATTATAAGATCATTTTCTTGATTAGGATACACTCCTATCCCATCAATTAAATCCCCATTTAAAACAATATATTTGATTCTACCTGCTGTTTCCCTCATATTTTTATCACCATTTTTTCCATTGAGAAATTTTATAAACTTATTCCATAACTTCTTCTCAAATTCCCTACTTCCAATGTGAGTGTCAGAAATTAGAGCTATGGATAAAGGATCAGGAGAAAATTCTGGTTTAAAATTTATGGGAATATCAATTTTAGTTAAATTATTAGAAAAAACGATTCCTTTCTTGCCTTTTTCGTCTGGATTATAAACTCCATCAATAAAGAGCATTTGGTCCATAATAGTTTTTTCTAAAGTACTAATGATTTCCCGATTTTCTGTGTCTTTTCTGACAATGGTATTAATTTGTCCAGTATCATCTTCTAAAGTTAGAAAATAATTTCCGTTTTTTGTTTTTCTTATTTCTTTTACCAGTCCTATGAAGGAAATCTCTTGGCTCTGTGTATTTCTAAAAACATTATTAATATTGGTCGCAGAAAGGGTATCACCTCTTTTTCGCATTAGATTTCTGAGCCGGTTAAATTTATCAACTGTTAATTCGTAGAAATCATTATAATCTCCATTTGTATATATTTTTCCGGTAGGATCCTTCAAAATTTCATAATCGAAACTATATTCCTTTGCACTCGGATTGAATTTTAAAGATGATTTAGCGGATTCTGTGGGTTTAAACTTAATCTCCTTTTGTTTTCTCAACTCTGTGGATTTTTGTGGCTTTGGGAGGCTTTCTATAAAGCTATGGTTTGGCTCAATTTCAGCATCTATCGTTTCAAATGCTTTTGTTTGAATAATGCGGGCACTATGATTTTCAATTTGTTCATTAATATCATTATATCCTTTAGAATTAGTTTTTTCATCCAATATTTCATTAAAAGTTTCTGAATTTTGAGGTTTTTGTTCCTTGATTGAAACTCTCTGTAGAGCTTTTTGAATTTCATGATTTGAAATCATATTTAAAATATGTTCTGTAAGATGACCATTAAAAGTTGGAATAAAACTTGTTTCTTTTATTATAAGATTAACTTTTTCTAAGGGGTTTTCAAGATTACTTATAAAATCCAATATAACTGGAGTTATATTTATTCCGGAATCAACAAATTTTTTAAGTATAAGCTTATTTATCCCTGTATTTAATTCATTCACTGCAGCTTCATCCAAGATTGAATTATTATTATTTTAGGAAAGTTTAATTAAATCCTTTATTATTAAAGAAAAAATACAATTTTTCTTTTTATAGAATGGGACTTAATTAAATTTTAAAAAACTCCTAAAAATTCACAATCCCTACTTGTTAATATGTGAATAATTGAGTTTAATTTATATCCGAACAATTAAAATATTAGAATTTTCAAGCTAAAGTACAATTTTAGAATCTTTGGTTAGGGTACCTTATTATGGTAGAAATGAGTGAAGAAATGGAGAGTTATTTTGAAGATCTTCAAAGAAAAGTGAATGAATGTTATGATCTTGCTGAAGAAGCACGTAAAAAAGGATTAGATCCAGAGGTTTATGTTGAATCTCCTCAAGCTAAGGATTTAGCAGGAAGAGTTGAAAAATTGGTTGGTCCAGAGGGAGTAGCTGAAGTTATTCGAACTTTAAAGGAAGAGGGAAAAAATGATGACGAAATTACTTTTCAAATTGTGTCAGATATTTTGGATAAAAAGATTGGGAATATTGAATCATTAGATGATAGAGTTGAAAGGGCTATAAGGGTTGGATTAGCTATAAAAACAATGGGAGTTGTTAGTGCTCCCCTCGAAGGAATTTCTAACATCAAGATTCGGAAAGATCATCAATCTAATCAATTTCTGTCATTATATTTTGCGGGTCCTATCAGAGCTGCTGGAGGAACCACCGCAGCATTGTGTGTTCTTATTGCAGATTATGTAAGAAAGAAATCAAATATTCCAAAATATAATGCCACAGAGGCAGAAATCGGTAGGTATGTCGAAGAGGTGAAGCTTTATGATCGAATTACTCGTTTACAATATCCCTCAACAAATGATGAAATAAGATATGCTGTGGAACACTTGCCAGTTGAAATTAATGGAGATTCTACTGAAAACGAAGAAGTTTCTGCATTTAGAGATCTTCCAAGAATCGAAACAAATAATATCCGTGGCGGAGCGTGTCTCGTTTTAAACGACGGAATTTTAGCAAAAGCTCCAAAACTTCTCAAAATAGCGGAAAGCATGAATTTGGAAGGGTGGAATTGGTTAGGTGAATTAAAGAAAATTTCACTTAAGGAAAATAACACCGAGGATTCAATTAAAAATGATGAGATTAAGGGTAATCAAAACAAAAATATGGAAACAATCCCCCCAAATAATAAATTTGTTGCAGATATTATCGCAGGAAGACCTGTGTTTAGTTATCCATCAAAAACGGGCGGTCATAGGATTAGATATGGCAGATCTCGTAATACAGGTTTAGCTGCTACTGGAATTCATCCTGCAACCATGGCAATTTTGGATAATTTCATAGCTATTGGGACTCAACTTAGAATAGAACGTCCTGGTAAAAGTGCAAGTGTCTGTCCCGTAGATAGTATTGAACCTCCAATAGTTAAATTAAAAAATGGGAATGTCATCCGAATTTCAAATGCTAAAAAAGCTCATGAAATTTTTCCTCACATAGAAAAGATCCTGTTTCTGGGAGATATCCTGTTCGGTTTTGGAGAATTTTCTGAGAATAATCATAAATTAATCCCGTCTGGGTATGTTGAAGAATGGTGGGCATTAGAATTAGAAAATAAAGTAAAAAATCATAAATTATTGAACCCCCGAATAATGGGGTTAATTGAAAACCCCTTTAATAATAAGCCTACTGCCGAAGAGGCATTAAATATCTCTCAAGAATATAATATTCCTTTAAATCCCTCGTATCTAGATTTTTGGGGTAATATTACAATAGATGAATTAGAATTATTGAGAAATACCTTTATTAAAAGTTACATTAACACATTAAAAAAAGAAATTGTGGTAGATTTTGATAAACCAATTAAAGATCTCTTAGAAAAAGCTTTTATTAAGCATAAAATAAAAGATAACAAAATCGTGTTTAGTAAAGCTATGAATACCATTTATAAAACAATTTTCGCCCTGGAAAATGAAGATCACCAAATGATTGGAAAGGATGATGATGTATTTTCCTATTTTTACAGATTATCTTCAATAATTATAAAAAATAAAGCACCATATTTCATGGGTTCTCGTATGGGACGTCCTGAAAAGTCAGAAAGAAAGAGTATGAAGGGTGTACATGCATTATTTCCATTAAGCGATAAGGTTGGGAGTTCACGATTGGTTGAAAAAGCAATTGAACTTGGTAAGGTAAAAATTGATATATGTAGAAAGAAATGTACTAACCCTGGATGTGGAATCACTACAATTTATAATATATGCCCCAAATGTGGAACTCATACAGAAATTAAAAAAATTTGTGAAAACTGTAAAAAACTATATCCCCCAAGTGAAGAACAATGTCCAAAATGCAAAAGATTTTTAAAAACAGCTAGTGAAGCTATGTTTAATTTCAAACATCATATCTACACAATTTTAAAATTAAATAATTTAACTCTACCTAAGAAAATGAAAGGTATTTTTGGTTTAACCAATGAATTTAAAATCCCAGAACCATTAGAAAAAGGGATTCTTAGGGCAAAAAATGAGGTGCTAGTGTATAAAACTGCTGAAATTAGATATGATGCTACTGACATCCCTTTAACTCATTTTAAACCAAATGAAATCGGCACATCTATCGAAAAACTTAAAGAGTTGGGATATCACAAGGATCATGAAGGAAATCTTCTCCTCAATGAAGATCAGGTAATCGAATTAAAGGTTCAGGATATTCTGTTATCGGAGGATTGTGCTAATTATTTCATCAAGGTGGCTCATTTTTTAGATGATGAATTAGAATTTTTTTATAAATTGAATCGATTTTACAATATCACGAAAAAAGAAGATTTAATTGATCATCTTGTAGTAGGGTTAGCCCCCCATACTAGCGCGGGGATAATTGGACGGATAATTGGCTTTAGCCCCGCAAGATCTATCTATGCACATCCCTATTGGCATGCTGCAAAGCGCCGCAACTGCGATGGGGATGAAGATGGAATCATGTTACTTTTAGATCCCCTCTTAAATTTTTCAAGATATTATTTGCCGAGTAAAATAGGAGGAAGAATGGATGCAACCTTAGTAATAAGTACACTTTTGGATCCAAATGAAATTGATATAGAAGCACATAATTTAGACACTCTTTATCGGTATCCTTTAGAATTTTATGAGGCAACTCAACATTATGCATCGCCCTCAGAAATAGAAAATAAAATGAATCTAATTAAAAAACGACTGGGAACTGAAGAACAATATGAGCGAATTGGTTTTAATATTCCAACAAATAATATTAACGAAGGACCAACAACAACGGCCTATAAAACCTATGAATCAATGGATGAAAAAATTGATGCTCAATTACATCTTGCAAAAATAATTCAAGCGGTTGAGGCGAGAAATGTGGCAAAAAAGATCCTATCCTCTCATTTTAATCCAGATATTTTAGGAAATTTAAGAAAGTTTGCGATACAAGAATTTCGATGTGTAAAATGTAATGAAAAATTTAGAAGACCTCCCATATCTAACGGAGGAAAATGCCCTACCTGTGGAAACAATATAATTTTAACAGTGAATCGAGGTGGAATTGAAAAGTATATTCCACGCGCTCTTAAACTTTGTAATGAATTTAATTTAGATGATTATACTCGGCAGCGTATGGAATTAATCGAAGAATATGTACAGAGTCTTACGAATAACCCTAAAATCAAACAACAAAAACTATCTGATTTTTTTTAGAGTTTTTCATGAATTTAAAAAATATAAAACTCAAGCTTGCTAATTTTTAGAAATAAATTTCATGGTTAAATAAATCTATTGCCCATAACAGGAGATCCTATCCTTTCATGCAGCCGCCTTCCAGATGTGCGAAAAATTCCCGGTTTACTCTTCTCATCAAGTAATTTTAAAGGTGGTATCAGTGCTATTATATCATCCACATCATCAAGGTAATTCTCATTTTTTTCTGCATTAATTATTTGGAACGCTAAATCTTCAATTTCTGATTTGTCAATTTCTGATATTTGAACTCTCTTGGTATCCTTATTGTAAACCATCTGAGCTCCCCAAGGAGAAGTATTTTGCTGATAAAGAAATGTGGTTATATCAGGAGTAAAAGGAAAGGGATAAGTCCAACAGGAAGCATGAGCCCATAAAATTTGCCCAGGTCGATGATCCGAAATCTCAATTATGAGTTCATTTGAATTTATTTCGTTAAGATCATAAGCTATAATTAATCCCTTTGTATTTAGATCGATCTCATCCCAGTTTTTTAGGGGTTTTTCAAGAATTTGAGCAGTTGCTATTGCTAAAATTCGACTGGAGCGATCTGGTAAAGATAATATGCAGGGAGGATTTATTTTGATCGCTTCTAATACAGCCTTTAATTTTTCTATTCCATGACGACATAAGGAATATGAGTCAGAAATATAGGCATATCTACCATTCATTCCATCATCTAATCCATAGGGAGAAAGATGTAGAAGAATAGATCCGTTGAGCACCATATGCCATCCACGTAAGTCATTGTTATTTAATACTCGGTTTTTTTTTACTATTAATGCCCTATTTATCATTCCTTCTAAAGAATGTGCCATATTTTGAATATCCTCATCATTACTGTCCAGAATTGTGGATAAAATTTTTTTAGCTTCCTCAATGTTACCCGTCATCATTCTGTTAAATCCCAGTAAATAGCGACAGAGTTCGCTAGAATTAAGTAATTCTTTGGCATTAGAAAGTATAGAACATACTTCTTCATTTAACATCATAAATTCTAAATTTATTACCAGTTCCGAAATTATTTTTTCATCTAGAGGTTTAATTTTATTTGCTCTCATTAAAAACGTAGCAGCAATACTATGGGCGCCCTCTTCATATAAATTATAAGCAAGATCATATAAGGCATCTACATCATTAGGACTATCAATAACACTCTTAACTAAATCCCCCCACTCATCTCCAATCATCTCACTTATTAATCTGTCAAATAATAAAATTACATCATCCCAGATATCTTCAAGATAAAAATATCCGGGGTATTCAAGAATTTCTCTAATATTTGAATATGCATCCTGTAAATTTTTTTTCTCCAAATTTTTTAAAATGGTCTTTCTAATGTGCCCATATTCTTCTGGGAAATCTCTTTTACTATCTTTAGACATTTTTATATATTTTTGCTTTCAAATAGTATTTAGCAATAAATTTACTCAATTCTTAAATTAAGGGTGTGTTATTTTAAAATTTTAGCAATCACCCCTAATAATATAATTCAACTAAGGGAAAAATAAAGAATGCAGGAGGTGGGATTTTCATGGAAACCCATCGAAATGATGGTCAACATTTTGAACCCACGAAGGACTATTCCACTAGAGCCTCAGTCTAGCGCCGTAGACCATGTTCCCATAGCTGTTCATTTGGATCAGCTATCTTGGCTACCCCTGCGTGTTTTGATATCAATTAATATTCTGTATTAAAGAGACTTAATGTTAATACATTAAATTATTGAAATTTTAAAATTTTTTGCTTTTATTTGAATATCTTAGTTTAAAATCTTATTTTAAAAAAAAGTAATAAGATGATGTTTTTTAAGTTTTGTTATTTAAACAATAGTAGGATGATAGTTGTCAATTAAGGAGGACGCTAAAAGTCAATTATATGATTATTTAGATAATCTTCTAAATAATTATCCAATGGTAAAATTAAATGATCTTAAATCTTTGACACAATTAAGGTCAGAACTAAGAATTGGTAAATTAAGAGTTATAAATTGGGTAAACGAATATCTTACCGAGAAATTTGGTTTTAAACAAGCTCAAAATATTAAGCAAAAACTATGGCCATATCGTACTACTGTTGATAATCAAATCAAGCAAGAAAAATTATTCAAAGTTCTTGATTCTCAATTTAAAAAATATTATCCAGATAATTTAAAAAAAATAACATCGCTTACTAAATTAAAAGGTATAATTGGAACAAGAAGATCAACAATAACAGATTGGGTTTCACAATATTTAAACAAGAAATATGGTTCTATAAGAGGAAATTTAATTTTCAAGCATATATGGACAATTAGACAGCAATCAAGACATATCGCAATAACACATCAACATCTTAAAAAATTTATAAAAAATCGAGAAGCAAAATTGATAACGAGCGAGTTAGAATTTAATAATATGAAAGAGATACCGACCTCAAGATATATCGAAATTGAGTGTGAAAAAGGTCATAATTTTAAGATATTGGTATTACATCTTTTATATCATAATCAATGGTGTCCTAGCTGCAATTTAAGATTTTGCCAAAAAATAATGCAATTATATATGGAAGCGATATTTAAAGTTAACTTTCCTGAGACAACGCTCAAAAAAGCATATGGAATAAATAAAAATAAAGGAGGCAATCTTATTTATGACGGTTTTAATAATCATGTTGCTATAAAAGGAAATATATTCAAAATCGCATATGAATATGATGGAGTTCAACACGATATATATCCTAATCCATTTCATAGAACTTATAACCAATTTAAAAAACAAAAAGAAAATGATAGAAAGAAAGAAAAACTAGCAAATAATTTTAATACTATTTTAATTAGATTAAAAGAAATTAATGGTTTTAATTCAGAAACTATAAGCTCCTTTCAAAAAGAAATTATTGAACAATTCTATAAAGCGACTGGTATTAATTTAAAATATGAAGAAAATTTAATTTATGATCCCTATAATGACAGCCTAATAAAGATAAAAACTATTGATCAATTCATTAATAAGGATCACAAAGAATCAAATAAAAAGGCTAATGCATCTTCAAGTGATTTGATTCTTAATCTTAATAACAAAGAGATGAATAAACTCAAAACAGCTAAAAGAGAATATCTAAAAAAAAATTATTATAAAAATCATGGACAAGAAAAATCTTATCCTTTTGATTTAAACAGAATACAAGATGAAATTGATGAGGATGAGGATGAGATGTTATGGATTTCAGCAAAAGTGAGAGAGGATATTAATGAAAATGCAGAAAAAACGTTAAATAAAGTTCGAGGGAAGGCTCAAAGAAAAGAGAATTTAATTTCCATTAAAGAAATTCCAAAGTATTCTAAAAGATCAGACTTAGATTCCCATATGCATAAAAAAGAGGATTTGAAAAAACAGGGTAAAGTACCGCTTGAACATTCTGATAGTGAACAGGAAACGGAAAAATCAAAAAATTCTCTTTTAGATTTTGAACGCGAATTAATTCTAAAGCGAGAATCGTTATTTGAAAAAGGAGAAATATCGGATTTCGGCACTCCAACACAAGAATCAAATTCTTATACTCCATTTATTCCCATAAAAGAACCAAATTTAATACCTGATAGTATTCCACAAAATTGAAATTTTAAATTTTTTATTCTTTAATTTCTTTTAACATTGTCAATAATTTTAGAGATAAGATATGTCAAAATTAGAAACAATTATTTTGGAAATAGAAGAATCCGAAAATTATGCTATAATATATTTGAATCGTCCAATCCAATTGAATGCCTTAAATTTTCATTTAGCAGAGGATTTTTGTTCAGCATTAGAAATTATATCTAAGAGTGATAAAATCCGATGTATTTTAATAACTGGGAAAGGTAATACGTTTTGTGCTGGTGGGGATTTAGCTGCTTTTAAAAAGGCAGAAAAGCCCGATAATTTTTTGTTTGAATTAGCGACTATATTCCATAAGGGGATAAAAATAATGAAAAATTTGAACGTACCCTCGATAGCAGCTGTAAACGGGGCGTGTTTCGATGTGGGGCTAAGTTTAGGGTGCGCATGTGATTTAAGAATATGCTCCGAAAAGGCTAAGTTCGGTGTGGCTTTTACTAGTGTTGGACTTTCTCCTGATTCTTCACTCACATTCCATCTCCCTAAAATTGAGGGATTACCATTAGCGAACGAGATAGCTATTTTAAATAGGATACTTAATGCGGATGAAGCGAAGTTATATAATTTAGTCTCAAAAATCACTTCAGAAGATGTATTATTAGAAGAAGCGAAAGGCATAGCGCAAAGGGTCAGTCATGGATCAACATTAGCATATGGAAGTACCAAAAAATTATTCACCATGTCATTTTCTAATGACTTAAATGCTCAGCTAAATGAAGAAATAATCAATATAAAGAAAAATGCGACTTCAGAAGATTTTAAAGAGGGAGTAAATTCTTTCCTTGAGAAAAGAAAACCATTATTTAAAGGAAAATAAATATAGGAGAATTTTTAGTTTTTTCAATCATTTTAAGAGAAAATCATCGAAAAATTTTATAATTAAATTAATAAAAGTTTAAATTCCATTATTTTTATGTTTAAGAGGAAAAATTAATTAAATATTCTAATAAATTCTAGTTATATAAATCATAAAAATCACATAATCGCGGTATGGGTTCATGAGTGTCGATAGAAAAAGGCTGGAGGCATTATTGAAGTGGTATAAACAAGAAGTGGGGAATAATCTAATCGCAGCTATAATTGTTAATAGGGAGGGTTTAGTAATGGAAGCAATATCTGGATCTTCAGATGAAAAATCTATAGATGAGGAAATTGTGGGGGGTGTAAGTGCATTAGTTGAGCCTGTACTTAACAGAATCACAAAAGAATTTAGCTCAGGTGCGTTTGGTACAGGAACTTTTGACACAGAAGATTATAGATTGATATTTTGTGAAGCTGGACCAGAATCTGTATTTGTTACAGTTCTAGACAGTATGGCTATGGTGGATCCTATTTTTCCTTATGCCTACTTAGCAGCCGAAAAAATTGCTAGAATTTTTGATGGTCGTACGGTCAGTCCTGTTATCCCGAAAATTATGACAGACAGGGTTAGTCGTCAAATAGAGCGTAAAATTGATAAAATTCAAAAACTTAAGATTAAATCTGGAGAATATGCTTTCAAATTAATCTTAGGAGGTGATGGAGCAGTTGGTAAAACTAGTATGGTACATCGATATGTAGAGGACGTATTTGATGTGGATTATAAATCAACCATTGGAACATCAATAATGAAAAAGGAGTGTGATTTTGAAGGACTCCAATCAAAAGTTCGATTTGTAATATGGGATTTAGCAGGTCAGTCACAGTTTAAACGAGTTAGACAATCCTATGTTGCTAACGCAGAAGCAGGACTTTTAGTTTATGATGTAACAAGAAGAGAAACGTTCGAAAATGTAAAAATTTGGTATGAAGAAACAAAAAATGAAGCGCCGGAAATTAAAATGATTTTAGTAGGTAATAAGATTGATTTAAAGAATTCTAGAGATGTTTCAAGAGAAGAAGGAGAAACTTTAGCGCAGGAATTAGGAATAAGTTATATCGAAACTTCTGCTAAAACAGGTGAAAATATAGATGACGCATTTAAAATGTTAGCATTACAAATTATAAAAATTTACGTGGAAGCTGTAGAATTATAAAGCCTCTGGGGGGATTCGAACCCCCGACCGATAGATTACGATTATAGTATTAGAACGAATTATTCTAGCAAATCTATCGCTGTCGGCGCACTATTAATAATATGCATTCATACCGCTAAGCCACAGAGGCATCAAAATTAAGTTATTAAATATAAATTATAAAGAAATTTTAAATTTTTTCTAATGAATAATAATACTCAGATAGGAAATCTTGGAGAAATTGAATTAATAAACCTTATTGAGGAGTTGATATTAAAAAAGACGGGGAAGACCTTATTAAGAGAAGACTCTTTTTTTTTTGATCTTAAAAATAATAAACCAGAGAACGATTTAATTCTAAATTCTGATATGCTTGTATCCACGACTGACGTACCTCCTCAAATGAGTTTGTATCAAATTGGGCGTAAATCAGTTATTATGAATATAAGTGATTTACTTGTAAAAGGAATTCAACCACAGGGAATAGTTATTTCATTAGGCCTACCAAGAGAACTTGAGCAGAAGGATTTTATTAATTTAATGAAGGGTATTATTGATAGTTGTATAAATTTTAATCTTGATTATATTGGGGGAGATATTAATGAGACAAAAGAAATCATTATAAATCCTACCATATTTGGTTTTAAGAATATATCAAATGTAATTTTTAGAAAGGGTTTGAAGATTGGAGATATTTTAATCGCTAATAACAAATTTGGCTTAACTGGAGTAGGATTTGATATCCTTTTAAATAAGAAATCAGACATTAACGGGTTTTCGAGCTATAAGCGTTCTATTATGAGTGTTTTAGAACCACAAATTTCCGGAAATGAGGCATTTGTTTTATCCAAAAACAATTTTGCTACCTCAAGCATAGATTCTTCTGATGGTCTTACCAAATCCTTAATAGATTTAATGTTATCAAATCCAGGTTGTGGTTTTGTGATAAGTTTCGATGAAGTTTTAATAGAACCGGAAGCTTTTCGTTACTCTCAACAATATAATATTCCATTAGAACCATTAGTGTTTAATGGAGGAGAGGAATTTATTCATCTATTCACTATCAATCCGGACAAATTTGAATCAGCAAAAAAGTTAATCACTGATAATGGGGGGCAAATATTAAATATTGGAAAAGTCATTTCGGAAGAAAAAATTTATTTTTTAAAAGAAAACAAGAAATTTGAACTAAAGAGTCATGGATATGAACATTTTAGATGATATTTTATTTAAGAGGACCCTAAGCGGTTTACTATTTTTAAATCCCATAGAAAAAGTTTTATACTATTATAGATTTAAACTATTACAAATTTACTACTATACTAGTTTTAAAACGAGCTTATAGAATCATAATTTATATTTCTGGGCCATTAGCGCAGAAAAACCGCGTTTCGCGCTTTTTGCGTAAGCAGGTAGCGCAGCAGGCTTTTAACCTGAAGGTCGTGGGTTCGATTCCCACATGGCCCGTTTTAAAAAATTTAATTTTTTTATTAATGTGAATTATAGTTTTCAAGATTTTTACATAAAATTTAATTTCTATAGAATTTATTGATATTTAAAATTCTACCAAAATATTAACATGAGTAATTCAGAGTTCAAACTACCAGCAGATGAATCGGAGCAGTTACTGATAAAATCACAGGATATTTCTAACTCTGAATATGGTTGTGAACCAGAAAAAAGAGATATTAAAACTCTTCTACAATATGGGGTGATAAATCTTGATAAACCCAGCGGACCAACGAGTCATGAAGTAGTTTCATGGGTTCGTAAAATTTTAGAAATTTCAAATGCGGGTCACGGTGGTACTTTAGATCCAAAAGTGACTGGAGTTTTACCATGTGCTCTTGGAAAAGCTACACGAGTTCTATCTGCTCTATTAACTGCGGGAAAGGAGTATATTTGTGTTATGAATCTCCATTCTCCTGAACCAAATAAAAGAATTGAATCAATTTTTAAGTTATTTACAACTAAGATTTACCAAATACCCCCTTTGAAATCATCTGTTGTTCGAAAATTAAGAATGAGAGAGATTTATTATCTTAAATTGTTAGAAATCAACGAAAATCGAGTTTTATTTCGAGTAGGCTGTGAAGCAGGTACTTATATACGGAAATTATGCTTTGATATAGGAGAAGCTCTTTGTTCTGGTGCGCATATGCTCGAATTACGACGTACAAAGGTGGGCAAATTCACGGAAGAAGAAAATTTAATTACCCTTCAAAATTTAAAAGATGCTTATACCATATTCCAAACTGAAGGCGATGAGTATTATCTAAGAAAAATAATATTTCCAATGGAAAAGATGGTAGAACATTTGCCAAAAATATATGTTAGAGATACTGCTGTAGATGCTTTATGTCATGGTGCAGACTTAGCTGCCGCGGGAGTTTGTTATATTGATGCGAGGATAGAATCAAATCTATTAGTAGCATATATGACATTGAAGAAAGAACTTATTGGATTTGGCAGAGCCGAGAAGAATGCAATGGAAATATATAAAGCTAAATCTGGGATTGTTGCTAAAACCAATAAAATTTTTATGGATCGTGGAATATATCCCCGATGGAATGACAAGAATTAATACATTTTATAATTCACCACAAGAAAATTATGGACCAAAAAAATCAGCATTACTCAACAAAAAGTCCTGATGTTAAGTTGAAAACTTTTACAGTTTCAGAAAGTTTACGAAGACATCTTTATATATTTAAAACGGCAACGGGAGTTTTTTCTCATAAAAAAATAGATTTAGGAACGAAGATTTTAATTGAATACATGACAATATCTGAGGAACCTAGCATTTTAATGGACTTAGGATGTGGCTATGGTCCAATTGGAATGGTACTAGGTTATGAATCCCCTCAAAGCCAGATTTATTTTATAGATATAAACAAGCGAGCCATTTGGTGTACTAAACAAAATATTAGAAACAATTTTTCAGATGATAGGGATCGATTCACGGTATTGACTGGAAATTATTTTGAACCAGTTAAAAAAAGAAACATGAAATTCGATGGGATCTATATGAATCCTCCCATGAGAAGGGGTAGAAATGAATTTCTGGAAGTAATTAATGAGATTCCTAATTATTTAACCCCAAGGGGATTTTTTCAATTTGTAATAAAAAGAAAGATGGGTGCTTCTTATATCTTAAAATATTTGGAGGAAGCTTTTGAGGAAAAAAGATTAAGTGTTAATATATTGTGTAAGAGAAGTGGTTATTGGGTATTTAATTTAGGACCAGATTTTTAATTCTAGGGCTATTGAAATTTAGAAATAAATTAGGAAAAATAGAAAAATTTTTTACCTACGCTTCACTTTTTTATTAATAATTTGGAACTTTAAGAGGAATTATTTTTTGACCAAGAAAAAAAAAATCGATGTATTATTACATGAACTGGTTCCTAAACACGTACTTTTAACAAAGCAAGAATCACAAGAACTTTTGGATAAATATCAAATTTCTCTTATTGATTTGCCTCAGATGTCTGAAAAAGACCCTGTTGCAATCGCGATTGGTGCCAAAGAGGGCGATATAGTGAAAATTGTACGAGATTCTATTACAACTGTAAAAACTGTAAATTATTATCGATATGTTAAAAAAGAAAAAGCCTAATAAGTTCTTTTTAAATATAATCAAATCAATTATGGGGGTATCTTAAAGTTTGATTTCTAATAATTTATCTAATGAAGATAAATGGGTAATTTTAAAAAGTCTTTTCGATGAGAAAGGATTAGTTCGTCAGCATCTTGATTCATACAATCAATTTGTTGAATTAGAGATGCAGGATATTGTGAATGAATCTGGAGAAGTTGTGCCGGATATTCCGGGATTCAAAATAAAATTTGGAAAAATTAAGGTGGGCAATCCTAAAGTTCGTGAAGCTGATGGCGCCACAATGGAAATAACACCCCTAGAAGCTAGAATTAGAGAACTCTCCTACGCTGCAGATATAACCTTGGAAATGACACCTATCACTATAGATGAGAGAACACAGAGAGAAGAAGCAGAAGAGACGCTAGATATTTATATTGGTAAAATCCCCATCATGTTAAAGAGTTGTCGTTGTCCGTTAGAGAAATTAAGCGAACAAGAATTGATAAATCGCGGTGAAGATCCTTTAGATCCTGGTGGATATTTCATTATAAATGGTACTGAAAGAGTATTGGTAACTCAAGAGGATTTGGCTCCTAATAGAATATTAGCTGAAGAAGCAAGTCGAAGCTCAAGTGCAACCCATCAAGCTAAAGTTTTTTCCACTCGTAGTGGATTTAGAGCCCCCGTAACAATAGAAAGAAAAAAAGATGGAAATTTAAGGGTGTCATTTCCTTCAGTTCCGGGCAAAATTCCGTTAGCAATTCTAATGCGTGCCTTGGGATTACATTCCGATCGTGAGATATTTGAGGCTATATCAGAAAATCCAGAAATAGAAAAAGAATTAATTCCTGTTGTAGATGTAGCTGCTGAAATTCAGGTATTAAAGGATCCAGAAAAATCTCAACAGAATGCCCTCGATTATATAGGTAAACGTGTTGCCATTGGACAAACTAAAGATTATCGTATTCGAAGAGCACTTCAGGTTTTAGATAGATATCTTCTACCTCACATAGGAAATAATGAAGAAGATAGAATTAAAAAAGCATATTATTTAGGACAAATGGCCCAAAAAGTTATGGAGCTTGCTTTAGGACTTCGAGAACCTGATGATAAAGATCATTATGCAAACAAACGATTGAAATTAGCAGGGGAATTATTTACCTCATTATTTAGAGTCGCATTTTTAAATCTTGTTAAGGATATTAAATATCAATTAGAAAGAACTGCTGTTCGGGGTAGAGCACCGAATATTAAAACTGCGGTCAGAGCAGATGTAATTACTGAAAGGATAAGGCATGCTTTAGCCACCGGAAATTGGGTGGGAGGAAAAGCAGGAGTCAGTCAATTATTAAATAGAACAAATCATGTAGGCACCTTAAGTCACCTAAGACGAGTCATATCTCCCTTAAGTAGAAGTCAACCTCATTTTGAGGCAAGAGATCTTCATCCTACACAATGGGGTAAAATATGCCCGGCAGAAACACCGGAAGGTCCCAATTGTGGTTTAGTTAAGAATTTAGGGTTAAGCTCTATTATATCTGTTGGAACTGATGAAAGGATTCTTGAAAATATATTAATAGATTTAGGAGTAATTCCTATAAATCAGGTTAAAAATATTAGAGGGGACAAAGTTAAAGTATTTCTCAATGGAAAATTAATCGGAATTCATCAACAATATAATGCGTTTATCCTTCAAATTAGAGAAAAACGCAGAAAAGGAGAGATTGGTCAGTATGTAAATATTGGATACTATCATGATTCAAAAGAAATTCAAATAAACTGTGATGCGGGAAGAGCTACCAGACCACTTTTTGTACTAAGGGATAAAGAATTACTGATTACCAAAGAAGATATTGAAAAAATAAGGCAAGGTAAATTTATTTGGTCTGATTTAGTGCAAAAAGGAGTTATTGAGTATTTGGATGCGGAGGAAGAAGAAAATGCGTATATTGCGATGTTTGAAGAAGATATAACAGCTGAACATACGCACTTTGAAATATCTCCCGCAGCTATTTTAGGGATCTGTGCTTCTATAATTCCTTTTCCCGAACATAATCAATCCCCTAGAAATACATACGAAGCTGGGATGGTTAAGCAAGCATTAGGATTATTTGCTGCTAATATGCATTTGAGGCTAGATACTCGGGGTCACACCTTACATTATCCTCAACAACCTCTCGTGAAAACAAGTCCAATGGAAATCGTCGGATTTAATAAGCGTCCTGCAGGACAGAATTTTGTTATAGCGATGATGAGTTTTGAAGGTTTTAACATAGAAGATGCGATTATCATAAATAAATCTTCAATTGAGAGAGGTCTCGCACGAAGCCATTTCTTTAGAACTTATGATGCTGAAGAAAGAAAATATCCTGGCGGTGAAGTGGATAAATTTGAAATTCCTGAAAGAGGGGTAAGGGGGTTCAAATCTGCCGAATCTTATAGATTGTTGTCTGAAGAAGATGGAATAATTGAGCCCGAAACCAAAGTTGACGGGGGAGATGTTTTAATTGGAAGAACCTCTCCTCCACGATTTATCAAATCTTACGAAGAATTTGAGCTTATGCAACCAAATAGAAGGGAAACCTCCAAGAATATGAGACATAATGAAAAAGGAATTGTTGATACTGTAATTATTTCAGAAACTGTAGATGGTAATAAATTGGTGAAAATTAAAGTGAGAGATTTAAGAATTCCTGAATTAGGAGACAAATTTTCTTCACGCCATGGACAAAAAGGTGTACTTGGACTTGTAGTACCCGAATGTGACATGCCGTTTACCGCAAAAGGAGTAATTCCAGACATTATAGTGAATCCGCATGCTATGCCTTCCAGAATGACGCTAGGTCAGCTTTTTGAGGGGATAAGTGGTAAAATTGCGTGCAATAATGGTAAACTAGGAGATGCCACGGCCTTTGAATGGAAGGATATAACTAAACTTCAAGTACAATTAGTTGAAGCTGGATTTGAATTTAATGGAAGAGAAGTAATGTATAACGGTATTACAGGAGAAAAATATGAGGCAGGAATATATTGCGCTCCAATTTACTACCAGAAATTATATCACTTAGTAGCCGATAAATTGCATGCTAGAGCAAGAGGTCCTGTACAAATATTAACTAGACAACCTACTGAGGGACGTGCAAGAGAAGGAGGGTTAAGATTTGGAGAAATGGAAAGAGATTGCCTTGTTGGTCACGGATCTGCTTTATTATTAAAAGAAAGACTGCTAGATGAGTCAGATAGAACCGTAATTTTGGTATGTGAAAAATGTGGGCTTTTAGCTGTTTATGATAGAAACAGAGATAAACGATATTGTCCTGTCTGTGGAGAAGGAACAGTAATTTCGAAAGTTGTTTGTTCGTATGCTTTCAAACTACTTTTGCAAGAAATGATGAGCTTAGGTTTAGCTCCAAGACTTAAATTGAAAGAAAAAATTTAAATTTTTGAGTAATATTTCCCTCTTTCTACTACTTTTTTTATGGAATTATTAATTTATTTCAAAAATAGAAATTGAAAAAGTTTCGATATATGTATAATATCAATGGAGTTTAAATCATATTCCAGAGAATTTAAACAAATAGCATAGAAAATTTTGAGCTAACAATGTGCAAAAATTGCATAATGCAGCCTAAAATAGTTCTAATTCTTTAATATCCTGCCTGGAGCATGAAAAAATGAATTGAAAATCCCAAAAAGATAGAACTTGTTAATATGGTAATAATTGATAATTTAATAGAGATTTCTCTGCCATACTTAGAATATAAAACTAATATTAATAAAGAAACCATACCAATACCAAAAAATACCCATGCTAAAACCCATAAAACGATTGATGGGCCTTCAAATAATTCTTCTATTGGTCTTTCCTCTTCCCAAGGCCATTTGAAATCATTCTGTAAAATTGAATTGATGATCAATAAAAATAAGGAAAGAATCATTCAAAATCAAATTAAAATATTTTAGTGTGTTTAAGCTAAAAATTTTTCATTTTTTTTTAAGTTTTTCAATAAATAGAATTTTAAAGACATGTTCTATTATCTAAATAA
>SDNV01000094.1 GCA_004524515.1 Promethearchaeota archaeon
CGAGTGGATATCTTTTATTTGATGCTTACAGAGATAATACATTTCGGAGTGGTGAAAGAGCATATATGTTAGCTATAATATCCCCTATGATTAATTATTTTCAATCTTTAAAATTAAAATTAATTTTAAAAAGTATTTCTCTAAAAATCAAAAAAAAAGAGCCTTGGCAAATTAAAGATTTCTGGGATTCAATCGTTGATGTCTTAACTAAACAATCTTAGAGATTCATTTTCTTTACTTTTAGACATAATAAACACCATTAAATTAAATCCTAATTGAAAATCTAAAATCGTTTATTAAAAAATGCAATATATCCTTAAAAATCTTGTAATTAATAAGTATAAACTGTCTCAAAGATTAAAATTTATTAGTTTAAAATTTATTAATTTTGCATCTTTTTAAAAAAAGTAGTGATTGAATATGGCAGAATTGGAAAAAGTTAAAAAAATAATTGAAGCTCACGATTCAAAACCTAAAAAATGCCCTTATTGTTTTAGAGGACTTCGACCTAAGCTCTTGAAATTTAATAGTATTGTAAGTTATTATTGTTCTGTGTGTGAACAGTTTATCGATTTAGAATGGGATTATTTACACGCTATAGCAATACTTCTAAAAAAATATTCTGTTTTAAAAGATGATTTTTCTGGAATTGATCTAAGAAAATCACTTGAACCCTAATCAAAATTAAAAAGAATTTTAATTTTTTAATAAAATTAAAATCTCTATAGATTAAATTTTAAACTTGAAGAAAAAGAGAAAAGGTGTTAATTTAAGAAAAGTCAGATTAGAAATTGCCACATCCATCACATTTACCATCTAGGAACGCTTCACATTTCTTACATATGTTTCCACATCTGGATTCTTGGCTTTCTTTGCTAAAAAGATTTATTGGAAGAAATTGTGGGCGATCAAGATAAGATATAAAAAATATTTGAGAATGTAAGATCCCTTCTTTATTAGTAGGACCACAATAATTTATGTATCTATGTAAAACATCAGTATTTTGCCCCACAATTCCCATTATTAAATTATACTCACCGGTAATTTGAGCTAATAAAAAGACTCTTGGACATTCTGTATAGGCTTTTATGATTTTCTTTACTTCATCATAATTTTTCATTTCCAAAAGAATTAGCATCGCTTTATAATTAAGATTGCTAATATTAATATTTCCTTGAACTTTAAGAATTTCTGCTTTTTCTAACTTTGTAATTCTCTTTTTAACACCAGTATGGCTCATAACTTCGCTATCAGGTTTAAAAATCTTCGTATTAAGTGTAGTTAAACTTTCTCGTCCATTTTTATGTAACTCATTTAGAATTTGTTTATCAACATCATCAAATATCATAATTAATAAAATAATTCTTAACATAAAAAGTAAACATTCATTCTCACTATTTTATGCTATTTAGAGCAATTTCTAAACTTCCAATAATCCTTTCGACAGGTTCAATTCCTACAGAAATTCTCATGAGATAAAAATCCAGTCCCATTTGATTTAATTTTTCGATAGAATCGTTAAAATGAGCCATTATAACATATGGACTCAATAAGGTTTTTTCAGAACCTAGACTAGGCCCTTTCAAAATCGGCAATTTTATGTTATCATAGAAAATTTCAGCATTTTCTCTAGTAGAGTTATTCAACGTAAAGCTAATCAATCCACTGCCTCCTTTAAGATATTTCTTCGCTATTTTATAATTAGAATCTGTTTTCAAGAATGGATAATATACTCTATTTACTGATGGATGATTTGTTAGATAATTAGCAATTACGAGGCTATTTTTATTTATTTTTTTCATCCGAGTTTTAAAATTTTGCAGATTTCGAGTTAAGGTTCTAATATCATCAAGAGACATATGTAAGTTCATTATATTTTTAACGATTTTTATATCCTCATTAAAATCTTTATCATTAATCAACAACACTCCACCTATATGATTATTTTTTCCATTTAGAAATTTTGTTGTACTATGAACGACGATATCAACATTATAATCAAACGGATTAAGGTTATACGGGGTAGCAATGGTATTATCAATAATTACCTTTATACCATTTTCGTGAGCAATTGACACAATTTCTTTTAAATCTAATACCTGAATTAATGGATTAGAAGGGATTTCAAAAATAATTCCTGCTGTACTATTATCAATATTTTTCTTCAATTCTGCTTCAAAGTCACTTTGAACAAAAATTGTCTTGCTTAACCCAAACTTTTGCGGCCATTTCTCCAGAATTCTTATTGTATCCACATATAACGAGCCTAAAGCTATAAATTTAGACTTGGCGGGAGATATTAAGGAATAAATAGCAGAAAAAACAGCGGCCATACCTGAAGGATATAAAAAACAATTATTTAAATCTGATTTCTCTAAATTTGAAAGAATTCTTTTCAAATTAATTTCATATTTTTTGTAAGATTCTCGCTCTGCCTTCATCGCTCCATTAATTTTGCGGGAACTTGCAATCAAACCACTATGTCTCCTTATTAAGAGAAAATCTTCGTAAATATCATTATAAAAGATTATAATTCCTATATCGTTTTGATTATCTTTACATATTAGAATATCAAATTTTTTTGAAAAATCACTCAAATTGTCAATCTCGTTATCAATTATCCCAATCAAGATGTTCTTCTCAGTCTTTATATTATTTTGCCACCGATCCTCATTAATAAAAATAATTTTAGCTTGAGAAAAATCCGTTTTAAAAATGAAATTTGGAAATTTTTGATTAAAAAACTTAAAAAATTTTGATGGTAACCCTTTAGTGATAAAGAATTTTACTCCTTTACGAATGAAATAATCAAAAACGAGAAATATTGCAGATTCAAAGCTCTGACAACATAATGTCTCAACAGCGTTATATTTTTTCTTGTAATTGTCTTCAACCTTTCTTACAAAGGGATGAGTTACAAATCTAGGATAACCTCTATTTAAAATGATATTTCCTTCCTCATAGTCTATAATATCTTTAAATTTTGGAAATATAACAGAAACTCCATGAAAACCACCAATCGGTTTTCCTATTACTAATTTTAGATTTTTAGTCTTCTCATTCATTTTAGATTATTTTCTTTAAGACCTTGATAACTTGTTCTATATCTTCAAAATTATTATAATAATTAAAGGCAAACCTGAGAAGGGTTTTCTCAGGCGATTTTGGATAATTTCTTAGAGAGATTAGGATGTTTTTTGATAATAATTTCTTATAAATAGACTCTGCTCTTTTATCTTCAATAGTAATTATTCCAGAAAGATGATTTAAATCGAGAGGTGTAATTATTTTAAAATTTAGATTTTGGATTTGAGATATAAATTCATATACTAGAGCCATAATTCTTTTATTGATCCTCATAACGCCGGTCTGAATATTTCCATTTCCAATCGTTTTTAATAATGTTAATCCCCCTTTCAATGCTAAGAGCGCAGGAAAATTTGGTGTCCCTCCTAATCCATCCATGGATTTGACTTGTTTAATGATATTTAAATTATCATTGTCCATTGAAAACGCATCCTTAACACTAAGCCAACTTGAAAACGGCAAATTAATTTCATCTATAAACCTCTTTTTTATGAATAATATACCAATTCCATATCCACAGCAAGCCCATTTTAATCCTGAAGCAACGAGCATATCAATATGCTGGTTTTTTACATCAATAGGAAAAGCTCCAAAAGACTGAGTCGCATTTAAAATATTCAGTATTTTATGGCGGATACAGAATTCCCCAAGCTCATTTAGATCTTGCCTAAATCCTGTTAAATATTGGACATGGCTGTGTATTGAGTATCTTGAGGTTTGCTTTATAAAATTTTCAAAAGAATTTATTTGATACATATTGTCATTTCTGGCTTTAATTTTAATCGTATTAAATCCAAGTGATTTAAAAATGTGAATTGAGGAAGGAAATTCTTGTTCGGGATAAATAATTCCACCTTTCTCTATTATGCGAGCAATAACATTCATCCCCGATGATGTATTGGTTAAAAAACCTATTTCTTCGACATTTGAATTTATGTACTCAGCAACTAAAGCTCTTGCTTCATCAAGTTCTAAAAGATATTTCTCCCAATAATTATCACCTTCTAAATGCATCTCATTAAAATAATTAATTCCTGCTTTATAAGCGGCAGTGCTCATTGGAGAGCCCCCTGCTGCTTTCAAGTAAACAGATATTTCAAGTGCGGGGAACTGTTCTTTTCGGATTTGATTCCAATCAATACTCATTTGAGATTAAATTTACTCCTTTATAATCATAAATTTATTATAATAAATTGATTAATCGCCTTTTAATATAAAAATCGCAGTTTTACAATAAAAATTTGGAAATTTATAGGTCAAACTGAGTTTGCCATTAGGGAGAAAAATCTGTTTGCATACTGTAAACTTGTAATTCGAGCAGAATTTGTAAAATTTATTTACAGTAAGTATTTGCTGTTTTTCTCCATCACGCAGTAAATCGCTTTTAATTTCTCCTCTATGAACATATCCACTAATTAAGAATGAAATCCGATTTTTCCAATAGGCAAAATTCTCAAAACTAATAATACATTTCTTTCCAACACGAAGCATTTCATGAATTAGGTAGACAGGTTTAGAAATATCCTCGAGAGTTTGACTTAGAACTACATAATCAAATGATTTATCTTGGAAGTCTTTTAAACCTTCATTTAAATCTTCTTGAACAACAGAGATTCCACGTTCAAGACATTTTTTAATACGCTCTAAAGAAATTTCTATACCTAAACCAGTAACTTGCTTTTCATTGATTAATTCAGACAATAAAGTTCCATCGCCACATCCTAAATCAAGCACTCTACTTTTAGGTTTGATGATATCAGCAATTTTCCGAAGATCTCTTCTCTTAAGCATTTTCTTTATACATTTTTAAATTTTAAATTGGTTTAAGATTATTCAAAAAATTATATACAATTTCGCGTAAATCTTTACATTTTACTAAAAAAGAATCATGTCCATAGTTCATATCAATTTCGACGAAACTTACTTCAATATCATTAGATTTTAAAGCAAAAACAATCTCTTTTGATTGAGAAGTAGGATAAAGCCAATCGGATGTGAAAGAAATTACAAGAAACTTCTGATTTTTTAATAGGGAAAAAGTAGGACTTAAGTTACCATTTTTTCGAATATCAAAATAATCAATCGTTTTAGTTATATACAAATAAGAGTTGGCATCAAATCTTTTTGTAAATGATGTTCCCTTGTATTGCAAATAACTTTCTACTTGAAACTCTTCTGTAAATTTAAATATTAATTCTGGATTATGTTGTAAATTACGACCGAATTTTTCTCTCATTGAATCTTCGCTTAAATATGTAATGTGACCTATTTGTCTCGCAACTTTCAATCCGGCATTAGGCGGAGTAGAATTATAGTAATTCCCATTTTTCCAATCAGGATCTGAATAGATAGCTTGTCTTTGCACTTCATTAAATGCAACATTAAATGTTGTTGCGTACGCTGCCGTTGCCATTGGAATTACTGAATAAGTGATATTAGGATAACTTATTGCCCAATCTAAAGCTTGAAATCCTCCTAAACTTGCTCCAGTAACAGCTAGAATTTTCTTTACACCTAAGTGATCTATTAATAATTTTATTGATCTTACGATATCATGAACCGTAATTATTGGAAATTTTAGAGCATAATGTTTTCCATCAATGGGATTTATTGATGATGGACCAGTTGAGCCATAACAGCTCCCCAATATATTTACACATACTATATAATATTTAGCGGTATCAAATGGCTTATTTAGACCCACCATCTCATCCCACCATCCGCTAATTTTAGTATTATCCCGATAAACGTGAGAGCTCCCCGATAAAGCATGAAATATTAGAATAACATTTGATTTATCTGAATTTAATTTACCATATGTCTCGTACGCTAACTTGAATTGAGGAAGACATTCACCTGACTCAAGTTTAAATTCTCTATTGTATTTGAAGCAGTTAAGATTAGGGACTTCTTTTAAAATGGATTCTTTTAACATTTTTCAACATAGTCTTCCTATCATTTTTTTCTCTTTTATTAATTACAATTTCAGTTTCTATAAACTTATGTGTCATTTTTGCATTTAAATTTTTAAATGATTTTAATTATTTTATTCATGCTTCAGTCTTCAGAAGAATGGAACCTAAAAATTCAATATAGTTTTTTCGTTTGCCCTTTACTATATCAAATCGCAACCGTCCTATTAATAAAAATGTGATTTGCTTTTTCCTTGTCTTTTTTTGAATTTTGGTCTCGTTCTTTGCTTTTTTTTATTAAATTTATAGATATTTATATAGAGAGGGTAGCGATTAATAGTGATCTGCTTCAGGATGTATTGTTTTTATAAAATTAAAGCTGAAAATATCTTCAACTGTTAGATTTTTATTTATGTATCCTAATTCATGTAGGGTATTAACAAATTGCATTGTTGCTTTTATGTATCCCTCTGAAAGCGCAATGCAATATTTAGGAGAAATTTCTAAAATTGCCTGAGCGTAATCTTTTTTGATTATTTTAAATGTATTAGCAATCATTTCAGCAGCCATGGAAGGTGAATTTCTAATTAAATATGACGCGTCTTTATGATTAGTTAAAAAACCATGAATAATTTGAGGTTCAGTATCAATCAAGTCTCTATGGCAAAAAATACCATAACTAGGATTATTTTTCCATAATATTTCGGGTGGTAATATTATATGAGAATCTAACATAGTTGAAGTAAATACTGCTAAAGCTGGTGTCCCCACACCTCCTTCAAGAATCCCCTTTTTCATATCTAATGCGATGAATTCTGCTTGTTTGTAATGTTTTACTTGAATATCCTTTACCAAATTGTATTTTTTAAGATAATGGTTTAAAATTACATCGTGAATCGATCCTTTGCTTGGAACACCAATTGATTTTCCTTTAAACTGAGTAAGAACCTTTCCTATATCATTATTGAAATTATATAAATTCATGAAATTCTTTTTTGCGACGATAATAGTTCCCTCTACGTGCCCCCCAGCAACACATTTTATTGGAACACCTTTATCAATACCAATTATAGCTGGAGGTAATCCCATATAACCAATGTCTAGTTTTCCTTGCCGAAAAGCATCAACCATTAAAGGTCCTGTTCCAAAAAAAATCCAATTTATTTCACGTGATAAATTAATTTCCAAATCTTTATTTGCCATTAAAATAAAATTGGTATGATAGGCTGTTGATAAATGTCCTATAGTTAATCTTTGTTTTATCATGAAACCACGCTAATTGATATTTACAAAACCTTAATTTATGTTTAGATTTTATAATCCAAATTATTAATTATTTTATATATGTTTAATATATTAGAAAGAAAAATTAAAAATAAAATTCTGAAACCTAATGTCTGAATTACAAGTAAAAGTATTATTTCTCTCTATATTAGAAGATATTACTGGAATAAAAGAAATTTCACTACCCATTAAAGATAAATCAACCATCAGAGATATAATTAATGAGTTAATTTCGAATTTTGGAGAAGAATTTGAAAATACCATATTTATATCAACAGGGATTTTAAGTAAATATATTTTACTAAGTTTGAATGGCAAGGATATTAAACATTATAACGATATCGAAACAATTATTCAAGATGGAGATGAAATCATATTTTTACCTGCGATTGCTGGAGGTTAATTTTATACTTTCATTATATAAGATGTAAATTTGTTGTAAATTTAAATTATATAGATGAAAAGATTGCACATAATTTTTTATTCTTGTTTTTATCATCTTTATACAATGAAATAATATTTTTTAAAGAAAATGGAAGATTTTATTAGATGTTTAAATTGTGGAAGGAATTTAGCCGATAAGGAAAAGGAACACTATAATTATTGTTCTGAATGTATATTAGATCTCAATTTTCGTTTAACGGAGCTTGATCGAACCGAAATAGATGAGAATCTTCAAAAAATATTGAATTTTTTTGTCTCAGATGTAAGTGCAGCTTTTAATAAAGATCCCGCAGCGAGGTCACTTTTAGAAGTATTAACAAGCTACCCAGGTATTAAGGCTATTCTTTTACATCGCATAGCTCATTTTTTTTGGAAAATTGAAATGCCTTTCGTACCACGCTACATTTCTGAAATTGCTCGAGAAATGACTGGAATAGAAATCCATCCAGGAGCAAATATTGGACGAGATTTTTTTATAGATCACGGAGGAGGTGTTGTGATTGGGGAGACTTCTGAGATTGGAGACAATGTGACGATTTATCAAGGGGTAGTCTTAGGAGGGACAACAGGCGAACCTATTAAACGCCATCCCACTGTTGGTAATAATGTCGTTATCGGCACTGGAGCGAAATTATTAGGGCCTATTACTATTGGAGATAATGTAAGAATTGGAGCAAATTCTGTAGTTGTTAGAGATATACCTCCCAATTCTGTTGTAGTTGGGGTTCCAGGAAGAATTATTTCTAGAGATGGTAAAAAAATACAAAAAATTGATTTATCTCATGGAGATTTACCTGATCCAATATCTATAGCACTTTCAAAAATGAACTCTCGGATTGAATATTTGGAGTCAATGCTATCAGGACAAAAATATAAAAAAAAAACTGATATTGAAATTCTTTACGGAGAATTTGGTGCTGGAATTTAATCATAAAGATTAATTATTCTTAATTTTTTATTTAAATAGGAATTTATTAGCTTTTATAACTATAATAATAAAACTTTAAAAAAAATGAGAGTTTTTTCTGAAAAAATTAATTATGCACTCTCAGCTCTTTTTGAATTAGCAAATAATTTTAATCAGAGTCATATGCAAATAAAAGATATTTCTAAAGCTCAAAATATACCAAAATCCTATTTAGAAAAGCTTTTAATTAGTTTGAAAAGAGGAAATCTCGTTGAAAGTGTTCGAGGAGCTCAAGGTGGTTATAAACTTAAGAAACCTCCGAATAAAATAAGAATTATTGATATAATAGAAGTTTTAGAAAGTTCAATTACAATATTAGATTATTCAAAAAATACAGAAGTTTTACAGGCATTCTGGAAAAATATTGAAGTCAAATTTAAAGATTTATTAAATATTACCTTGGAAGATCTTGTAAATGAAGAAGTTCTCTTACGAAAAAGGTTAAATTATCAGATTTAAAAAAGTTCAATCTACTTCTCATTTTCGATTTTTGATTAAAACCTGCTAAAATTGCACTTTTCTTTAAATTTGAGATTCCATACTAAGTCACTCAAGATAGTCAAGTATAACTAAATACTTAAAAAGAGGTTAAATGTAAATGGGAAGAATTTATAAAAATATAGTTGAGACTATTGGACGAACTCCACTTGTTAGATTAAATAAAGTAACAGAATATATCGATCCAACAATTTTCGTTAAAATTGAAGCATTTAATCCTGGAGCCAGCGTTAAAGATAGAATTTGTATGGCAATGATTCACAGGGCTGAAGAGGAAGGAGTCATCAATAAGGAAACTATCATTGTCGAACCTACTTCAGGTAATACTGGAATAGGTTTAGCTTTAGTAGCTGCTGCTAGAGGATATAAATTGATTCTAACAATGCCCGATAGCATGACTGTTGAAAGACGCAAAATCTTGAAAGCTTATGGTGCTGAGTTGGTATTAACCCCTGCCTCAAGTGGAATGAAAGGTGCTATTGAAAAAGCTGAAGAATTAGCTAAAGACGACGACAAAGTCTTCATACCTCAACAATTTAAAAATGAAGCTAATCCTGAAATCCATAGAAAAACTACGGCTGAAGAAATTCTTGATGATCTCGATGGAAAAGTCGAAGGACTTGTTGCGGGAATTGGCACTGGAGGAACTATTACAGGTGTCGGAGAAGTTTTGAGAAAAAAAGTAAAAAATCATGTAAAGATTTACGCTGTAGAACCAATTGATTCACCCGTTTTATCTGGAGGTAATCCTGGCCCCCATAAAATTCAAGGTATTGGTGCAGGGTTTGTTCCTGATGTGTTAAACACCGAAATATATGATAAAGTTATTAAGGTAGCCTATAGTGACGCCGTTGAAACGGCAAGAAAATTAGCTAAATTAGAAGGTATCTTCGTTGGAATCTCTGCAGGTGCTGCAGCCTGGGCTGGGATTTACGAAGCATCTAAGGATTTTAAGAGAGGAGATAATATCGTAGTTATTCTTCCAGATACCGGTGAGAGATATTTATCAACTGATTTGTTTCAAATCTAATTTAATCTTTTTTTTCATTTTACTTTTTTTTTAAACCTCAACCTTTTAATACGAGGCTAACCAATAGTTATATTGTTATTACAAACCATTCAAGTCAAAACATAATTTTGGTACTCCCCGCGTGTGGATGATACCTGAAAAGAAATTTGGCAGGACGGTGGCTAGGTGGAAACCCTCCCATCTCATGGACAATTAGGCCGC
>SDNV01000095.1 GCA_004524515.1 Promethearchaeota archaeon
AATACAAATTCGTAAATAAAGGTTTTAAAAATGAAAGAACCAGAAGTTAAACATTCTAAATTAACCTATTTTTCTAATGGTTTTGGAAGATTTAATGATGAATTTTTAACAATGGCTTTTGGAGCGTATGTGTTCTTTTTTTATGAAACGGAAATTAAACTAAACGTTTGGTTAGTCGGGCTTGGATTTATCATATTTGCCCTATACAACGCCATTAATGATCCTGTTATTGGTTACTTAACAGATAGACCATTTAAATTTACTAAGAAATGGGGACGACGCTTTCCATTTATTCTTTTGGGGGGAATACCATGGATTATTTGCTATATTCTTTTATATATCCCGCCAAATCAGGATCCTGTTGAAGGAGCTCTGTTGATATTCTTGTGGTTATTACTTGCCACATGCTTGTATGATACATTCCAATCAATTTATATGGTCAACTTTTATGCACTTTTCCCTGACAAATTTCGTTCAGTTAAGGAACGTAGAACAGCTGCAGGATTAGGAATTATGATTTCGGTTTTTGGAATTGTATTAGGAGCAATAGTACCACCTTTATTCATAACATTTGGAGAAATAAATACTTATTTCATTCAATCGATTGTAATTGTAATAATAGGTTTAGTAGCATTATCTTTAGCAATCCCCGGCGTTCGTGATGATCAATTATATGTTGATCTTTATCTTGCGAAAGCTCTAGAAGAACCTAAAAGAGATCCATTTTTCAAGACTATGAAAACACAAATTAAACAAAAAAATTTCGTAGCATACTTTATCGCGTTTGTACTTTATCAATCCATGACCGCCTGTATGATTGCTTCAATTCCTTATTTGGTACGTTATATTTTTAGAATGGAAGCCGAAGCAATATCATTAGTAATGATCGGTTTTCTCATTGGCTCATTAATTTCATTCCCAATATGGATAGTTATTGGACAAAAAATTAATGATAATCGGAAAACGATCATATTTGCAGGAGCAGTTATGACAATAGTTACGGCACCTCTGATTTTTATTACTGATTATTATCTCTTTGTATTTGCAATTCTCATCTGGGGTTTTGGTCTCGGAGGCTTTTGGATATTACTGGATCCGGTCTTAGGGGATGTAATTGATGAGCAGGTGGTTCGAACAGGAAAAAGATCAGAAGGAATAACTTATGGAGTTAGGGCCTTTTTTGGTCGCTTCTCTTTAGTTGCTCAAGCATTAACTTTTGCTATTGTACACACCCTTACAGGATTCAATGAAAACGTAGAGGTTCAATCTGCTGAAGCCATTTGGGGAATTCAAATGCATCTTGCCTTGATTCCAATGATTTTTATACTCATTTCAACTTTGACCTTTTGGAAATTATACGACCTTAACGCGAATAAAGTTAGAATTAATAAAGAAAAATTAGCCGAACTAGGGCTTTAAATCTTTTTTTTTCTTATTTTTTAAATGATCATATACTTATATAAATAGAGTGATCATACGTACAGTTTTCTCCTTGATCAATATCATTTTGCATAAGATTTAAATATGCAAGTAGATTAAATGATCATAATAACTCAAAAAAAATTAACATACAATATAAAAAATTATAAAAAACTATATGAGGTGAATATTGTTGGGTCAATTTTTAGACTTTGACAAAGTGAATAGTATTGTTTATAATAATCTCTATTTGGAGGATTACAAATTAGTTGTTAAAATTCCAATAGGTGAGAATAATTATGAAGAATCAAAAACGGATGTCACAATCGAAAAGTTTGACCTGACGAACCGAGCGTTTTTATTGTCAATAGAGTAAGCCACAGGGAAATTAATTCTTCATTTGCCATAATAATATTCTCTTTCCCGTCATAAAACTAACTTTTTTTTTTCTTTGTTTTCATGATCTTGCGATTTATTAATCGAATTATCTAGTTATCTTATTTTTATTTGAAATGCACATTGTAACCAAATTATTTAGAAGTTAAATTCTTATAGATCATATTTAGGTGAGCCAAAAAAATGGTTGAATTAGAAACCAATCAAAAACAATCAAATATCCGTCCAGATTTGGCAAAATTATTAGCAAAAAAAGATTCATTGAGTATGAAAGCACTGAAGCAATTTACAGAGAAGAAACGTAAGGAAGGAATAGATGTGGATGAGGCTATAAAAGAGAACGATTTGAATATAATTATAGAACTCTCACGTTATCAATCTGAATATAGTGCTATGAATTTACATGGCCCTCTTCCCAGTGATATAAAATATGAATCGATTGATGTCAATGGAGCAGCAGCTGAATTGATCATAAATCCTAACGTTAGTGAGCATCAAATATTTATGCATTTATTTAGTGGGGGATATGTTATAGGGACGCTTAAAACTAGAAGAAGGATTCCAGTTCTTATAGGACGTTCCTCGCATCTACGCTGCCTAAATGTTGGATATCGTCTAGCCCCTGAACATCCTTTTCCGGCAGCATTAGAAGATTCAATAAAAGCATATCAGTGGATTCTTTCTTCCGGAATTGAGTCTAAAAATGTAATAATTAGTGGAGCTTCTGCGGGAGGAGGATTAGCTGTCGCAACGGTCTTAAAATTAAAAGAGTTAAAGCTTCCCTTACCGAGTGCGATGATTCTTATTTCTCCTTGGGCGGATTTAGCGTTAAGAGGGGGCACTTTAAAAAAAAATGCCAAATTTGAACCAAATATCACAATAGAAATGCTCAAAATGTTAGCTAATGCTTACTTACAGGGAAAAGATCCAATGAATTCATTAGTATCCCCTGTGTATGCCAGTTTAGAAGGATTTCCTCCCATGTTAATTCAAGTAGGGAGTTATGAGGTATTATTAGATGATTCTGTAAGATTAACTGAAAGTGCCAAGGCAGCAGGCGTTGATATAACGCTAGAAATTTATGAGGGGATGATTCATATGTTTCAGAATTTTGTGGATATTCTGCCTGATAGTAGACAAGCCATTGAGAATATTGCTAAATTCATTGAAAAATATTTAAATTGAGAGGGGTATTTTCCTTAACTTTCTTATATTATTCTTTACTTAATTTTTTTAAATATGAGACAGCTGTGTTTAGTGTTTGTTCTTTTTTACAAAAACAAAAACGGGTTTGAAATTTCCCTGTGATCGGATCTGCATAGAAAGAAGAACCAGGAACGGTTGCTATTCCTATATTTTTAATTAGATGAATTGCTAAATCATAGGAATTACCCAAATTGTATTTTTTCATATATTCTTCACAATTGGTCATGATATAATATGCTCCTCCGGGTTTTATTGGCTGGAGATTAGTATTCTTTAAAATATTATATAACACATCTCTTGCATTTTGATAGAAGCTTGCTAACCAAGTATAATAATTAGTATCCAAAGATAAAGCAAATGCCGCTGCTTCTTGAAGAGGTGCCGGAGCACCCACCGTTAAGAAATCATGAACCTTTTTTATTTCATTAGTTATTTTTTCACTTGCGATTGCCCATCCAACTCTCCAACCAGTAAGAGAATAAGTCTTAGATATGGAATTAATTGTTATAGAATAATTTTCCATTTCCGGTAATGAGGCAATGGAAAAATGTTTTTGATTGTCATATAATATATGTTCATAAATCTCATCGGTCACAGCAATACAATTATGTTTTATGCATAAATCCGAAATATATTTCAATTCTTTTTCATCAAATACCTTTCCAGTAGGATTATTGGGTGTATTTAAGATTATGGCTTTAGTCTTATCATTAAAAAGTCGTTCTAGTTCTTCAAAATCAAAATCCCAGTCGGGAGCCTTTAATTCAATGTAACGAGGCATAGCTCCAGATAATAAACAGTCCGGACCATAATTTTCGTAAAACGGTTCGAATATAATTACTTCATCTCCGGGATTTATAATGGCTTTCAAGGAAGAAATCATAGCTTCAGTAGAACCACAGGTAACTGTTATATTTTTGTTCGGATCCACGAAATTCATTTTATTATACTGAGCTACTTTTTTTGCAATAGCTGCCCTCAATGATGGAGATCCCCAAGTTATAGCATATTGATTTATGTCTGCCTTTATTGCTTCAATTGCAGCATTTTTTATAGATTCTGGAGCAGAAAAATCAGGAAATCCTTGAGCGAGATTTATACATCCTTCATATTCATTTGCTACACGAGTCATTTCACGTATTACGGACTCCGTAAATCCTTTGGTAATGTGTGAAAGTTCCATGATAAGATTTAAATTTTTTTCTAAATTTGAATTTTGTTGTAATACATTTAGAAATAAAAAATTTAGGGGTGTTTGAGATCAGAGATCTCAAACGTGTTAAATGGTCGCTTCATGGCGACAATTGCTAAGTTTTTTTCATCACCTCCATTTTTTTTATTGAAATCTACTACATTTGGTGGAACCGGAAGGATTTGAACCCTCAACCTTTTGGATGCAACCCAGTCGCTCTTCCATTGAGCTACGGTCCCTTATCATCACAATTTTATAGAGTATAATCCCGATTTCTTTTGATTCAAATAAGAGAAGAAATATTTGGTGTAAGCATTTCGAATATTAACAAAGTACCAATAATATCGTAAGAATCAGAGAAGTATTGAATATGTCTACAAAAAACTATATTCATCAATAAAAAACAGAAAATAAAAAGTTTCTACAGAGACGGATTTGATGGATTATTGATTAGAGCGTTCGCTAAGATATTGCCTCTCCTTTAAGGTACCCATGCATCGTAGCGATTTATTCGCTATTTTTACTCGTCTCATAGTATTATTTATAATACAAATCGAATATATAAATATTACGATCAATATCGCCCACAACTTTCCCACTTTACTCTTTAAAGTTTAGATTGCACAAAACTCTAATGGAAGATCAATTTAAACAATTCAGAAAAATTTTTTTAAAAATCTTATTTGAAACTTTTTTTATCAAAGTTTTATGATTTAGATAACAAATCTTTTAAGTAGAAATGAACAAATGTCTTTTATTAGAATTCTTAAATTAAAAATAAAAAAATAATGTGAGTGAAATAGAAAATGGCAGACCGTTTGAAAGATAAAGTTGCTATAATTGTTGGAGCAGGACAACAACCTGGAGATACTATTGGAAATGGGAGAGCTATTTCAATATTATTTGCCCGCGAAGGGGCTAAGGTAATGCTTGTGGACAAAAATATTGATTCTGCTAATGAAACTAAATCTATGATCGAAAAAGAAGGGGGTGAATGTTTTACATTTGAGGCTAATATCGTTAATGAAGAGAATTGTCGTCAAGTAGTTGAAAAATGTGTTGAGGTCTATGATAGAATAGACGTTTTGGTTAATGTGGTGGGTATTGGAGAAGGAGATCGACCAGTAACTAGGTTAAGCGAAGAGTCATGGGATAGAATATTTAATGCAAACCTAAAGGGTACGTTTTTTACATGCAAATATGTCCTACCGATAATGCAGAAACAAGGAGGAGGATCTATAGTAAATATCTCGTCTGTTGCTGCCGTGTGCGCACCCGTTCCCATTACAGCTTATAAGATATCCAAGGCAGGAGTCAATGCCCTAACTCAGCAAATAGCATTATCTTACGCTAATAAAGGGATTCGCGTCAATGCAATTATGCCGGGATTATTGAATACTCCCATGGCAGTTGAAGGATTTGTACGTGAAACAGGAACTGATAAGAAAGATGTTATTAAATTTAGAAATAAATTAGTTCCTCTTAAAGGGGGAATGGGAGATGCTTGGGATACTGCTTACGCTGCACTTTTCTTGGCATCAGATGAGGCAAAATTTATAACTGGAGTAATTTTTCCTGTAGATGGAGGCCAAAGCGCTAAAATAGGATAATAATAGGTTACTTCTAAAAAAAGGTAAGGAAATTAGACTAAAATAATTAATATCAATTTTTACCTAATTTTAAAATTGTTTTAGAAAAAGATATAGCCATTTATATTAAGTTTATATAGGAAATTGTGATATTTTTATCATATATCCAATTAAATCTTAATCATAAAGGTTTTCAAAATAGTTAATGATGATCTTAATCCCAAGATTTTAGTGGTTTCAGATATTCATGTGGGAGCATTAAAAAGTGAATTAAATTTATTCCAAAAATTTCTAAATGACATTAAAAATGGGGAATTTAGTAATGATTTGCAAGCTCTAGTAGTATTGGGGGACTTTTTTGATCTTTGCACTGATATTTCTCATACTCTCCTTAATAATAAACAGATAAAGAGCATTCTTGAGGATTTAAATAAAATTCGGAATGAAAAAAAGCTTGTATTTGTTCTTGGTAATCATGAAATTCCTGTGACAGGTAATTATGATAAAAAATTCCATGATAGAAAAATTAAATTTTTAGAACGATTTAAGATCGGTATTTTTGATGATCTTTTTGATGAAAGGATATTCTGTCAATATGTTGTACTAAAAAAATTTGATAATACAGATTCTATTCTTCTATATGACTCAATAGAACATGTATTTGATGGATTTATTAATAAAATTACAATTAACGGATTAGAATTAGATAACAATTACGAGTGCTTAATGACACATGGATATCAGTTTGACAATGAATTATTTAGATTCTTAGCAGGTATAATTTGGAGCCATTTAATCAAATCAGATGATGTTGGTGTGAAGGACTCGTTTGATTATTTATGGAACATAATAATTAAAGGAGATCAAAGAGTTAAAGACTCAGAATATAATGTAATGCTCGATCAACTACCTGAATTAAAAGATGTAGAGCCAAAAACCATTCAGGGCAATTTTTCAGAATATAATAAATATCATTTTGATTTTACTAAACTCTATATGCGTATTTTAGAAAAATGGGAAGAATCGAGTAAATATGAATATTATATTGATGGAATAAAAGATTTTCTCAAAGATAAAGATCATAATCTAAAAAATATTAATCACCTTATTTATGGGCATTCCCATAAGTGTAAGAGCTCTGAGGAATACGTTGGGAATACACAAATAAAAATTTTTAATGATGGTGCTTGGCAACATGTTACTCCGTCATATGCTCAAATTTTCTCTAAGGGGCAAATTAGAATTAAAGAAATCCCAACGATAATCGTTTAAATTTTTCTAAATAAATGATAATAATCAAACATGAACATTATTTTTTTAAAAATCATTTTTATTTTCTATTGTAATTAATTATGAATTATAATATAGGAATGAATTATTATGAAAGAATTTAAAGAGAAAGTTGCAGTCATAACTGGAGCAGCTAGCGGTATAGGATATGGATTAGCTAAAAAATGTATAAAAGAAGGTATGAATGTTGTGATCTCTGATATTAATAAAGAAGATCTTAGAAAAGCAGAAATAGAACTTAAAAATATGCACGGAAATGTGATGAGTGTAGTATCTGATGTCTCAAAAGCAAGGGACGTAGAAAATTTAGCACAAAAAGCTTATGACCAGTTTAATGATGTTCATTTATTGTTTAATAATGCAGGGGTATCTCCAAACAGAACATTACTTTGGGAACATACTTTAAATGATTGGCATTGGATATTAAATGTAAATCTTTGGGGGATGATTCATGGAGTTAAATATTTTGTTCCAAAAATGCTTGAGCAAAATACTGAAGCATGTATCGTGAATACTGCATCCATAATGGGTTTAATGAGGGCAGGTGACCTTTACAGCATAACTAAACATGCTGTAATTGCATTATCCGAAGCATTAATGGCTCATCTCGCGCCTAAAACCAAATTAATTAAAGTATTAGTACTTTGTCCTTCATTTATTAGGTCCAAAATTTTAGAAAGTGAAAATATACGACCAGAATGGTTTGAAAATGACCCATCTGAAATAATTGCACATCCAGAAATGGAACAAAATAGAAATTGGATGCGCGAACAAAATGCAAATGGTTTAACTCCTGAAGAATGTGCTGAAATTACCTTTGAAGCGATCAAAAATGAAGAATTCTATGTATTTACGAATAAAACCGTTGCTTCAAAAAATCCTATAAAACAACGATTTCGCAAAATACTAAAAGCTTTAGATTGATTAGCTTAAGATCTTTTTGATTATTCGATTTCAAATGGCTAAATTGTTTTTATATCCAATTATTCTATAATTTATTTGAGGAATTATCTGCTCCTTAAATTATTTAAATTATATTAAAATCACAATAATCTTCAAATTCTATTGTGTAATAGATTTTTAGTGACTTTATAAAATATAGTTTGGTGAAATAAAAATTGGTACATATAATTGAAGAAGGAAAGTTTAATCCAAACACATATCTAATTGATGCAGAATTTTTTAAGTTAGAAAAGACTCTGGCGATTTACGTTATTGAAAACAATAACTCGAGAATACTAATTGATACGGGAGAGAGTTTAACAGCTAGAAAAATCGTAAAAAAGCTAAAAAACTTTAATCTTTATCCAATTCAGAAAATATTATTTACGCATGCTCACTGGGATCATATCCAATCCTATCATAAATTAAAGACCCTAATGAAAGACTCTGATATCGAGGTTTTAGCACATGAAAATGCGGTGGATGTGTTAAAAAATCCAGAAAAAATGAATGAATTTTTTGGATATTCTGTGGATCCTATCGATGTAGACACGACTTTAAAAGAAGGCGATATCATTAATTTAGATGGTTTAGAATTAGAAATCTTTGAATTTTTTGGACATACTCAAGATTCAATCGGGATCTATGACTCCACAAATAAGAATATCATTGTTGGGGATGCTATTATAGATATAATTGATCATAATACATTTCTTCCCGTCTTTTTTGGTCCTGACTTTAAAGAGGAAAATTTGTTGAAATCCTATGAAAAATTAAGAAATTTAAAGAAAAAAATCGAATCTATTTCATTTGCTCATTTTGGAGTTTATACCGGCGAAGATGTCGAAAAGATTATTGATAACGTCGAAGAAATGTACTTTAAAGCTAAAAATGGGATCATAAAATACTATGATGAAGGATTATCAATAGCAGAAATAACAGAAAAGTACCAGGAGAATATAATTCCGCAATCTAAATTGTTTACAAAAGAAACAATCAGAGGTTTGGAGTGGAACATAGAGCAGAATATTCAATGCTTAAAAGCTGCTGGATTATTAGATTAAGAATTTTCCTATCTTTTTTAGAATGATGATAAAGACGTTAATTTTTATTGGAATTTAATATTTTTGAACTCTTAAGAATATCATATTAACATAATTTTATATATTATTAATTATATATAGATAATAATAGAATATCTAATTAAAATGATATATAAATGGGATTTAAAACGATATCATTATCCGACGAAGCTTATAACGCTCTTAAAAGAAAGAAACAAAGAGGAGAATCATTTAACGATTTAATTTTACGTCTTGTTTCAGAACCAAATCAAAAGGAGATTTTATCTCTTGCCGGCTTATGGAAAGGTTCTGAAGAAGAGACGGAAGGTATTTTAGATGTAATATATAACAATAGAGAAAAAGCAAAATTGAGGAAATTTGATTTATAATGGTTTTACTGGATACAGATATTCTTATAAAATTTCTTAGAAATGATCCCTCTGCAGTAAAGAAACTTTCCAAATTAATAGAACATCATCTAATTATTTCTACAACTTCTATAAATATAGCTGAGCTATATTTTGGAGCATATTTATCAGAAAAAAAAGAAGAAAATCTTAACGCAGTAAAGGAACTCATTTTAAAATTAGAAATTATTTCATTCAATCAAAATCATAGTGAAATTTATGGTGAAATAAGGGCAAATCTTCAAAAAAAAGGAGAACTCATAAATGAATTAGATATTTTCATTGCCTCCATTGCAATTGAAAGAGAAATAAAGCTAATAACAAGAAATATTAAACATTATGAAAAAATAGATAAATTACAAATTGAGTCGTGGTAATTTTTTCATAAATTTCGTAAAAAATCTTAATTCAGGAAAAAATTCATTGTTTAAAATTGATTAAAAATCTTTTTGAACTTCTCTTGAATTTAAAATCCCGAAATTCTCTAATCCATATTCCTGATATTCGCAATAAATAGAAAAAAAAGATTTAAAAATTTATTATATTTCCGGAGCCGTCATTCCTAATATTTTATATGCTTCTTTGAAGTTCAACATTACATCCGTCTTGTATTTAAGACCTGGAACTTTGGCTGCCATGAATAAATTGCCTTTTGTGGTGTTCTGTAAAGCTTCTTGGACTTTACCTTTCACTACATCGCCAATACCTATTACTAAAATATTACCATCTTCAGTAGATCTAATGCCGATACAAATAGTTTTCTCAATTGATGGATCTGGAGGATTTTCTTTTAACCAATCAACATAGCTTTTTGCTACCTTATTTGATTCCTGAGGAGGAAAAATAACCTGATTTAACATTA
>SDNV01000096.1 GCA_004524515.1 Promethearchaeota archaeon
TAAAGAACGCTTAGCGGGATATAAGTATCCCCGCCATATAGAATTTATAAGAGCATTGCCTCGAACTGCTGTAGGTAAAATTTTTAGAAGGAAATTAAGGGAAATGTGATAAGAAGCTAAATAAAAAGTCGTATAGGGTAAAACCAAGAAATCTCATATATACTTTAAAATCCTATTCTTTTTTTTAATGATTTTTTTATTTTTTATTTTTATTTTTATTTTTATTTACTTAATATTATCAAATATAAATTAAGCTAATAATTTGGATTAATTCATTGGATTAATCTTAGTTCTTCCTTATCAATTGATATTTCCATACTCTTATAGAATACGGAACCATATTTCTGATAAAAGTCTCTTTTAGTATTCATAATTAAATCTTTATCGTCCACTTCAACCTCTCCCTTGGCCCAAAATATTTTACCTTGAGGTTCTAAATCAATTTTTTCCTTATATTTTATGATTTCACCTGATTTGATTACATATTCTAAGTTGGATAAAGCATCCTTTAAAGAATTGTAATTCTTTGCAGTATCAATATCATTAAGATTGATATTTAAAATATTAATGTCTGCATCTGCTCCTGTACCCAAATTTCCTTTTAAATTTGCCAATCCTAATGATTTTGCCGGGCTTGATCGAGTTAATATTACAAAATCATTAAATGTTAGGATTTTATCATTATCTAATAAATAATTATCCTTAAGAAAGATTTCATTCATTCCATTCATATAATTATCTCTTGCTTCTTTACTCATTAACCAGGAAGCAATTTGCGGAATATCATTTATATCAGCATAATTAGGATAATTCACTGAAAATTGCATTTGCCATATATTATTAACTTTTAGAGCAATGTCAATGGCGTTTGCCCATAAAATACAATCTTGTTGATTTTTCTTATCAAAATTCCGTAAACTTGCGAAACAATCACCCTCGAATTCTACAGCAGAGCTTATAACTTTACTAATACTTTCTGAATCATTATTTTGTATTAAATAATTTATTAATCTTCGATCTGAGGTAATTAAAGGATTTATTTCATCAAATCCGATAAATCCTAAGTCAATATCTATCGAGTGATTCTCATTTAAGAAATTAATCAATTCTATATTATTTCCATCGATATTATATGCAGAAGCATGAGCAATATGGAAAATTTGTGACCGCTTTTTAAGATCATTTATTTGAGAATTTTTGTCTAAATTTAAGGCTTTAATTGCATTTACTATGGTAAATAAATTATTTTTGGCTTTTAATTGTTCATACCCTTCTATGTGGGCGTGTATAGAATGGGGTAAGCCAAGATATTCATTTACTTTAGTTAAATTTTCATATACATCTAAAGCAGAAAAATTATATAATCTTCCTTTTGAAGAAACATCTTTCCTCAAGACTTGAAAATTCCAACTCTCTGATTCAAAGGGATTATAGACTTTAAAACCAAATCCTTTGGTTTTAGATAATAGATCCGATAGAAATACTGCCATGCTCTCGATTTTTCCTCTTTGAAATTCTAATTCCAAGGGCCAAAAATTACTCACATTCAATAACATTGCCTTATCTAAAACGGGTAGATGCCTGAAATTGAAAATAGTTTGCTTAGCTAAAGAAGGAAACACATTTGCTTCAAGAATAAATGTATAACCATTTGATATATAAGATTTAGAAATATGTTCTAAGGCTAATCCATGCCAATATTGCATAAATTTAGAATTATTTGCTCCAAGTAAACGCGCCCAGTTCACTTGTTGCGAAGCTATGTGGGTATGTAAATCCAGAGCCGCAGGGATAACCGTTTTATTTTTGGCATCAATGATCTTAGAATCCTTATCACTCGATAATTTATCAACAATTTTTCCATCCTGAATAAGAATATCCTTGATTTCTCCTTCAATCCCATTTAAGGGGTCAAAAATTAAACCATTTTTGATAAGTAATTTACCCATTTTTATCTCTTATAAATTATTTTTTTGTATTGAGTTTATTAAGTCTTTAAACTTGGTGATCGGATCTCGTGTCGCTTCTACCTTCACAGGTATATTTTTATAAGCGATTTCGTCGTTCTCTGCCGTAGTTAATTTATTAGACCAAATAGAGACCGGCATTAAAAGGATTCCCTCGGGAGTATTCTCGTCTTCTTTTATCTTAACTGTAATTGTACCATATTGATTTGAAAGATTTAGATGCAAACTTTTAGTTAAATTAAGTTTTTTAAAATCTCCAGGATTTATGAGTACAATCGCTAAATTTTGTTCTAATGATTCTTCAGTTCCCAAAGCATGCTCTCGAGCTTGATCATGATCAATCATTCTTACAGTATTTAATATCATTTCCATTTTTTAACAACACTCCACATTATTTGTTTTTAATAGCATTTAAGAGTTTTTCCAATAATTCTTTATCTGATGGGATTTTACTGGGAGGTTTAAGAATAGGTTTTAATTCGATAGGGACCTGATCCAATCTATACACAGTACCTCCACTTTCGATCCCTGTTATTGATGTAGGTAATACTACATCTGCTATCATACTTGTCGCTGATTGAATAATATCGACAACAATTAAAGGTTTTGAAGCCAATTTTTGACTTAAATTATGGGGTAAATGAGAAATAGGATCTGTTCCTATAATAATTGAACAATCAAAATCTTCGTTCTTAATTTTTGAAACGATATTATCATTATTTTCAACCAATTCATTATTTTTAAACTGTAGATTTCCATTTTTACCACATAAAGATAATGCTACATGTTCAAATCCAGCCATATTAAAGTGTCCTCCCATCATCATTAATGAAATACGACCTTTTTGTTGTTTTAAATTTATCATTTGGATTAATTCTAATAACTCTTTAAGCACTCTAGATTCTATTTGAGGTTGTAATATCCCTTGACCCACAATGATAACCCCGTTTTCTGCTTCAGATAATTGCAACAATAATCTCTTTAAATCGGAATTATCAATACCCGCAACGCCTTCAGTAGGAATACTTCCAGCTGCACAACATTCCTCTTTCAATTTGCGAATTAATTCTAAATCTTTATTTGGTTGAATTTGTAAAGCTAAATCACGTACCCCCATTACATTAAATGACGCAGTTTTAACGGGATCAATTATGATTAAGGTCTTTATTTCACGTCCCGTCATTCTAAATTTTCCTCGTGAAAATAATACTTTATTTAATAACCGAGGGATTGACTCTGCAGCATTAGCACCCCACAGTATAATAAGATCTGCTTTATTTATTATTTCGCTTATAGTAATCAAGGTAATCCCAGTCTCTTTGGCCATATTTAATACTTTACCCTGACAAATGCTAGAATTCGAGTCAATAAAACCATTGATAGCTTTTGCTAACTCAATGCCTTTTTGTTGCGCTTCACAACTTACTGTTGAGAATCCGTATAGTAAGGGGTTGGATGATGCCTTAATAATATCAACTGTCTTCTGTATAGCCTCTTCCCAGGAACAATTCTCCAATTTCCCATTCCTCCGTATCATCGGGCTTAAAATACGATTCGCTGAAGTGAGTTGATCAAATCTTTCTTTTCCTTTCAAGCATGCGCCAAGAACTTCATCTATAAATAACCCATCAGTTTTTACAATAATATCATCACATAATAAAGAACAACCCGTACAAGGAATTCGCTCCATTATTCTCTCTCTAAAATATATTTTCTGTTTTATTTCATATTAAACATAATCTATTTTAACAGCCTTTCGTGGACAATATGTTTCACATACTCTGCATTCTCGTTCTCTACCTTCTGCCTCCAATCTACGACAATGTTCTAAATTCAAAAGCTCACATTTTCCTGCTTTAACCTGAAATAGTTGATGTTTCTCAGGAGGGTAATTTGGTGCTTTTCCACTTAATGTAGGAGGACAATATCGAGCATTCACTGGACAAACTGTGACACATATTCCGCATCCATCGCATAATTCTTCATCCACATCAATCCTTAATTCTTTTTTTTTCCCCTCTTCTGCACCTAATAACTGCTTTAACTCATTATATTGCTTTTTATATTTTGGCTCCTCTAAAAAGGGAGTACAATCATCAATTTTAACTTTACCCTGTAATAAATCTAATGCAAACGCCATGCAGGTGGGTTTGCCACATTTCTTACAATTCGTTTTTGGTAAATATTTATATAATTCCATAAAATTAGTAACGGGAATTCTTACCACCAATGTTTAATAATATTCTCTTATATCCAGTAGAATTATGTTTATATTATAATTAATTTCTTTAGTTTATTTAATATAAATTAATATTCGGTATCTACAATTATAATAAATGTGGGAATTTAATAAAACTATTAGATTCTTAGATTTTTTTATCCTTGGATATAATAATAAATAATTTTTTTTTCTTGAAGAAATATTAAATTCTAAATTATAGTATTTTTAATCAAAAGTTAAACAAAAAAAATATTTATAATAAAAATGGTTTTTTCTCACTATGACAGAAGCTTTGTATATGAATGATTCCTATTTGAAAAAGTGGACTGCTAAAATTGTTAACGTTAAGGATGATAAGTACATCGTTTTAGATAAAACTGCCTTTTATCCTCAAGGAGGAGGCCAACCGTGGGATGAAGGCTATATCATTAAAAACGGTCAAAAATTCAAAATAATTTATGTTGGCAAATTTTCGGGTAAAATAAGTCATGAAGTAGAAAAACCGGGTTTAAAAGAAGGAGATGAAGTGACTTGTGAGCTGAATTGGAATAGAAGATATACATTTATGCGTTATCATACAGCTTGTCACTTAATCTCAAATGTGCTTTATAAACATACTAATGCTAAGATTACTGGAAATCAAATCGAATTAGATAAAACCAGAATAGATTTTTCCATGGAAGATTATTCGCCAGAAAAACTAAAAGCTTTTGTGGAGGAGGCAAATAATATTATTGAAAGCGATTTAACTGTAACAATTGATTATAAGACAAGAGAAGAGGTTTTAAAAAATCCAGAACTCGCAAGATTGACTAAAGGCTTACCAAAAGCTATAAAAAAACTCCGTATCATTAAAATTGGCAATATAGATGAGCAAGTGGATGGAGGGACTCATGTGAACCATTTAAAAGAGATTGGCAAGATTGAAATTATTAAGACTGCTAATAAAGGAAAAAATAATAGAAGAATGTATTTTATTCTTAAGAAATAGGAAATTTTAGATCATCTGATTTAAGATAATTAATTTTTTATACTACTTCATGAAATATTATAAAATAAACAGATTTTCTAAATAAAAAATCATAAGGAGTTATTTTAAAAATGAGCGAACAACAAGATTTATCGGAAAAGAAGCATGGATTTTTGGAAATTAATTCATATAGCATATCCCAGGGGCTTATAAATTTTAATGTGGGTGCTTTCGGTGCGTATGTATTCTTCTTTTATGAGACCGAAGTTTTACTTAATGTGGTATTACTCGCATTAGCAATGAGTTTATATGCTGCATGGGATGCGATCAACGATCCATGGATGGGAAATTTAACAGATCGTCAATTTAAATTCACTGAAAAATGGGGGCGCCGTTTCCCTTGGGTTGCGATTGGAGTTTTCCCTTGGGCGATTCTGTATATTTTCATTTTTACAACTCCTGATGTAGATCCGAATACAGGGGGTTGGCTGATTTTTATATATCTTTTGATTATTCTAATTGCTTACGACACTTTCTATACTGTATGGAATATAAATTCAGAGGCTTTAATGCCGTTTAAATTCCGAAATTTTGATGAAAGAAGGAAGGTATCGGGTATAAAAGCGATATGGGGTATTATAGGGTTAGTTTTAGGGATAGCAGTTCCACCTCTATTTGTTGAATATGGTGATAAGGCGAGCTACATTACTCAAGCTATCATATTAGCTATAATTGTAGTAGTTCTTGGAATTCTAATGCTTCCTGGACATCGAGAAGATAAATCATTAATAATGCAATATTTAGAATCTGTAAAAGAGCATAGAAAAGATGTAAGTTTTTTCAGAGCTTTAATTGAAGCATTGAAGAAAAAGAATTTTCTTATAATGATTATACTACATTTTCTCTATAGTATCTTAACGGGACTGTTGATTGCATCGGGAAATTATATCATAAGATATAATCTGAAAGAAGATCCTTCAGCATTTTTGCTTGTAATGCTAGCATATTTAGTTGTAAGTTTACTAACAATTCCAATATGGATAAAAGTAGCTCAAAAAGTAAATAATAATAAAAAAATGATAACTATAGGGTCAATAGTTATGGGTTCAATGACTTTGTTAATTATGTTTGTAAATTCGCTAAATATGCTAATAATTGTGGTTGCATTAATTGGACTCGGGGGAGGAATCTTTTTTGTTATGCAAGATGTTATAAATGCGGATGTTATCGATGAGGTTGTAGTTTTAGACGGCGAACGGCGAGAGGGAACGTATTTTGGAATCAAATTTTTTATAGGACGCTTCTCGAATGTATTTGTATTTGTAGCGATAGCTGTTGTTCATATTTTTACGGGTTTTAATCCTGTTGTCGAAGATCAAACTCCCCTAGCGCTTTTAGGAATTAAAGTGCATATGTCCTTAATTCCAGGAATCGCTCTTTTAATTGGGGCTATCATTTTCTGGAAATGGTATGATCTTTCACCCGAAAAAACAGAACAAATTAAAGCGAAAATTATCCAATTAAAATTTTAAAAATATATTTATTTTTTCTTATTTTGTCTTAAGATGAGGCATTCCATAGCTGATTTTTTAGATTATCATAAATTTCTTTTATGGCCTTGCTGGCATTTGATTCTGGATCATAATCAACAACTGGCTCTGCATAAGACATTGCTTTTGGAATTGATAAATCAAAGGGAATCCTTCCTAAAATTGTATACTTCGTTTCGTTGATAAAATCTTTAAAATTCTCTTGAAATTTACTTTTTAAATCGGCTTTATTAATTACTATACCAAACGGTATTTGAAATTGCTGGACAACTTCAATTGCTCTAATAAGATCATGTAACCCTGAAGGAGTCGGCTCTGTTATAGCAATTATATAATCCATCCCCGATACCGTAGCAATAACCGGACAACCAATTCCTGGAGGGCCATCTATCAATATAAAATTGCTCTTCGTAAAGTCATCTGATTGTCGAGCAAATTCTTTAGCATCCGAAACTAATTTTCCAGAAGTTGTACTTCCTAGTCTGGTTTTGCCATAAATTAACGGAGAACCAATTATGGATTTATAGGAAATGATCTCCCCACTTTTCACGGTGTTAATCTCAAAAGCATGCTCCGGACATAACACTTTACAAGCACCACATCCTTCACATGCCAGATAATTAATAACGGGAATTTGATTTTCTTCATCCCATTTTAATGCGTTAAACTCGCAAAAATGCTCCTCATAACATTGTCGACAATGGACACATTTTTCCTCTAAAAACGTAGCTTTTAGTGTAGTAAACGTATCTTGGGTCTTAATATGATCATCAGATTTAGAGGGTAAAATTAAGGATAAATTCGGAGCATCAACATCGCAATCTAATATGATTGAATTTATTTCTGGATCTTTTTGCGCTAGACTTGCTAAAGAGGCAGTAAGTGAAGTCTTTCCAACGCCTCCTTTCCCCGAGATAATTGCTACTGCTTTTCTCTCCATACTTTATTCATCCACCTTATGATTATAAATCCATTCTTTTAGATTGCCATAAATTTTTTTAAAGGCTTGATATCCTTGGCCATTCTCATCAAATCCATATTTTTTTTCCATTAATGGCTTACTTTGACAATAAGAATCCACAATCTCATCATCTAAAGGTATATCCCCTAAAATAGCTATCTTGTTCTCTTCTAAATCCTTTAAAAATTCCTCACGAAAGCCTAATAAGGACGATCTATTGATAATTGCCTTATATTCCTTATTTAATAAAGCAATCAATTCTATGATTCTAATCAGATCTAGTTTACCAAATTTAGTAGGTTCTGTAACGGGAATTATGAAATCTCCTTTACTAATTAATAACTCTACATCACAATGAGCACCCGGAGCAGTATCGAGAACAACTACATCGAAATTATTAGGATTATTGTTAATTGTAGATTCTAAATTCTCCATTAAAGCTTCTACTACCGCAGCTGAACGTGCTTCAGAGGGTCTTAATTCTCCAATTAATAATGAGATCTCATTTACAGAGGTCGAATAAATCCAACCTATTACCTTTGAATCCGCTTCAATTGCTTTTTCAGGGCAAATTTTATAGCATAATTGACATCCTGAACACATATTCAATATAGGGATTGGAAATGCTCCATTAATATGAAGTAACGCATGGGGAGCACAATTCTGAGCGCATAAACCACATTTAGAACATTTTTCTTCTATTATGTTAGGTTTAAAAAAAGGTACCTCTTCTTGGTTTTCTAATTCTGCTCCCAATAAAAGATACGTATTTGGATTCTCTACATCCCCGTCAATTAATAATACTCGCTTTCCATCATTTTTAAACATAGTAGCTAAATTCACAGCTACTAACGTCTTACCCGTACCCCCCTTTCCTCCAGTAACACAAATAATTTTCGGTCTTTTAGGATTATTTGGCATTTTTTTTCTTTTGAGAAGATTTAAAATAGTTTAAATTATTGATGATTAATGTTAAAAATTGGTGCGTCTTCCGCGGCCCATCCCCCCGCCGCCACCCATGCCTCCACCACCACCCATGCCTCCACCGCCTCCCATACCACCACCTTGTCCCATCCCAAAATGTGGAGCAACATTCGCATTGCCCATCTCAGTTAATTTATTGTCTATATATAAATCAATACATTGTTTTACGGTGTTATTTTGCATGGGGGCCCTAAATATTTTAATATTTAACGAACTTAAGGAATGATACGCATTCGGACCAAGATTTCCTGCAATTACTACTGTAGCTCCATTATTGCCCACAGTTTGAGTTGCTTGAATACCAGCACCTCCCATTGATCCTGCTGCATGATTCGGAACTGTTTTCACCGCTTTTATTTCATTATTTTCAACCGTTACGAATGTAAAGGAATCACATCTTCCAAAACGAGGATTTAACATCGCATTTAACCCACCTTCTCCAAAAGTAGGTACCGCCACTATTGCCATTTATTTTCTACCTCATAATTTAATTTTTATTTTTTTTTGTTTTTTGAATAATCATTCATTATTTATATAATGATATGATTTTTCCTATAAAAATCTAATTATATTAAAAAGTAAATTATTCTCTCTTTTTGAATTCAAAAATTAAAAAAATTCAAATTCTTCTTATTTTAAAATTAACGAGAAAAAGTATGCTTTTCAAAAAAAAGAGGTGTAAATAATTTCATATTGAAAAAATAAGTATAAGAGAATATTTTATGTTTAAAAAAAGCATTTACTGAGGATGGGCATGCTGTCCGCTGGCACAGCTTGACCCTTGTAAAGGTTGTAATTTTCCCTGAATTAATAGGTCAATATTGTCTTTTAAAGTTCCATAAACACCTTGATAGAGTGGGATCCCATACTCTATAAATCCCATATAAGGACGCCCCCCTATCCCCCCTACGATCATTTCAGTAACATTTCTTTCTTTCATATTTATAACCGGCTCCATACAACCCGTATGCCCATTATTGCGTAAAGAGAACGCTTTTTTATAATTGCGATTCTCGTCAATTTCTATCCCAACAAAATAATTGCAATGTCCAAAATGCTCAGAGATATTATCCGACAATTCGGGACCATTTGAAGGAATTCCAATAATTTTTTTCATATGCTTATACCTTTTAATTGTTTCGATAAAATTTTCCGATAAAATTGTTTGTTTTATTATTAATTATGTTAATAACAGAATAAATCCATATGTTTAAATCTTTTTTAAGATTTAAACAAATAATGAATACTTATTCTAAAAAAAGTTATAGTGAATTCTATAAAAATTTAATCCTAATTAAATAAAAATAATAATCAAATTTAGTAAATAATTCATAAAGCATAAGCGAAATAATTATTTTGAAAAAAACTATTAATTTAACAGTATAAATAAAAGAAATAGA
>SDNV01000097.1 GCA_004524515.1 Promethearchaeota archaeon
AATATTTTAACATAGTTTTGTTCTGCGAAATCTAATACATTATCGATATCCGTAAAGAATTTAGTATAATAGAATTTTAATTTTTGAGATTTTCTTCTGTTTAACTTATTTAAAAAAACCGGCTTTCCTATAAAACCTGCATATATATATTTGAGCGTTAGTTTTTCACCCGATTTTAATTCATTATACGCCAAAAAACCTCTGGAATCATCCTCATTATCTTTATAATATTTTGATGTATCTTGTTGAAGCCTTTTTAATACTAACTTTTTTTGGTCTTTTTCGATATAATTTTTACCATTATCATCAAAAACGAGATTTTTGTTGATTAATTGTCCTTGCATATCGAATCCAATAAACGTACTGACCTCATGAGGAACTTTAGAATTGTTCTCTATTTCAATATCAACATAGAAAAATGGAGAATGCAAAATTTTGATTTTCTCATCATTTTCCAATTCTGAAGTAATCGCTATTGGACTATGTATTGTAAATTCAACCTTTAGTTCCGAAGAATGTATACCTTTTAAGGTTAAATAAGTTAGCCCCAAGTTTAATTCTTGAGCAGCTAAATATGATTTTAATTTTGAAAAATAAAAGCCTTCTTGGAGAGAACTTCCAGATTCTACATAAAATTTAAGTTCTTGTAAATTTTGATGAGAATATCTTATTTTTCGGTCATGAGCAATATCAATACCTAAATTTCCCGTCTCGATTGCATGTTCCATGAAATTTAAATTAAAAGTAAGCCTTGAACCCCATCGTGAATTCATCAGACATAATTTTGTGTCTTTACTTATTATCATAATTTTTTTGTTTTTAGATTTTAAAGCAAAAATATAAAATATCAAATTTTCAAAATATAATATTAAGTAAAATATAGTTCAATATTAAATAAGATGTATAAAATAGAAAATATTGGAGAAAATTGTTTATATATTAAAGTACTTGGAACGATGCCGCCATCAGTGGCTAAAAAATTTGTAAAAGATTTTAAAGCAAAAACCAAAAATTTAGATAATTTCTCCTCACTTGTCGATGGGTTAGACCTTATAATCCTTAATCTTAAATCATTCAAAATTATTCTGAAGTTATTAAAAAAAAATAACAAAAAATTAAATAGAGCAGCATATATTATCGGAAAAAGCCCTGTATTAAATAAAGAGGCTGAAATTTTATTAGAAGAAGCAAAATCTTCAAAAAGAAAGATTGTAGCAACCCTAGATGAGGCAAAAGATTGGGTGGGGATTAAAGATATTGTAATACAAAAAGACTAGATAATGATTTTTTTATGGGTGTTGTTTACTATTTCTCTGATTAGAGTTAATTAAAATGTGATGATATCATATCCCTGTTCAATATATTTTCCCATACTCGGATGTCCCATCATTTCATCACAAGTTGGAAACCCTGCTCTTTCAACCTCTTTTAAAGAATCCATTTTATTACTACACGCCTTACAAAAGCAATCGATTAGATTCTTATCTTTTAATTCTTTATATTTTTTATAAAACGGATTGGATTGATTATTAAATTCACCAACCAATTTACAGGCTGAACCTTCCACAATTACTTTTACATCATGGCCTCTGTCATTCAAATCTAAAGCATTTAATATCACATGAATAAAACACATAGGATCCCCATTAAATGCGAATAATGCAAATTTTCCTGTCATCTTATTTTCAACTTTTTATAATTTTATTTTTTAATTAATTTATATGAGTTAATCACGATCAGAATTAAAATTTTTATTGTTTTATTTTAATCCTAGTCTCATTTTACAAAAATCAATCGCTTTTGGATTATTATCCGTTCCAATCCAGTTTCTGTTCAATTTTTTTGCTGCCAGTAATGTGGTACCCGTTCCACAAAAAAAATCTGCGATTATATCTCCCTCATTAGAAGAAGCCTGTATTATTCGTTCTAATAGTTTTAATGGTTTTTGAGTAGGATATCCTAAATATTCCTTCGATCTGGTCCTGGTTTGGTAAGAGTATATATCATTCCACACATCTCCTACTACATTTCCGGGTTTTTCATCTAAATATTGCTTTCCTCCTCTTCTTTTCCTATATAACCGTCCGTCATCATCTTTATATCTAAACATTTTTTTTATATAGTCTTTTTTATATGGAACATAGATTTTATTAAACGTAAAATCCTCAGATTTGGTATAATATAAAATATTGTCATGTTGTCTAACCCAGCCATTTACTTGACTTTTAAAACCCGAAACGCTCCCAACATTCCATATAATTTCTCTTCGAAAATTATTTTTTCCAAAAATTTCATCACATAACATTTTTAAATCAAAAATAGCGTTAGCATCACAATGTAAATAAAAACTACCAGTTATTTTAAGAATTCTGAACATTTCCTTAATTCTTAACTTCATAAAATCTAAATAATCATCTATTGAAGACCACAAATCAGAAAACTCTTTATAATCCACTCCACTAAAGAAAGGGGGATCAATATATATTAAATCAATAATTTCAGAATCTAATTTTCTTAGAAATTCCAAATTTTCTATAAGATAAACTGTGTTAAGTTCCATTTGGAATTAAATAGAATAGAAAATTAATAAATATTATGAATGTAGAGAGATTAAATCAAAGATTTTTGAGTGAATTTAAAAATTATGATTTTTCAAAAATAAAAGAGAACAAAATCTTTTTGGTAGGGTCTATAACCAAAGCAAAAGACTATTTCATCGAGATTGAATCAATCTTACAAATTATTTATAATAAATTAGTATCTATATGTTCTATAGATGGTCTTTTGAATAAGAATAGATTCTCAGCGGAAGAATGGGATAAATTACAGAAAATTGCCTTAAGAAAATTAAATGACCAAGAAGCAATTTTAGTTTTAGATGTAAATGGCTATATTGGAGAACAATCTCAAGAAGAAATTGAATATTTTGAGCAAAAATTGAAAAGACCAATCTATTTTTTATCAGATTTAAAAAAATAGATCTCCATCTATTTTAGTTTAATGAAAATAAATTCTACTAATTCTTAAAAAAAATAAAAATCAAAAAATCTCTAAGGTCTTTAAATTTTAAACTTGAAGTTAGAATTTTTAATTTAGAGTACTCTATTTTAAAAAGCTAATTTAGCGCCGCGAGGTTTCATATATAAGATGGAATTGTTCCAAGTATTCTGGGACGACCAAAGAAATTTATTTTTAGAGTTTAAAAAAGATGAAGAGGAAAACCAACTCTTTCTTCCAGAAACGGTGAAGCGAATTAATCTTCGCTATGAAATCTCCCGAGTTTTTAAACATGATAACTACCAAAATCAAATTCCTCAATTAATTTCAATTAAAACGATTTATTTTTTTAATGACTTTATGGCTTTTTGTATTGATTTAAGTGAAATTAATGATACAGAGGAAGTACAAATCAAAATTTTAAGTCTAACAATTTTTTTATATTCAGGTCATAGAATGGAATATTCAATTAAAAGCACGTATATCTTATCGGAAATCTGCATAAATGAAGAATGTTATGCAAATTTCAGTTATGAAGAGATCAATACTGAAAATAAAGCCACTTCAGAAAGATCAGCCACTCAAGAGAAATTCTATCATGAATTTGAAACGGACTTCAAAAATCATAAAGAAAGAGGAAGATTTATTTACGAAAAAAGTGGAGTGAAAAATATAACTAAAAATGATCCAATGATGTCTTTAATCCAAGCGAATACGAATGCAATTAATTGTATTGTTGAACAATTAAAAGAATTAAATTCTACTTTAAAAAATATATCCGCGAATAATATTGGATATATATCTCCCGGACTTTCGCAAGGTGGACCGCCTAGAAGGCTTGAAAGTGCAATTAAACCAAAAACTAAAATACATATAAAACCTCCCGGACAATTACCATTTATACCTGAACTAAAAGAGATTTTTGGTGATAGCGAAAAATTTAAGAGCTATTTAAAACCCATGAGCGAAAGTGATCTAAAAGCTATCACCCTGAATGATGAGGAATTAGAAAAAAAGCAAGTGCAGGCAATTAAAAGACAAATTAAACGTTTAGAAAAAGAAGAATCTGAAATGATTGAGTTAGCGGATTTAAAAAAGCCAGATTAAATGCTGAAAACAAATCTGCTTGAAAATTTTTTATATTCATTATATTTTTTGAAAGGTATTTTCCTTTATCTTTTTTAGAGATGATAAATTAGCAACTATTAATAATTTAAAGTTAAAAAGAGGAGTCCAAAAATTCTTCTAAATTATTTTATAGGTACAGCAGGTTCTGGCAAATCCACTGTAACTGGTGAATTAAAGGCATATATTTTGAACCGGGATCCCGAAGTCTCGGCAATTACCTTGAACTTAGATCCCGGTGTTAAAGTAATTCCCTATATTCCCGATATTGATATTCGAGATTTTATAGTATTAGAGGAGATTATGGAGGAGTATGGATTAGGTCCTAATGGTGGGATGATCTTAGCCAGTGATTTAATGGTCAATTATTTAGATGATTTAAGGAATGAAATTGATGAGTTTAATCCTGACTGGGTCTTGGTAGATACTGCTGGACAATTAGAACTTTTTGCGTTTAGAGAAACTGGACCGTTAATAGCAAGTTCATTAGGTTTTGGGGATATCCAAAAATCAGTATCTTTCCTTTTCGATGCTAATTTTACGCTTCGACCAAATGGCTTTATTTCTACGTTATTATTAGCTGCTTCTGTACAATTTAGATTCAGAAAAATATCTCAAATTAATGTGCTTTCTAAGGTAGATCTTTTAGATGATGACCAAATAGATATGATAGTAAACTGGTCTCAAGATTTTAAAGCTTTAGAAGAATCTACAAGTGAACGTGAGAGTGGATTAATTAGAGAATTATCTATGAATTTATCTGAAGTCTTTGTTGAGATGGGTTCAACAGCAGAATTAATTCCTTGTACAATTAAACGGGAAGATGGACTCGATTTACTATTTGGTTATTTACAAAGAATTTTTGATTCGGATAAATCAAAATTTTATTAATCAAAAGAGTATTTCTGAAAATTTAAGTAAATTAGATTAATTTTATTATTATATTACCTTCAAATAGAGTATAATTACTACAGAATTATTCAATAAAATGAAAATCATTGGTCCAATTGCAGGGATTGGCTCTCGTTTACGCCCTTTTACATTAAGCAAGCCTAAAGCATTTATCACCGTGGCGGGGAAAACAGTAGTTGATCATATTCTAACCAGTTTTAGTAATACTTTTGATCCAGAAACGGAATTAATTCTCATAGTGGGTTACAAAAAAAGACAGATTATTGATTATATTACTAAAAATTATGATGATAAATTTAAACTAAAATTTGTTGAACAGGTTCCAAGAGGATATAGGGATAATGTCCCATACTATTGGGGTTTAGGTGAAGCAGTATATTTGGCTCATAAAAGATTTAGAAAAATTACGTATGAAAACAGAGAAGAAGATAAACGTGAAGGCTCATTGATTTTTCTAGGAGATATGATAATTCTTGATGAATATTCTTATGTAATGTATCGCTACCATGAATATGATGTGGATGGAATAATTACTGTCATGAGAGTACCAAAGAAAGAAGCTAGTTCTTATGGAGTAGTTGTAACAGATGATAACAATATTATAACACGATTAGTTGAAAAACCCCCTCAATTTATCTCAGATTTAGCTATTGCGGGAATTTATGCGTTTTCACATTCTACTAGTTTAGCTCTTTTTAAAAATATTAAAAGATACTTAGATAAGAGAACCAATGAATCTAAAGAAATATATATGACAGAGAGCCTTCAAGATTTAGTAGATAATGGATTTAAAATTGCTGCAATTGAACTCAAAAAAGGTATTCTCGATTTCGGTCGACCTTCTGAAGTGTTAAAAGGAAATCAATTCCTTTTGGAGCATCAATCGATTAAAAAAGAAGAGTATGAGAATCGAAATATTTCCATCGAGAGAAGTTTTATAAAAAATCCAAATTATATCGGGAAAAACACAAAAATAATTAATTCAGTCATAGGACCCCATGTTTCAATTGGAGATGATTGTGTGATAAACAGCTCAATACTTAAGAGCTGTGTAATCGAGAATAATGCAAATTTAACCAATGTTATCTCTGAAAATTCTATTATTGGAGGGAATGTAATAATAGAAAATATAAGTAAAGATAATTTGATTATTGGAGATAAATCCATTTATTAAGAATTATTACTATATTTGATCTAAAAAAAAAAATTATTGAAAATCCAAAGATTTCAATAACTTTAGTAAAATTTTTATTCCGAAAGGTTAAATTATTAACTGATAGATATTTTTTATTTAGTCATATATTTACATAATTTATAAAAAAAGAGATGGTTAAATAGTGCCTTATTACATTGCTTTTGATAATTCCCATAAAGAACGAGCAAGATTGGATGAGAATTTTACAGAATTAAGAGATTATTTAAATGCTAATGGGTTTATCTGCTATAATTTTCTTGAAGTTCCAATAACCCAAGAATCTTTAAATCCTTTTGATATTCTTGTAATTGCTTGTCCGGATTTTTCAAAATTATCTCATATCGAGATTATGGAAATTGTAAGTTGGGTAAAAGAAGATGGAGGAGGATTGCTTTTATTATCTCATGCTGGGGGTGATCGCGGCAGAAATAGCAATTTGAGTGAATTATCTGAGCAATTTGGTATAGCCTTTGAAAATGATCAAGTACTGGATGATGTAAATAATATTGGAATAGAAAATATGCCCATAATATCTTCTATTAATTTTATTCCTCCACATCCTATTACTAATGATGTATCTTCAATATGTTATAGAGCAGGATGTTCTTTAAGTGTGATTGGAAGCGCCATCTCCATTGTTTCCTCAAATGAAACCTCTGAACCATACAGTTGTCCATTAATGTGTACATCAGAACCAAATAAAGGGAGGGTATGTGCAATTGGAAGCTACGAAATGTTTAGAGACAAAACAGGCGGAGGTTTACAGTATGATGACCATCCAATTTTAGCTGCAAATATCTTTAATTGGCTTATATCTGATTATCGCTTGGAATTAACGAACCAAGGTACAGAACATAAATTACCTGTTTCAGGAAAACCTACGCTGCAAATGGAAGAGTATCAATCCTTAGATGATTCAAACTCTCAGATTGAAAGTATACAACCAGTTGATACTACAATTACTTTCTCTACTAAAGCCGATTTACTTAAGATATTAAATAATTATATGAATCAAATTAATATTATAAAAAATTCCATTAATAAATTAATCGAGATAATATCAGAATCAGCAAATGAAATCTTTACTGAACAAACTGCACAACTTATTCAGGACTCTACTTCCATTAATCCGGATTTTATATATGAACCCTATGAGGACGAAGAAGAGACGGAAAGTGGTGAGCTACAAACTCAAAGTGATTCAGAGCTAACAAAATTACCTCCCAAACCGGCAGAATTGAAGCAAAAAGGACCAAACACCTCCGAAGAGGTATTTATCAAACCAATACCTTCAGCTCCATCAAAAATTAGTGAACCTCCTAAACCTCCTAAATCATCTATGATATCAATAAAACCAAAGACGAAATCTAAACAATTAGAAGTTAAACCAATAAAAAAAGAAGAGAAAGTCGTAAGAACCATCGATGATTTAACTGCAGAATTAGATAGTTTAGAAAGTAAATCAAATTCTGTTATAAATCTTATAAAATTCATTGAGAAAAAACATGACGATGGAAAGTTAGATGATAAAACCTACGATAAACAAATTCAAAAGTTGCAGAAAGATTTAGATCAGACTAAAAAAAGAATTGAGGAGATAAAAACAACTCTAGGTAAAAAAAGTTAAACATATCTATTCTTTATTGCTTATAGTTAATTGAGAAACAATTTAAGGGAAATTATCTTTTACAGCTTTTTCTTCTTTTGGTTTTACAGGATGTCCTTCAGGAATATAAGGTTGAGCATATTTATTGACAATCTCAAAAAAATCTCGATCAGTAACCCCTTTAGTAATTTTCTTTAATTCTTCTTTAATAATGTCGAAAGATTTTCTTAAATCTTCTTTCGAAGTTGTTTCATGCTTAACTTTAACTTCAGTCACAATTTTTTGTATAATTTCCTCTGGAATGTCTAAATCAAGAACTTTAATTTTATTTTTTAGAGCATGAGTAATCGATTTAGTGCCGGAAAATTTACCCAAGTAAAATTTTCTTCGTCGACCAACCATGCGAGGATTGATAGGCTCATAAGTCAATGGATGAGCTAAAATAGCAGCAATATGCAGTCCACTTTCATGACTAAACGCATAATCCCCAACAATTGGTTTATATTGGGATAATGGCTTACAGAAATACTTTTCACAAACTTCACTAAGTTCAGGTAATTTTTCTAATTTTATCCCCGTTTTAATTCCTAATCGCTCAAGAATAACTGCAACTTCTTCTAATGCGGCATTTCCAGCACGTTCCCCATATCCATTAATACATGTATGCGGATACTCACAACCCTCAATTACTCCCGTAATTGTATTAGATACAGCCAAACCAAAATCATTGTGAGTGTGTATGCCCATGTAAACCTTTTTCTTTGAGGGAATGATTACTTCTTCCTTTATCTTTTTAATCAAATAGGTAGTGGAATATGGAGTTAAGACTCCAACTGTATCTCCTATAACTATTCTCTCTGCTCCCGCTTCTATGGCAGTTTGAAATACATTTTTTAAATGATTGAATTCTGCTCTAGTACCATCTTCAGAGACCCAATTCACCTTAAGTCCATGATCTTTCGCACAATGAATCGCTTCCTTAATTTGATTTAATTGATCCTGTTCTGTTAATTTCAATGTTTTCATGAAAATAGGAGAAACTGGCATAAAAATTACAATTTCTTCCGCGTCTGCCGATATACAAGCTTCTATATCACTTTTTCTGGGTCTCGCAATAGATAAAATTGTGGCGTTTTTAAAACCTTCATTAATAATCGTTTTCACAATTTTTTTTTCTGATTCAGACACGGCTGGAAATCCAACAGCAATTAATTTTACTCCAATTTCATCCATCATTTTTGTTAGGTGGATTTTTTCATTAAGAGTAAGATAAACAGTTGGGCTCTGCTCTCCGTCTCTTAAAGTCTCATCCCATATACAAGCACGTTCAGGAATTTGGATCTTGGATTCTTTTAATGCAATTTCATTATAGTCTATTAATAAATTTTTAAGTTCTTCTTTGGTGAATTTATAGCTCATTATTAGTTTCAAGCAATTAATGATAATTAATAATTATAAAAATATGCGAATATAAATAAAATGAATTGTTTAGTTGGAAATAATACTCAATTAAATTGGTAATAGATTAAAAAGGAAATAAATTGCTTAACAAATTATTAATGATGATCGCAACTATCATCACAACCACATCCGAAAATGAAAGGATTTACCACAGGTTCTGGTTCTAAATCTGTTTCTAAAATTTTTACGTCGAAAATTAAAGTCTTACCTGCGCATGGATGGTTCATATCAATAATTACAAAACCATTTTCAATTAGCCTGATCAAACCTGGTGAATTCATACCGTTAGGACCTATAACATCTACACTCTTTCCAAGCTCAAGGCTAACATCCGCTGGAAATTGTGAGGCTTCTATTTTTTCCACTAATAAGGGATCAAACTCTCCATATGCTTCTTCTGGTTCAAGTATGAAACTTTTTTCTTCTCCAACTTCCATACCAATTATGGACTCTTCAAAACCATTAATAACTTGTCCCGTCCCTAATTGAATTTTTAAAGGTTCTCCACCATGCATTTCGGTACTATCAACAATTTTTCCATCGTCGTATTTTACTTCATATTGGATTTTTATTACATCTCCTCTCTTGATTGGCATAAATTATCAACTCTCAATTTGTTTGCTAATAATATAAAGGAGAAAGAATATATTAGTCAATTGTTTATGAAATAAAAAAAATTATTCCTTCCTTTA
>SDNV01000098.1 GCA_004524515.1 Promethearchaeota archaeon
AGAAAGTTGAGATTGCTGTTACTAAAATCATCCATGGAATGGCCGTAGCAAATAGAGGTGCCTTAAGGAATCCAGAATGTTTGGATTACTATGAAAAAATGAAGGATGAAATTAGTTCATTATAATTTTTTTATATTAACTTATTTTTTTTTATGATTAGAATTATTTATATTCAGGTATATATGAAAATCTTTTAGGAAATCGTTTTTTTATATAAGGTATAAATGTACTTCTTAAAAAAGTATATTTAAATGGAACTATTTTTCTTTTTTTCTCAAAATATTTCAATAGATAATAAGGAGATATAGCTTCTTGAATTTTTGGATCTGATCTCCTTATAATTTCACGTATTAAAGCAATCAAATGTACAGCATACTTAAGGAAAGCAATTCTATATCTTAAAAAATTTAGAATATTAAAAGGAAGTTTTTCACTAATCCTTTCTACTAATTCTAACAATAATGTTTTATCAGAGATGTGATCTGAATTTATAAGGTTATAGTAGATAAGATCAATAATAAACTGAAATAAATCTTTACTTATCTGATATACTTCATCCTTATCTTTATAAAATTTAATTATATTATATATATCTTCAGATAAAGCTAAATTGAGTAAATTTTCGATTAATTTTTTATTTAAGATAAATCTTCCTTCAGTAAAATATTGATTTAATTCTTGACAATTTAATAAATCTTTATCTTTTTCAGAAAAACCTTCTAAAAAATGATTATAATGTAATTCTATCCAATTTTTTAGTTTCTTAGCATTTGATTGGGAATAATGAAATTTTTTTTTTTTATATATTTCCTTGAAACTTACAATTTCTTTTTGAATATTTTTATTAACTTGTAGTGGTGCATTTTTTTTTAATATATTAGCTCCTATCCATATCCTCCTATATGGTTCATTAATTTTTTCAGGATTAACAAGTCGGATAAATTTACGGACGCTTTTAGATTCACTTATGTTAACTTGAAAGCTTTCTAATGATAATGTTGAGTTGATTCCTATTAACTTACACATATCATGGAAATCTTTTAATAGAGTTTTCGAGTAATTTTCAAAATTTAATACAATTCTCTTGCCAAGATTTACAGTTATCCCTCCATCTGTATCATATAAACCTTTCAAACCTCTTATTATAAACCTTTTATTTTTAAAAACAAAGTCTGGTACTCCTATTTGGTTTTTAATTTTATCCCCCAGAACAAGCCCATTTTTGTTATCTCTTTCTCTTTTTCCTTTTTCTAAAATACTATAATGAATAGCTTGTCTTCTTATTATAATTTGTAATGTGTTCTGATCCTCAATTTCATGAAAATATAAATCTTCAGGCGTAAGACCTAAAATATCACAGATCATCGATATAGTATATTTTGTGTACCAAACTTCATCAACAGGATTCAATGAAAACATTACGGTCTGACCATCTTCACTTAAATGACCATCTCCACACATAATGCATATAAACTCTGCTAAATCTTCAGTTTCTTTTAGTGGATGATATTCATATTGCCCTATTATTTTTTTATGAGGTAATAAATCTTCCTTAAAGTTAGTAATTAAATTATCTTCAACATTTATAAATTTCTGATATAGTTCGAAAAGAAATGTTCGTGAGAAATTCTCTAAAACTAATTTTTTATAATTATTATAAATTTTTATTGAAAAACTATATCCATAATAAAGTGCTCGTTGATAAACATCTTCATGAATGCCTATTAAAGAGCTTATTTTTTTTCTAGTATATAATTTATTTTTCCTTTTTAATGCTTCGGCAATTTCTTTCAAGTAATTAGGATTTATTATAAATTTTATATGTGGTTGTTCATAAGCTGACATAAAGTAATTTACATTTTTTTATTTGAGATAATTTATAATTTGAAAATTTTAACTAAATAGTGATTAAAAAAAATCTATATCAAATAGTCTCCTGAATTTATTAAAAAGGAACAGACTGCCAATTTTTCATATTAATATGAAAATTGATTATTAAATTTTCCCGTTTAAAAACTATTCCCATCACGAGAAATGCTTTTGATCACTCATCATCTATTTGATGTTTTTCTTTTATTTTTTCAAAAAGTTCATCTAGTTTCTTATAATCTTCTTCTCTGGGTTCTCCATTGACAAGAACGGGTTCAATAATCTCAACCTTCAAATTACTCAATAAATTGAGTAAATAATCAATAATATTTGTTTTCCATCCATATGAGCCAATTATAGTAGCATATTTAATTTTCGGCCTCAGAAGATTAGTAAGGACTGCAGCATACGCAACAGTGGGATGAGCTCCTGATAAAACAGTGGGAGAACCTAAAATAACTGTTCTGGCATCAACTAATGCCTTAGCTAATTCTCCAATATCAGTTTGATTTAGTTTAAATGGTTTAACCCGTATACCAGCACCCATGAACTTCTCCACAAGATAATTAACCATATGCATAGTAGAACCATACATAGACTCATAAGGGATGATTACTTCATTTTCCGTCTTATCACTTGTCCATTTTTTATATGCATCCATAATTAGTTCAGGATTCTGATGAATAGGGCCATGACTAGGAGCAATAATTTCTATCTCATAGTTTTCTAACTTTTTCAAATAATTAACAATTAACCGACGGAAAGGCATCATAATCTCAGCATAATAACGCTTCGCAGCCTCTAAAAGTTTAGCTTCTTCTCCCTTGGGAACAAAAAGCTCACTAGACGCCCAATGAGAACCCATAAAATCACATGGAAATAAAATCTTATCTTCTTGCAAATAAGTAAAAAAAGTCTCTGGCCAATGAACCCAAGGGGCTTTAATGAATTCCAATTTTTTATTACCTAATGATAAGATCTCTCCATCTTCAACTATTTTGAATTTATTTTCTGGAAGATGCATTTTGTTTATTAATATATTTTTGCATTGTTCCATAGTTACTATTATTGCTTGTGGATATTTTTCTAGTAATTTAGGTAATGCTCCTGAATGATCTTGTTCAGCATGATTTGAAACAATATAGTCTAGTGATTCAATATGTATTTCATCTAATTTATCAAATAAGATTTGAATCATATCCACTTCTACTGTATCAATGAGGACTGTTTTGTTAGAGCCTAATATGAGAAAAGCATTGTAACTTGTTCCATCTGGTAAGGGAATCAATTCATCAAATAAGCGTCTATGCCAATCTCTGGCACCAACTTGAATCACGCCTTCTTTTACAATTTCTCTCGTCATAATCAGTCTAATGTATTAGAGAAATCATGATTAATAAATCTTTTCCTAATTTAAATGAAAGAAATTTCAACTAGTTCAAAAAAAGTATGGTATTATTATTCAAAATGAATTCTCTTTATATTTGCATGATTTTTTGCCTTTTAAAAACTATTCCCATCATAAGAAAAGCTATGGCGGCAATTATGGTATATCCTATTATACCAATATTTCAAACATTCATATTCCCAAGTGGTACGCCTATTAAACCCACGAGGGAAACTATTCCGCTGACTATCATAATTGTTCTTAATATTCTTTCCATCCTATCTCCTTTGAATACTTGAGCTGCAAAGAGCATTGAAAGTGCAAAGAACCAATCCCACGCCAGTATATCTAACGCATATAATACAGACGGCCACTTGAAAGAAAAAAACCAAGAAAATCTCGCAGTTCCCATCTGTCGACTGACTGTTAGAATAATATAATGGACACTTGATGTAATTACAGCGAGAATTATCATAAATATGAGTGCTATTTGACTATAGACTTTATCTTCTGGTTTTGCATATAGATGTATTACTGTCATACATATTAGTAAAAATGGCACAATGAGAAGAATTAGCAATTCCAAAATTGTGAAAAAAGGATCAGAAATAGGATCCTGGGGTGATTTGAGTGAAAGTATTCCGAGAATTGTGACGGGAATGTATATTACCAGCAAAGAGAATAAAACCCACGCCGCTATCATGCCAAGAATACGGCTATTTTTATTGAAGGGTTCTACCATAATTACGGATCATAACTATTAAACTTATATAAATATTGCTCTTTATATTTCTTTTAATTCTGGTTTAGGTTTAGGATTTAGATTTTCCAATCGACGGGAAGCATTTTTTAATGATTTTTAATCCATATTGTAAAAATTAACTAATTCGCAACAAAGAAAGAGTGTAATTTCAATTATTGAAATTAAATTAATTCTCAAAAATCGAATTCTTAAAGTCATTATTATTACTTTTCAATATTTTTAATTAGAAAATTACATTATAAGAAAAATAAGGACCTGGTTTTGATTGAAAGAGGGTAATTGTGTAATATGATGGCAACTTCTATGATAAAAAAAAGGTATATGAAATGAAAATCGCAATATTGTATGATAGTAAGTACGGAAATACCAAAAGATTAGCAGAATTCATGGCGGAAAAAATACAAGCCGCTGGTCATAAGGTTCAATTATTAAGAACTACTAAGACTAAACCAGCAAAATTACTCACATTCCAGCCGGAGGCAATATTGGTAGGCGGACCAACACATTGGGGCAGACCTGCTCGTACGCTTAGTAAATATATAAAGAAATTAGGGAAACTTGGAGATCCATCAAATATTCATAAAGCAGCTGTTTTTAATTGCAACACTGGTGATGATGTTTGCAAAATGATCCAGAATCAAATCTCTGATGCTCTTCCCCAAATTGAAATATTCGAAAAATTTCTCCCAGTCCGCACAGGTGGTCAAAATGGAACCAATTGGAAACAAGTTTCTCTACCGAAAAATTGGGAAGAAGAGGTAAGCAGTTTTCTCTCCGCTTTCTTAACCTTTTTATCCTGAATCTGGGAATTAATGTAAGATGTTGAAATATCTAAACCGGTTTATTCTCGTTAAAAATTATAATTTCTGGAACGGTATTAATCCTCTCTTAAAACTATATCCATTGAGAAATTCTTTTATGTTTAAAATAAATTGATGTATTATATTCAGAAACAATAAAAAAAAATATATATTTTAAGGTTTTCTTAGCCAATATCTAAGATATATTAACCCGATTATTGCCATTGGAATACCTATTATTATCAATAACCATCCTATCGTCAGAATATATGAGTATACCCAGTAGCTGTAAGGTTTATTACCAAATGGAGTTGAAAAATTGCCATCAATCGCGATATAAATACAATAGGCAATGAATATGAAAATTCCGAATCCACAACCTCTTCTAGTTTTTTTATGTGTTGAGTGCTGCTCCTTGATCTTTGTTCTTTCTTCTTCAGGTAAATGCTTCCACCAGAGATATCCTCCTAAGCCAAATATTAATCCAGCTGGCACTCCAACAAACAATAGCTCCCATAAAATCAGTACGATGATGAAGATGACAATCCATTCTAAACTCCATTGATCAAAAGTAGCTGTTCCATAATTTCCGATGGCTGATGTTTGAATTTGCCAAATCAAGACATTAACTGCAATAATAGTAAGAATTACGATTATTATTGCACAAAGGATAAGTATCTTCCAATGTTTTTTGATTTCTTCTTTCCAAAATTGTTCATCATTCATTTTTTTTCACTTTCCAAATTAATTCTTCTTATTTTAATTTTAAAATCTCAGAATTCTTATTATGAAATGATTACTTATCTTATTAAAGAATTGTCATTAGAACTTCTAAATTTATAAATTAATTTAAAGAATAAGTAAACCAATTTTTGCACTAATTTCTAATCTCAAGACTCACTTCGAATAAGCTTTATTCCCATAACTATATACCATTGCTGATATGACGCACTTATTAATCTTTCTAGAAGCCCTCCAATCACGCTTGTAGCAAACACAACTGATAATATTCCCAGTAAAACACCTGCACTAAAAGTTATAATTGAATAGCTTACATAAATATACCAGCTTTCAGTATCCTTAAAACGAATTGAAAATGCTAAAATTGAGAAGAGTATCATAAATCCCATAGGGATAGCTAAGAAAATGTGCATGATTCCCCTAAAAGTTACAAATTCACATCCTGGATCACAAGGGAAGAACGCCGTTAAGATAATACCAATAATTCCTGCGCAAGCCAAAAGCAATGGACCCACCTTACTACCTTTACCTTCATTTATTCCTCTATGCATTCCATAAGCAAATGGAATCACTAATCCATGGAAACCAAAAAGTATTATGTCCAAAAGCATCTTATTGGGTGCACCCGCTTCAACTAACTCGCTAATAGCCTGGGATATACTGGAATATCCAGGTCTCAGAATAGCTCCCACTACATAAGCTACTGTAAGAAGAATTGCTGAGATTATACCGCAAGTTCCATAAATTTTTAAATATCTATTAGCCATTCATCGTTCACCTCCTCCATGATTATTCACATAATTCATTTTATAGGAATTTTTAAATTAAAAAAAATCGCTTTAAATTGAGCTATTCATGCTCTTTTTTAAATTATCAGTTAATAAATTATATATATACACATTGGTATATTCCATTGTTTTAAATAACATATAACCCTTAATTTTTATGTTCTACAATTATTACTATATTTCCCTTTTTATGTCCTTTTTCAACATAGCTATGAGCTTCGGGAATTTGTTCCAACGGATAGCGTCTATCTATGATCGATTTTATCTTCCCCGCCTCAATAAGTTCTTTAATAAAAATTAAATCTTTAGTTCTTTCGGATGCTAAACCCTTTTTCACTGAGACATATTTCCCGTTTGGAGTTAGCATTCCCTTACAATTTGATAATGAGGTTTTTCCTACAGCATCAAAGATGATATCATAAGGTTCTGCTTTTTCTGTAAAATCTTCTTTAGTGTAATCAATTACCTTATCGGCTCCCAGAGATTTAACCAATTCTAAATTCTTGGTACTGCATACCCCAGTAACTTCCGCCCCAAAATACTTAGCAAGCTGTACTGCAAAGGTACCTACACTTCCAGAAGCTCCATAAATAAGAATTTTTTGACCGCTTTGAATATTTCCTTTTCTAAGAAAATACAATGCGGTTAATGCCCCGATGGTACTGGCGGAAGCTTCTTCATAGGTTATATTAGCCGGTTTTATTGCCAGCACTCCTTCCTTCCATTTTTCGGGCAAACATACGTATTCGGCATAAGCACCAACCTTCAAGCCGGTGGTAGTTCCAAATACTTGGTCGCCTTTCTTAAATAATGTTACTTCTTTGCCAACTGCTTCAATTTCCCCAGAGAGCTCAGAACCTAGTATTTTTTTTCTAAGGTTTTTGAGCCCTATTATTCGCGCGAAGAACGAGATTACGAGAGATTTAGGAAATGTGATACTTCGAATCATTACGTCCCCAGATGTTACTGTTGTCGCATATACTTTTACCAGTACTTCATTGTCTTTGGGAGTAGGATTTTCTACCTCTTTGAGCTTAAGACCCTCAGGTGGTCCATATTTCATGCATACAATCGCTTTCACAAGGATTCCTCATTATTTGATATTTCGGGTATTTTATCACCCTTCAATATAAGCCACAAAGTAATTGCAATTTCCGCGATCGTACCAACCATGAGACCCGGTAATGCTATCGCTACATAGTTTGGAAGAAGAAAATACATCAAACTTTCTAATAAATAACCTAATGCTCCGCCAACTATCAATAAGATTCCGATAATTTTAGGAATATATCCAGATTTCATTACTAAGGAACCTAATAAAAGTAAATAAAGAGCAAAAAATACTTGTCCAACAAGATATACATAATTAAACGATAAAGGTTCAATAATAAGAAAACATAGACTGATAGCAATAAAAATGGCTTGTATCAACCTAAAAATCACAGCAAGCAATGATAACATCTTGTTTATTGGTATAAATAGGACATACAGCAACAGACCCACCACAACATCAAATATAAGCATGATTATGAAGCTAATAATCATGATTCGAAAAAGCCATTCATTAACCTTAATATTATTAGCTGTTTTCGCAGCATCTCCCGGCACAAGAAGGGTGGAGAGAACAAAAAATGCGAAAAAACCGGCTAAAATGATGATCAAATACCCTACACCAGCGGCTTTTGCGACTTTGCGCTGTGAAATTTCAGTAATATTGATTTTCATTTCTTTTCATCTCATTTTGTTAGTTCTTCAATTTAACTATTTGTATATTTATCTATTTTTATATTCTTTTCTTATTAATTATTTATTTTTCTTTTAAACCCTCATTTTCAAGACTTTTAAGAGATTTAAAAACTGCGTTCACTGACAATTTGGTAATTTTCACTAATTCTCAATTTGTGATGCCAGAGTTTTCTAATATTTTTTCCATTTATAAACAGAATTTCTATAAGAAAATAAAAGACGAATTTAAGTAAAATTACTTTTATGCTCTTATTTATTTGATACACTTAAATGGATTTGATTCTTTTTTTTCCATATAAAACTTGATTTGTGATTTAATTGAGTTTAGACACATGGTATTTTATATCCTTTGATGGGGATTATATCTATCGAAATGTTAATCCACCAGGTCAAAATGGATGGAATGATAAATTAAGATGGCAGGATATTATTCGAGTTTGTTTTCATCCTGGAAATTTTTTAGAACCTGATGAGCTCTATATTTTTACAAACGAAAGAGAGGAAAGTTATCTTATTCCTCTTGAGGCAGATGGTGCTCAAAAACTTTGGGGAGAATTAATTGAAAGAAATCTGTTTGATGCTGAGTTAGCGATAAAAATTATGTCTATGACAGATGGACTTTATTGCTGGCCAGAAGAAGATAAGAAAATGTGATTATTTTGAAAAAAAAGATATGTAAATGGTATTCAGTTTGTCCGATTAAATATTTTACTGATAGTGGTAAATTAGAAAAGTATTGGGTTGAAAATTATTGTTTAGTCAATAATAAAAATTGTGTTCGTTATGAAATGGAAGAAAAAGGAGAATTCCATCCAGATAATCTATTACCTGATGGAACAATAAGAAAAGATTTGAAATAAAAATTTAATTTAAATGTAAAAAATTAAAATTTATACATTTTACATTCTCTCAATCCAATTCCCTTTTGTTTTTGCTTTAATATCTCTTTCCTGTTCAAAAGTGTTTACCAAATGGTTGTATTTTCTATGTATCATTTTTCTATCGAAGATTTGGCCTTCTATTAACATATTTTCCTTCTCTTTTTCTGTAAAATAGTCCATAACGGGTATAAAAAAATGTTTATCTTCTTTTTCTATGTGTTTTGGATAAAAATTAGTCAAAGTTTTAATTCTTTCAATTATCACTTTTAAAGCCTCAGCATCTCCATTGATATATCTTTCTTTTGCTTCAACCAATTCTTTTGTTGTTTTTCTGCCAAATTTATGATCTTCAATTAGTTCGTTCATTATTTTTAGGTGTTCAGAATTTAATTTCTTTTTTTTCAATTCTCGAAACAAAATATCTTCTTCTTTTCCATGATGTGTCTGATCTGCGTACGTTCTTATGAAATCTACTGATAAATCAATAAAAAATGGATTTACCTCTTTTAATTTTTCAATTTTTTCTGATTCAACTTTTAAAATATTAATCATTCTCTCGATTAAACGATGCTCAATCATTAAAGGTCCTATTGGAAGCAAATATTCCACCTCTTTGGATTTATTTCATATTCTAATTATAATTAAAATATACTAAATTAAGTAATATATCAATTAACTTTTATTTTCCTAGATTATAAGTCATATATTTTTATGCTAAACATAATGCAATTTGCATAGTCATAATTATAAAAAGGATATTAAATCTTAAAAATCTCAAAAAATTGTTATAAATATGATTAGAAAGTTTTATCTTCATGGAATATTTATTTGGCTTATTTTTGGTTTATTAACAATATTACTTGCTATTTTTAGGGAAGGTTTCTTTATTCCTACAACAGGTTTAGATGGAACTATTGCCAGACTAATTTTAATTCCCATA
>SDNV01000099.1 GCA_004524515.1 Promethearchaeota archaeon
ATCTCATCTGGATGCCCTTCAGTATGCATAGGCTCAGGATAAAATTGGAGCGAAGTATATCCATAACTATCAAATGATCCTATTATAATAAAACCCTTTTTTGTAAGTTTATCACTCATATAATAAAACGTATTTCCTATTAAGCTCCCATGAGTACAAAATATAAAACAATGTTTCTCTTTCGTAACTTTAAGATCTTGAATAAATTTATTAACATTTCTCGGTTCTCTATAAAAAAAAGTGGGAGTTCCAATCCCAATTAAATCATATTTTTCTAATAAATTTAAATCCATATTTTTTATTTGAGCAATATCACATATATTACCGCTTTTTAAAATACCTTCTCTAATAGTTTCGGCAATTTTTTTTGTGTTGCCAGTTTGCGAAAAATATATAATTAAAACTTTCAATTTAGCCCCTCAAATATATAACTAATTTTCTCATTGTATTAAATTCAAAATTAATTATTTTTTTTAAAGATGAAAGCATCGAATATAGGACCATTTTTAACCTCAACGGATAAGTTAAAGTTCTTTGCATAGACTCTCGGATCTACAGCTTCAGGATGAGACGGAAATCTTTTACGCATTGCTTCTATGCCTTTAGGAGTAGGTTCAAAAATGCAAATCAATCCTTTTGGTTTTGTTATACGAATGAATTCTTTAAATGCAGTAAATTTATTATCAATATGATGTAATGCTCCTTGTAAAAAAATAGCATCAAATGTCTCATTATCAAAAGGCATGTCTTCAGCATTGAAATGAATAAAAGTAATCAGATGGTCGATATTGACTTTTTTAGCGTTCGCTAACCAATCTCTTTTAGCATATTCTGTGTTATCTCCCTCTGGTTCCCCGGTAAGTACATAATAATTGTTCAATGCAAGTAGAATTGCCATTCTACCCTTTCCTGTTCCTACATCTAAAATTTTTGCCTCTTTTTCTAAATTTAAACTTTTTATAATCGGATCAATAAAATCAAATATAAAACTAATTTCATTACCTAAAATTTCTTTTGCTTCTTTAATATCCATTTTTTTTATTTTTTATTTTTTTTCCAGATATATTCTATCATTTTATAATTCAGTTTTTCTCTTTTTCAATTTTTTCTCTTCTAATTTTTTTTTAACTACGCAATAAACTTTACCTTGCATCATTGTCATAAAGCAAGAGTTGCAACTTATACATAATGCGGGTGAGAGATCTCCATTTTTCCATCGATTTGGTAAATCTGGTTCATAAATAAGCGGTCTAGACATTGATATGAAATCAGCAATTTTTTCTTTGAGAATTTTTTCAGCAGATATAGGATTTCTGATACCTCCTACAAGAATTAAAGGACAATGTTGCATTAAGGGCTTCAGCTTCTTTGCGATCGGTAAGAAATAATTCTCGTCTTCAGGTTTTTTAATAAATTTACTAGGTAATGGATTTTTATTTATGATAATCGATTCTCCAATTCCTCCACTTGGTTCAATAGCATCATACCCTGTTTTAACCAAAATTTTAGTAATCTCCATAGCTTCATCAACCATTAAACCTCCGGGAACATCATCATCTGTTTGTAATTTGACAATAATTGGAAAATCTTTACCAATTTCATCTCGAATTTGATGATAAATATCAATTAAAATTTTGGTGCGATTTTGAGTATTCCCTCCATATTCATCAATACGGATATTTGTATAAGGAGAAATAAAATTACTAAGTAAATAACCATGTGCGGCATGCATTTGAACCATATCATATTCGCACTCATAGGCTCTAATACTAGCATCTACAAAATTTTTTGTTATCTCTCTAATTTCATTAACAGTTAATTCAATTGGAACTTTTTTTGTAGATTTGTCCTTGATTGGGGAAGGTGCTACAGATGGATACTTTGGGTGGGTTCCTTGGCGTCCTGTATGAACTAATTGAGCTGCTACTTTAACATCAGAATAATCATGGATAGCTTTGACCAACTTTTTTTGTCCATCTATGTAAGAATTATCATATAAATAGGGTTGGTCTGGCCCTCCTGTGGCGTGAGGATCGACCGCAATTGCTCCAGTGATAATTAACCCTGCTCCTCCCGCTGCTAACTCCTTATACATTTCTATAAGCTCCTTAGTCACTTTCCCGTATTTTGCCGCCTTTCTCTCATAAGTTGCAGAGCGGACAATTCGATTTTTAATTGTAACATGTCCTATTTTAGCGGGACTAAATAAATATTTTAATTCTATATTAACCACTTTATCTTAAAATTTAATTTTATATTGATAAAGCTTAGAGAAATTTTATTATTTGCTAATCAAAAACAACTTTTTTAAATGGAAATTCTTTTTTTAAATGGAAATGTCTGATAAGATTATCGAAGATTTGAATGAATTTCTTAAAACAGCCAATTTAAATTCCTATGAAATAAATGCGTTTACAGCATTATTTAGCTCTTCTGATTTATTAACTGCTCGAGAGATAAGTGGTAAATCAAATGTACCAAGTGGGAGAATTTATGAGGTATTAGAGGATTTAAATAAAAAAGGTATGATTGAGATAATTGAATCTCGCCCTAAAAAATTTAGACCATTACCTTTAAATCGTGCTTTTTATAATTTAATCTCTTTTCAAACTAAAGAAAATAGTAGGAGAATTACATATTTATTTGATCAGGCTAAAGTTTTAGAACAATCCATATATGAGTCTAACAGTTTTATGAAAACAGAACCTACAAAAATTTTCTGGTCAACTGCCTTTGGATTCCAATCAATCGTGTCATTATATAAAAAACATTGTAATGAAACTCAACAAGAATTACTTCTCAATTATTTTTTTAATAAAACGACATTAAAAGTTCTAAATTATGCGCATGCTTTATATGAGCCTATTAAGATTGCTCTAGAACGGGGTGTGAAAGCTCTTTTTTTATGGAGTTTTCCATACGATGAAAGACCACTTTCTGAAGATCAAAAAGTATATAATTTGAAATTTATGCAAAATGTAGTCAAAAAGCATGAAGAGTTATTCGGGATTTCCCCGCGAAAATATGATATAGAAATGAAATTTATCCATCGAAGAATTCCAACGTATTATGATATATTTGATAAAAAACGAATAATTTTTAAACTTTTAAATCCACTCAAACCCTATCAAGTTTTCTCCTGTATGAATGTATTAGATCCAAAATTAGCAAAAGAATTACGTAAACAATTTTATAATATCTGGGCTTTCGAAGCCAATGAAATTAATTCTGGTGAAATATAATCTAATTTAGTATTACTTTAATCAGTTCATTTTAAAAAAAAATCAAAGAAAAATAAATTTCAAAACTTCTTCTAATTTATATTTATTCTATGTTGTTTTTAGTAATGATAGTGTCTACATCCGCATCCACAGGAATTAGGAGGATCTGGCTCACAACCAGTTTCAATTATCTTTATTTTAAAATTTAATATTTCTCCTGCTAAAGGATGATTTAAATCAATTACAACATTCTTTTCATTGACTTCTTTAATTAACGCAATCATACTATGTCCAGTTTGGTCCATCACCTGAACTGCCATACCTGGTTTTGGATCTTGATCCTTTGGAAAAAGGTTTTTGGGCATCTTTCGGATTAACCCATTTTGATAGTCTCCATAAGCTTCTGAAGGCTGAAGTTTAATAGAAAATTCTTCTCCAAGCTCTTTTCCTACTACAGCTTCGTCCAGACCTTTAATAATATTCCCTGCCCCGACCTCAAATTTTAAAGGAAACCCATTGTTTCTTTCTGTGCTGTCAAAAATAGTTCCATCTTCTAGAGAACCTTCATATTGGACTTTTATGATATCTCCTTTCTTTATTGCCATGTTGTTTCTCCTACTTTTAAAAAATTCAAAATTTAATGATTAGAGTCATTAGTTGTTAGTTATTTATAGATATTGTTATTATTTTTAATAAAATCAATACTTTTCTCTTAGAAGAACATATTCTAACACTTTTTCTGATTTTACAAAAATGTTAAAACTTAAATAGTAAATTATAATATAAATCAATGAAACAAATCCAATTTAATTATAATATATTCATATTGAGGTGAATATCATGGTAATATGTAGTATGACTTTTTCAAAATTAAAATCAGATATTTCTGTAGATGAGGCGAGAAAGATCTGGGACGAAGATATAATGCCTCGTCTTAGGGAGCAAAAAGGTTTTTTAGCCGGGTACTTATTAGTTTCAGAAAATCGAGATGAGGGAATATCCGTAGGATTGTGGGAGACTAAAGAAGATGCTGAAGCAATAGAAAAAAGTGGATTCTATAAAGAAGATATAAAAAAATTTGCTAAGTTTTTAGCTCCTCCAACTCAGCGTAAGTTTTATGATGTTAACAGCGAAATAGTGTTTTTAAAAGAATTAGAAGCCTTATAAGTTGATCTCTTAAATTTTAAATAGATCATAGAATTTAGAAAATATCATTTAGTTTAAATAAGGAAAAAGAAAAAAACTCGGATTTACTTTATAATATCGGTTATAAAACAGGTTTCCACTATTTTAATACCTTTTATTTGTGAGATTTTCTCTTCAATCAAGGGATTAAATTGTTCAATTGAAGGTATCTCTACTTTCATAAAGAGCCCACAATCTCCAGAAAGTCGCCAAATATCCGTGATTTCCTCAATTTGTATTAATTCATTCAATATCCTCTTAATTTCTTTAAAATCTGGCTCAATTTTTACCGTAGCACGAGTTTTTGGCTTTCCATTCATTTCATAAATTATCGTGAATTTTTTAATAACCTTTTCTTCATCTACGAGTTTCTTTACTCTTCGACGAACGGTAGCTTCAGTTTTGCCAATCTTGGTAGCAATTTCATTAAAACTTATTCTACTATTTTGTTTTAATTCCTCTAAAATCTTTAAATCTATAACATCCATTTTTACTTCAATCACTCGAAATAATAATTTTTTATTAATTATTAAAAACTTTATTTTGAAATTTTATAATTTCATATACTCTTGATTACTAGATTGTGTAAATACGTTCTTAAGTTTATCGGTTTGAGAAATATTTTTAAAGAAAAAAACGAATATTGTCGAGAAACCTAAAATTAATGAATGAAAAGAAAAACTAATATTCAATAGAATTTTTAAAGATGTCGATAGTTATCCATTTTTTTAAAATTATATCAAATCCAGAAATTAGAGTTTCGTCAAAAAATTAAAGCTGTACCAAATAGATTTCTGTGGGAGTAGAAAGTTAAACCTTTATAATAAAATTCATTAGTTTAAAATTGTAATTTTTATTATGAGTGAGTATTTTTTAGGATTGGACTGTTCAACACAGAGTTTAACTGGAATTATAATCGATTCCACTTCAATAGTCTATACAACTAGTATTATTTTTGATAAAGAACTCCCTCATTATAAAACCATTAATGGTGTAATTGCTTCTGATGATGAAAAAGTCGTTCATTCTTATCCTCTTATGTGGATTGAAGCCCTTGAATTATTGTTAAAAAAAATACAAAATAATGTACCAATTAAAAAAATTAAAGTAATTTCTGGTTCTGGACAACAACATGGAACTGTTTATCTAAATAATAAATTTAAAAGGGTACTCAATAATTTAAACTCAAAACAGCCATTAATTGACCAGCTAAAAGAATGCTTCAGTAGAAACACCAGTCCAATTTGGATGGATTCTAGTACTTCTAAACAATGTCAAGAAATCAGGGATGCTTTGGGTGGAATGGAAAATACTATTAAAATTACGGGCTCGAATACATTTGAACGGTTCAGCGGACCACAAATTCGAAAATTTTATCAAATAAATCCTAAGGGATATAGTGAGACCTCAATTATTCATTTAGTCAGTTCTTTTATGGCTTCTGTATTATTAGGCAAAAATGCTCAAATTGATCATGGTGATGGTGCTGGAATGAATTTAATGAATATTGAATCTAAAGAATGGGATGTTAGTGCCCTAAAAGCCACAGCTCCCAATTTAAAAGAGAAATTACCCCTTTTGGTTCATTCATATGACATCATCGGGAAAATATCTCCTTATTTTGTGAAAAAATATGGGTTTAATCCTGAGACCCTCTTGATTGCATGGTCCGGCGATAATCCAAATAGTCTTATTGGTGTTGGATTAATTGAAAAGGGAAAAGTGGCGATAAGTCTGGGCACAAGCGATACTTATTTTGGATATTTAAAAGACCTCAATTTAGATTTGAAAGGTGAAGGGCATGTATTTGGAGCACCTACTGGAGATTATATGAGTTTAATATGCTATAAAAATGGATCATTAGCAAGAGAGCGGATAAAAGATAAATTTAATTTAGATTGGAAAAATTTTTCTGAGATTTTAAGAAAAACTAAACCAGGAAATAATGGAAAAATCTTATTACCTTATTTTTTTCCTGAAATTGTACCTTTAGTCTTAGAACCGAAAGTTTATAGATTTGGTTTTAATGAAAACGATATTGAAGGGAATGTAAGAGCAATAATAGAAGCCCAATTCTTATCTATGAGACTTCATTCAGAATGGATTAGTGAGGTCCCGCAAGAAATTTATGCCACAGGAGGCGCTTCAGCAAATATTGATATTCTTCAAATAGCTGCTGACATTTTCCAAACTCCAATTCGCCAATTTGATATTACAGATTCTGCTGCTTTAGGTGCAGCTTTAAGATCTCTTAAATCCTATTATAACTTTATTAAAAAAGGGAAAAATTGGAACGAGATAGTAAATACCTTCTTGAATAAGCAATTTAATAGTGAAATCATTCCCAATTTTAAATATAAGGGATTATATAATGATATGCTAATACTTTATAAAAAATGCGAAGACTATATATTGAGAAATGGTGAAGATCCAGAAACTTTACGTAAAAAATTCATAGAGAAATATTTTTCGTAATTAATAAAAAGAGGTTTCAAATAGATTTCTTTATTTACACTAAAAATAAAAATTATTTAGTGATGAAGCAATTATTATAAATATTTAAAAAAGTGATATATTAAATAACGCTATATTTGAATAAAGAGAGGTACATAAAATGTCAAATGAGATCCCAGATTCGGTAAAGGATGCACTACGAGACATCGGATTGACCGATTATGAAATTTCTATTTATCTTACATTAATCTCAAAGGGTCCCATGGACGCGAGAGAATTGTCTGAAGCTTCAGGAGTGCCCTACTCACGAATTTATAATATCCTTACGCAATTGGAAAAGGATAAAATGTGGATCCACAAAGAAGAGGAAAGTCGTCCAAGCCGTTACTTTGCTAAGTCTCCAGATGAGGCTTTAATAATTGCCAAAAAGCAGTATAATGATAATTTTGATAAAAACTCGAATAAAGTCATCCATCATCTTTCTCCTATATATCAATCACATGATCAACCAGTAAAAATAGCACTATATATACATAGAGGACGTGATATTTGCCTAAATCGTACATTGGCATTAATAAATAGAGCAAAAAATTCAGTTTATATCGTATCCTCTGATTTTGAATTATTAGATATTTTCTACGAAGATATGAAGAAAGCTAGAGCGCGTGGAGTTACAGATATTAAATTACTTGTAGAGGAGCCTGCTCTTCAAAATAAAGATTTTAATGAATTACTAAAAAAATATGATAAAATTTCTGAAATTAAATCAAGAGATACTGTCTTTGGAATAGCTGTAATTATTGATGAGGGGGAAGATGCCTTTATAATTCTAACCCAGAAATTCTTCGAAAGACCGTCATACTTTGGAATTATGGCTGATAATATTGCATTTTCTCCTGCTGCGGTATTTTACTTCAATTATCTTTATCAAGGTGCCAATGAAGTAAAATTTAATTGAATTTTTTATTTAAAGAGATTCTATTTTTATTAAAATGTCTGATTTTAGTGAAAGTAAAGTAGCGTATGTTACTGGAAGTACACACGGGATTGGAAAAGCAATCGTTATAGAACTAGCTAAGATTGGATTTAATGTTATTATAAATGGAGCATCCACCACACAACTTTCTGAAAATTATATTTCCGCTCTAAAGGAGATTTATGGCAAAAATTCAGAAAAGCGCTATATTTACATTCAATCGGATGTAAGTAAAGAGGAGGATCGTTCGAAGGTAATTAATATAATTAAGAAAAAGTATAATCGCATTGATGTATTGGTAAACAATGCGGGTGTTGCTCCAAAACAGAGAGAAGATATTTTAGATACAACGGAAGAATCATATGATTGGGTTATGGGAATTAATCTTAAAGGCCCTTATTTTTTAACCCAAACCATAGCGAAATGGATGATAGAACTTAAGAACATATTAAAAGAAACATATCAACCCTATATTATTAATATCTCATCTATTAGTAGTTATGCCGTTTCAAGAAATAGAGGAGAGTATTGTATTTCTAAAGCAGGAATGACGATGATGACCAAATTATTTGCTGAGAGATTATCCGATTATGGAATACAAGTTTTTGAAATTTCACCCGGTATAATAGATACTCCCATGACAGAAAAAGTACATGAAAAATATGATTCTCTCATTAAGGAAGGCATAACACCATTAAAAAGATGGGGGAAACCAATAGATATTGCGAAGCCTGTAGTAGCTATTGTAAGTGGGTTATTACCTTTTTCAACTGGAATTGTTCTTGATGTTGATGGAGGATTTCATATACATCGACTTTAACTTTATAGGGAGAGACATGGAAGATCCTGAATTTAATATTGAAGATATTGAGGTTCATGAATTTAATACGATAATTGTTGGTTCTGGCGCAGCAGGTTTGAATTGCGCACTTCATTTGGTAGATGAGGGGATCCATCCCGATAAAATTGCGATAGTTACGGAACAATTAGATGGGGGGACATCATTTAATAGCGGTTCTGATAAACAAACTTATTATAAAATGGCTATTATTGGAGACCAGAAGGATTCCCCGCTTGAAATGGCCCATGATTTATTTGATGGGGGTGCAATGCATGGTGATATTGCTTTAATTGAAGCAACCAATTCACTAAGAGAATTTTTTCACTTAGTTCAACTAGGGGTGCCATTTCCTCATGATCAATTTGGTGGCTTTGTTGGTTATAAGACAGATAATGATCCCAGACAACGTGCTACTTCAATTGGACCATTAACTTCCCAAGAGATGAGCAAATGTCTACTCAGAGAAGTAAAAAAGAAAAATATTAAGATATTCAATAAATGTTATGCCTTTCATATACTAAAAGATAATACTAAAAAGAACAGCGAAGCAATTGGCCTATTGTGTTTTAAAACTGACGTGTTAAGATTAGAAAAGGATTTAAACAATATAATACACTCCCTTAAAATATTTGCAGCCCGAAATATTGTTATTGCAACGGGAGGTCCTGCATCATTATACAAATATTCTGTGTATCCAGAATCTCAAAGAGGAAGTTTGGGGCTCGCTATAACTGCAGGATGTAAACTTCAAAACCTGACGGAATCACAATTTGGTTTAGCTTCAATTAAATACAGATGGAATGTATCTGGGTCATATCAGCAAGTGCGACCTAGATATTTTTCACTAGATCGGAGTGGGAAAGAAACAGAATTTTTAATGGAATACTTTACCTCTTTTAAAGAACTATCCAGAGCAATTTTTTTAAAAGGATATCAATGGCCATTCAATGTGGAAAGAATGGAAAATTATGGTTCGTCTCTTATTGATCTTGCGGTATACTATGAAACAGAATTCTTAGATAAAGAAGTATATCTCGATTTTACTAAAAATCCTCTAAATTATGAAGAAGATTTATTAGATCAAATAGCAAAACAATATCTAGTTAATTCAAATGCTATATCTGCCACTCCAATTGAAAGACTAAAAAAACTAAATCCTAAAGCAATAGAATTGTATAAAAAAAACAAT
>SDNV01000100.1 GCA_004524515.1 Promethearchaeota archaeon
GTTTTTAATTATCACTTCTACTGAAGATAAAGCTTCTATGAATATTCGAGATACTTTTTTAAAATCTAATAGGTTTCAATTTAAGAAGACCAATTTAATTTGGCACGGCAAACAATTATATAAATTTGAAAATCTTCACACAAAAAATAAAAAAAATAATCATTTAATAGATAGTGAGATATATCTTGGTCTAACCGATGATCCCCTTATTTATTTAAATAATTTAAAATTAGATGAATCGGATATAAATCCGGAAATTTTGATTTTTGCTAGTCGACATCGATCTCAAGCGCAACAGCCCGCATTTTTAATACATACTACAGGGAATTGGAGCCAAGATGCAGAATTTGGGGGCAATCCTCAAGAAATCTCTCATTCTAGTGCTATATTACTTAAATCTGGATTATTAAGTTTGGTTGAGCAAGCAAAAATTTCAAGCTTAAATGATTTTTCATTAGATATTGAGGTTACTCATCATGGTCCTACGACGTTAGAAAAGCCTTTAATTTTTATGGAATTAGGAAGTAGTGAAAAGGAATGGGAAATTAAATCAGCGGGAAATGTGGTTGCCCTCGCAATTATTGAGACCGTTTTTAAATATCTTCAATTGAAAAAAGAAGATAATCAAAAAGTCGCTATAGGTTTTGGAGGAACACATTATGCACCTCAATTTAAAAAATTGATTTTAGAAAAGGATATTGCAGTGTCATTTATATGCCCAAAATATTTTGTTCAAGATTTAACTAAGAAAATGATTGAACAGATGATCAATAAGAATTTAGAGAAACTTGATTTTTTTATAATTGACTGGAAAGGAACGAATTCTGCGGATAAACAACATCTTATCTCATTATTAGAGCAATTTGATATCCCTATAAGAAAATCTAAAGATTTTTAAGAGGATGTCTCTTGAAGTTCTTTATAGTATTTAATGAGGTTTTTAAACACATAATCAGCAGCAGTAAAACCTTGAGTGGCAGTTCTACTTAATACTTGATGGAGAAAGTCGCGTTGAGGTATTTCCTCATCAATACTAACGTTTAATTCCCTAATATTATAAAAGCTTCTCCAAAATTGAGTCGGCCATTCTATTAATGAACGTAATTTTCGATTATAATTTTCTTTACCTTGGGCACTTAATTTTAACTCTTTTTTTAAAGTATAGAAAAAATTTTGTTCTTGATTTGATTTAGATACAATGCCATCTGCTTCAATTTCTTCCATAAGTTCATTTACTTTTGAAATAGTTATATCTTTTATTTGTAATTTTTTCATGGTTTCTAAAATTTCAGAATCCGTTTGCCCTTTTAACTTAATTAATAAGTAATTTCGAGCAAGTATGTTATATTTTAAAGGAACTGTTTCATGATCCATCTGGTTATATTGCACTAAATTTCCTAAAATTTCTCTGGCAATATAATATTTAAGCATTAGTTGATCTTCTTTAGAAAAATCCGTTAGTAATAATTTGGAGTCATTAAAATATGAGTGATATAAAGTGTCGAGTAATGATTTTATTGAATAATATCCATCAACAAATGCCTTTTCGACTTCCTCTAACATACTTATCCTATAGTTGATATCCTCAATGAATTTTACTTTATCTAACTTTATTTGGCGAATTTTATGTGGTTTAGCATTTAAGGGTTTCAAATATTCCTCCCATTTAGTATTAAATCTAGCACCTTGGGTGTTCGCTATCCCGGCAAGTTTATGAACTACGTTTAAAAGCTTATTTAAAAATTCTTTTTCTGAAACATCCGTCATATAATTTAACCTAAATTATTGGACTTTTTTAAAATGATTATTAAATAATACTTTGAGCTTAAATTTAAATTATCAGTAAAAAATCTAATAAATAAAATTGTTCTTTAGTTTAATAACTAGTTATTCAGATATTTTATACATTACATCTAGAACTTTTTTTACTTGGTTATCATTGATAACTAGGGGGGGAACAAGTCTTATCACTGTTAATCCTGCATTTAAAAATAAAACGCGCATGGCCTCTGCTTTACTTATAAGATCCTTAACTTTATATCTATATTCAACTCCAATCATTAAACCCTTACCTCGAACATCTCTTATTACATTGCATTCTTCCTTAAATTTAGACAAATCCGATATAATTTTCTCGCCTTGCTTAGCGGCATTTTCCACTAACTTCTCTTCTCTAATGATGTCTATTGTAGCATTTGCCGCTGCACATACTAATGGATTCCCCCCAAAAGTAGTATTATGTTCTCCTATTTCAAATTTATTATAAAGATCTTCAGAAGATATGGTGGCCCCCATGGGCAACCCCCCTGCGATAGCTTTTGCCAAACAAATTACATCAGGTACAATTCCATAATGTTCAAATGCAAACATTTTCCCAGTTCGTCCAAGCCCAGTTTGGACCTCATCATCTACTAAAATTAAGTTTTTTTCGTTACACAGTTCTCTAAGCGCTTTTGGAAATTCTTCGGGAGCGGGATGAACACCTCCCTCACCTTGAATTAGTTCTGTAAAAATCGCCGCAGTATTTTCATTCACTAATTCTTTAACCGAATCTATGTCTCCAAACGAAGCATATTTTACATAGGGAGATAACCAGGCCATAAAAGCTTTACGATATTTCATATTATGAGTCATAGCTAAAGATCCAAGGGTTCTGCCATGAAAATCTCGTTTAAAGGCAATAATCTCCGGTTTTTTTATATCTCTTCTTGCTGCTAATACTAATTTCAAGGCAGATTCAATTGACTCAGTACCGCTATTAGACAGAAAAATTTGGTTTAATGGTTTGGGAGTCATATCGGCTAATTTTTTTAAAAGTATTGCTCTCTCTTCAACAGGAAATCCCGGGGGTATCATGACTAATTTATCAAGTTGGTTTTTCATAGCTTCTATATATTTCGGATGGCTATGACCAATATTTACTACAGCATGCCCGGCAACACAATCAATATATTCATTGCCTTTTTCATCATAAAGAAGAGCTCCTTTACCTCTTGTGATTACAAAATCCTTTTTTGGGAATAATTTGGTATGATGAAATCTTTCTAATTCAATTAACTTCAAATAATCTTCTGACATGACTTTTCTTGAAATAATTAATACATCTCTACAATAAAAAAAATATCTAAATTATCAAAATTATTTAAAGCAAAAATATTTTTTTATAGCTTTTACATTTTTTTAAAAAAAATGGATTTTTTAATAATACAGCTTTTGTCATCTAAGTTTGCTTGAGATAAATGATTCTTATTTGTTTGATCTCAGTTTTATTAGGAGATATATACAAATAGGGACAACTATAATATCTACTATCACATGAAAAACTATGAAATAATTGAAAACATCTTCATGTGTGAGCATTTCTATAAATCGAATAACTCCCAAAGTCCCTCCTATCGCAGGTAGAATAATACATAAAATCAGGATAATTTGATTATTTTTAAATTTTAGAAGCAGGATACCCAGCACTAAATACATTGCTCCATATAGAGCGGCTGTTATTTGGTGCCATGCAAATCCAAAAACAAATAACTGAAGCGTGTGTGTAATTGCAGATGCAATTAATAATAACGCCGCAATATATCTTAAGTTATCTTCCTTTTCCATAATTTCACCTTTTTATTATAATTCTAATTTTTAATATACTGTATAATATTATTTAATTAAAACATTAAATGTTGTAATTATAAAAAGATTAATATTCGTGAATTAAAAATGAAAGTAGAACATATTGCGGTAGCATCAAATTCAGAAGCTGAGAGTGATAAATTTTTCACGGAGTTATTAGGTTTAAATAAAATTCGTTCTTTCACGGTTTCTGAGGATTTAATGGAGCAATTTTTCGGGGTAAATAAAGAACACCAGCTAATTAGATATGAGGGAGGTAATATGAGTTTTGAAATTATTATTACGAACGACAAAACAAAGTGTAATGATAAATTCACTCATGTCAGCTTATTGGTAGACGATAAAGAAAATTTTATAAAGAAAGCCTCAAGTTTGGGATTTACAACCATCAAAATTCCGAGAAAAAATAGTGAGGGTTTTTATTATTTTGTAAGGGATTACTTTAGAAATCTTTATGAAATTAAATAATATAACAAAAAATTATTATTATCCTTAAATTAACTTTTAATTAAGATTATTGACTTAAAATCATTATTTTTAGGTCTTTGCGATCTCAAAATATTTTTTAATTCAAAACTTATTAGTATGATAATCAATTTTATTATTTAGAAAAGTTGACAGAAGAATCAAAATGGCTAAGTCGTGTATTTTTAAAATTATTATGGGAGGCGCTTCGAAATCGGGAAAAACAACTTTTCTAAATGGGACTTATTTTCCCTTTAACGATGAAGAATTTTTTCATATTGGTGTTTCTTTTAAACTCATAGAATGTTTAGTTAATAATGAGGATTCATATTTACTCCAAGTTTGGGATTTTAAGGTTATGGAGCAGTTCAAATGTTTATATTCAAGCTTTTGTAGAGGGGCAAAGGGTGCACTTTTATGTTTTGATGTATCGGACAGAAATTCTTTCACTGAATTAGATTATTGGATAACAACATTAAGACAAATATCAGAAAACATCCCCATCATCTTAATTGGTACAAAAAATGAATTAGATAGAGCAATTAGTGATAATGAAATAAAACAATTTGTTAACGATTATCACTTGGATGGGATTTTCTATAGCTCCATTAATAGTTTTAACCGTGAGATGATATTTAAGCAATTAATTCAGAATTTAGATAAAGCTACTAAAATCAAGGAATTTGCGATATTTTTACCGGAGTATGATACTCAATTTAAAAATTTTATTGACTTTTTTTCAATATGTCCTATCTGTAAACGTAAATTACATTTTAACTATTTAAAGAAGTTTTTTTATAGTAAAAATAAAGAATTAATAGATTTAAGAGATAAATTATTAGAATTAATTGACCGTTCAATTGACTTCACTGATATGTATTATAATGACATCGATATCGGAATACCGTGTTGTAAATGTTTTGAACTGTTTTTTGAAGAACGTAGTTAAATAAAATCTCCTTTATTTTTCGTTTCTCAATAATCTTGGATGGGAAATTAAAGATATATTTTAAATAAAAATGTTCTATTTTATCAGAAATATGAAAAGATTTTTTAATGAATATTTTTATGTTATGGTTGAGGTAAAATCATATATTTCTTTAGGTATTTGAGGCTCATTTATATAAAATGGAACGAATATATAAATTAAAAATGGTAATTGGAGGAGCAGCAGGCTCCGGTAAGTCTTCATTTTTAACTGGGAAACCATCAATTAATTTGGAATTCAATAATTTAGGAGTTTCATTTAAACCCATCGAATGTATTATTAATAATGGTGATTCGTATCAATTTATTTGCTGGGATCCTAATGTGAAGGAACGCTATCGTTTTCTATTTCCTGTATTTTGTCGAGGGGTTTCTTGTGCCATATTATGTTTTGATTTATCTGATCATACCTCATTCGAAGAATTACCCTATTGGATAAAAACCGTCCGAAAGAATGGGATTATTGATACTTTCAAAATTCCCATTGTATTGGTAGGAACGAAAAAAGATTTAAATATTCGAGCGGTTTCTGAAAATGAAGTGGATAATTTAATTGATCAGTTTGATTTAGATGGTATTTTTTATAGCTCTATTTATGAGAAAAATTTCAAACAAATTAAAGAAGCAATTTTTAAAATTTTAATTGAAAAAATTGAACCCTATTATCAAATTGAAGATTTTTCAATTTATATTCCTCGAGAAGACAATGAGTTCAAAGATTTTTTAAGAACTTTTTCAGTGTGCCCGATTTGTGGAAATACTAATCATTACGACAGTTTAAAAAACTTTTATTACAGTAGAGATCCTAGTTTGAAAAAATTAAAAGAAAAACTACTGGACCTTATGGAAGAATCTAAAGATTTTGATGACGTTTATTATAACGAGATAAATATAGGGATCCCTTGCTGTAAATGTTTTGAAGAACAATTTGGCAACAAATAAATCATTCAAAAAAATGATTTTAAGTTAAATTTTTTATTAATTCCGATTTTTTTATGATTTCTTTATGATCAAATGCAAATTCTAAAGAAGAAATCTTAGAAAATGGGACAATTTCTAAGTCTGCCGCATCATCATCAGCTTTGGGTTCTGGACTGGATTTTAATGGTTCACATATAAATGCAACGGAAACGACCTCTCCCCTTGGATCTCTGTGTTTTCCAGAAAAAATCCCAATTTTTTTGAGTATTTTTACCTCTATATTAGTTTCTTCCTTAGCTTCACGAATACATGCTTGTTCTGGAGTTTCTCCTTTATCCACAAAACCTCCAGGTAATGCCAATTTTCCTTTAAAGGGATCATTCTTTCTCCGGATCAAGATTAGATTGTTTTTCTTATATCTAATAACTGCATCAGCGGTTAATGCTGGATATTTATATTGTACCATTATCCTAATTTATTTTTTATTTATCTGGATAATCCCATAATTTATATTTAAATTTATCAAAAAATTCAATCATTTAAATATTGCGTTTTTAATAAATGTTCTATTCTGGTCCTTCTGGGACGTACAAATTCGGTTATACTATTTTTTCGAGTTAGTAAAATATTCTTTTCCAGGTCGATTGCACTTACAATATAAACTTCTAAATCTCCTTTATCAAGAGTAATATGATTAAAACTAGGAGGCTCATCTGCTCTCACTTTGTCGCTACTTGAGGTTCCACAGTAAAGGAATGTGGTAGGACCGATAACCCATGCGTGAGGTACATGACGATGTCCAGAAAGAACTAAATCTATGTTATATAATTGAGTGAATTCTAATATTTCTCCTGCATCTCTAACGGTTGTCCATTTGCGACCAGCTAAAGGAAGTGGTATCAAATGATGATGTAATGCTATAATACGATTTTCTAAACCCGGACTCCCAGGCTTATCAAATTGTTCCGCTAACCAGAGTAATTGTTCGTCTCCGATTTCTCCATCTTTAAGATCATCAATAACCGAACTAAGTCCAACGATAATGGTGTCTTTTTCATTAATCACCATTGTTCTTCTTCGAGGACCGAGAAACTTTTCAAAAAATATAAGTCCATTATTTTTAGCATCGTGATTACCGGGTACTATTACTAATTTAGGCTTGATTCTTTTCAGGAATGGTTTAATTGCTTGGTATTGTTCCATTCTTCCTTTGTGTACCACATCTCCCGTGCAGACAACGGCATCAGGACGAATATCATTAATATATTTAATTACATTTTCCATATATTGTTCTTTAAATTCATTTCCGTAATGAAGGTCAGATATTTGTATTATTTCTACCATAATTATCCCACTTATCGAGAGAATTTTGTAAAGAAATTTGATTTTCTAATATTACATGGAAAAAATTGTTAATCCTATAAAAATAATATCTGATCAGATAATATTTCAAAAAAAATAATAATTAAAATGAATCTTGAAAAACTTTAGTCTGGACTATGTGATCGATTCTCGTTTTTCTTGGTCTAACATAATCTATTTTACCTCTCTTCTGAGATATTAAAAGATTTTTGCTTAAAGTATGAGAATCTACCACTTGTACTTCTAATTCATCTTCATAAAGGCTAATTTCATTGAAACAAGGGGCTTCGTCAGCGCGAACTTTATCACTAGTGGTAGTACCACAATACAACAGTACCGTATTTCCAAGCCTCCAGGCGTGTGGTACATGACGATGTCCCATTAAGACTAAATCAATATTGTATGCCTGAGTTAATTCAAGAGCTTCTCCTGCATCAATAACAGTATCTCTTTTTGTTCCCGCATAAGGTACTGCTATTAGATGATGATGGAGAGCAAGAACTCGCAATCTATTATCGTTATTTTTTAATTGTTGTACCATCCATTCTAGTTGCTCATCACCAAGTTCTCCTTCAGAAGTATTATCACGAGGACTTCGCACCCCGATTAGGATTGTATCTTTATCATCAAGAGCCACTTTCCCTCTTCTCGGTCCAAGATATCGCTCCAAAAAAACAATACCATTATTTTTAACATCATGATTCCCAATCACATTAAAAATAGGGACTTTAATTTCAGCCAAATATCTGGCGATATCTTCATATTGATATTTTTTCGCTTTATGCGTTAAATCTCCTGTGCAGATTACTGCATCAGGTCTATTCTCATTAATGTAATCTATTACATTTAAAAGACATTCTTCTCTAAATTCACGACTTCCATAATGTAAATCGGAAATTTGAATTAATTCTACCATTTTTTATGTATTACCTTTAATTTGATTATTTTTAACTAATTGCAAAAATTTGAGTGGTTAGTTTAGAAATTTTGTCATCGATTTGTTCAATTATCTTATTTATTGAGTTTTTAATTTGAGCAAGATTTTCAATATAAAAATTTAATTTATTAAATTCTTCTCTCTCTCTTAACAAATCAAATAATAAATCTTCTTCCATCTATATCCACTTTATTTATCTTCAATTAAGAAAAAACAATACGACCAATTAAGTAAATTCCCTATATTCTATATATGCTATATAGATCTCTATACTGACGTAAATATTGGTTTTTTTAGGTTTTAATTAAAAAGAGAAAATTTTACCAAATTACTATATTTTTTTGAACTGAAATATATAGATTCTAACCTAGATTTAATTTTTTATATTGCATTTAAGTCTTAGAAATTTGAGTTTGAATATAATCTAAAACGATATCAATATTCAAATCGTTTTTCGGAATAAATCCTTGGCCATAATCTAAACGACCGCCTCCTTTCCCGCCAAAATTTACTACACAATCCTGAATAATCTCTCCCATATTTAATTCAGAGCTTTTTGAGGGATTTTCACCCAACATACCGAGCATCATTACGCCTTTATCATTTTTATTTAAAAATATCGTAATAGCATTAGAATCTTGTTTTAAAACCTTGATACTTAAATTTTTTAAATCATCTTGATTCAGATTTTCAAAAGCTCTTATAATTAAATTGTAATTATTTAACTTCTGAGCTTCGTTAATAAGTTTCTCAATAGATTGATCACTTAACAAATTTTGCATCTCATCTAGTTTTTCTTTCCCCTCATTCCATTCAGAATAAATCTTTTGTACTTTAGAGATGAGTTGATCTTTTTTAATATTAAGGGTAGAAGATAATTCGGTTATAATATCACCCTTAAAGGTCTTTTTAGAAACTAGTTTAAGATCTTTTTCATTTGTTTTACCAGTTTTAAGTGCTTTATTTACACTTTTCCATTTTTCTACTAATTCTTCTACTCTGCCAACAATTTTATCTGATTCAACGCCTAATATTGATTTTAATTGATTGATTATTTTCTGATTTTTTTCTTTTAATTTTTGAGTAGCTTCTCCTGCAGTGAAGGATAATCTTACGATCCCATCTTGAATTTTTTGTGATTTGGTAATCTTAATTTCTCCGGCTTCTGAAGTGTTATTTAGATGGGTACCTCCACAGGCTTCTACTTCTATACCGGGGATTTCTACAATGCGAATGTTTTTTCCCGGAACTGCTCCCCCTTGATAAATCGTTACGCCATATTGTTTTTCTGCTTCTGAACGCGGTATAAAATCAAGATGAAGATCTAAAGCCTTTTTTACAATTTCATTGGCTTTTTGCTCTATTTCCATTAAATTCTCTTTAGAAATTTGTTCATAATGCGTCACATCTAAATGAGATTTTTTTATAGTCTTTTTTGCTCCTGCCTGATTTATATGAGATCCTAAAACCTCCCGAGCAGCGGCATTTACTATATGAGTGGCAGTGTGGTGTTGAGCAAGTTGTTTTCTCCAATGATCA
>SDNV01000101.1 GCA_004524515.1 Promethearchaeota archaeon
ATTACAATAAAATAAATGTTAAATCTATAATAGAGATTATACAAAAAGATGAAAATCAACAGATTAAAAAAGAAGCTTCAAAGATAATAGCCAAAATAGCTATGAAGGATCCGAGAGCCATAAAACCTGAAATTTCTACAATCCTGCAATCATTTAATGAACAACAACCAACCTTGAAAATTGCTTATTCGAGATCCTTATTAGAAATAGCAAAAGATGCACCCGATATAATACCAATTGATTCTATTATTAATTTTTTCTCAGATCAAGATTCATTTATTAGGGAATCAGGAGCAAAAATATTAGGATATATCGGATTTAAAGCCCCCAATGATGCTTTAACCATTTTACTTGAACAAGGCTTAAAGGATGAAGAGTGGATTGTCAGGGAAGCATCAATTATAAGTTTGGGAAAAGTAATCGAGCATATTGAAAATAAAGAACTAATAATTAGTAATCTCATCTCATTATTAGATGATGATAATGTGTGGGTTCAGAGATCAGTGATGAACATTTTATCAAATATTAAAAATATAAAAGCATCAGATATTCCCTTTGAAAAAATTATCAAGAACTTAAATAATTCTGATCCGAAAGTAAGGGAGGCTTCTGCGGGATTAATTAAAATTTACGGCTATCATAATATAGATAGAATTTTTGAAAATATTCTTTCTCTGTTGGAAGATGAATCTGAAAATGTAAGAAAAAGTATGATTAATTCCCTAGTAGATATAATCCAAAAAATCGGACTTTCTGAAATTCTTTCCAAGCTTCTTAAAAATTTAAGTGATGAAGGATCTTTAGAATTGCAGCGTTCAATTGCTACCATATTAGGACGAACAACTAGATATGAGGATGATAAGATTAAAAAGAGAGTGATATCTCTCTTAAAAATTAGATGTGAAATGAGCCAGGATCCCATAATATGTGAAAACTTACATAAAATAAGGGAAAGTTAACCAATTAATCTAAATTTAAGATTTTTTTAAAAATTACAAAATTTCCTCTCTGTCGTTGAGTTTTTATATCTATATATTTACTCTTTAATAAAATTACGACATTAATATTTAGGATTAAAAACAATCCCGCATATTTTTGTTATACCACAGAAAAAAGATGTGATCATTTTTGACTCAACCTTTACCAAGTCCTACGCAACCAATTCATAAAACTCAAAGATTTGAGGATTTTTATCGCTTATTTCAGGATAAACCGGGAATTTTTAAATATCAAGATCAAATTAATAAAATTATCGATGAGGGAGGAAATACTCTTATCATATTATATGAAGATCTTCTTTCCTTTGATCCGCAAATTGCCGAAATGCTACAAGATAACCCAGAATCTTTATTGGAGGATGCTATAGAAGCCTATAAAAATGTTATTAAACTTCAATCTGGATCTTTATCAAATCAAAACTATTTTGTAAGAATTGCTACAAAAGATAAAAAATGTCCATTAACTGTCCCAATTAGAGGGTTAAGGTCAAAGCATATAGATAAATTGGTTTGGTTTAAGGGAATATTGGTTAGAATTTCCACAGTAAGGCCAAAATTGACCATTGCTGCATTTGAATGCCAAGTATGTGGAGCTACTATCACAATCCCTCAGTTAACTTCTAAAGCAAGATGGCCTAAATTTTGCAATAATAAACGATGCAAGGCTAAAGCTCACTCTGATTTTAGACTCATATCTCGAAATTCAGAATTTATTGACTGGCAAAGTATTACAATACAAGAAGTTCCTGAAGATTTACCTCCTGGAAGAATTCCTAGAGCTGTACAAGCTATTCTTACATACGATCTTGTTGATATTGTAAAACCTGGAGATAGAATAAATGTAATGGGCATATTTAAATCTGTATTAGCCCAATCGATAAAAGGTTTGAACTCAACTTTGTTTAAAACCTATGTAGATATAAATTTTATCGATCCCGAAGATAAAAGTGATGAATTTATCGATATATCAAAAGAAGATATTGAGATAATCGAGAATTTATCGAAAGAACCAATGATTCAAAAAAAAATTGCTCGTTCTATTTCTCCTACAATTTATGGAAGGGACGATTTAAAAATGGCTTGTGCCTTAAGCTTATTCGGGGGAACGAGAAAACCAAAACCAGGGGGGAGTTTTAAACGGGGTGATGTGCATGTATTATTCGTAGGGGATCCTGGGACTGGTAAAAGCGAGATCCTAAAAGGAACTGTAGAAATATCCCCAAGAGGATTATATACTTCCGGAAAAGGTTCGAGTGGTGTTGGTTTAACGGCTGCGGTAATTAAAGATAATGAAACTGGTCAAATGAATCTTGAAGCTGGAGCCATTGTCTTAGCCAACGGGGGGATAGCAGCGATTGATGAATTTGATAAAATGGATACAGCAGATCGTTCTGCTCTGCACGAAGCGATGGCGCAACAATCTTATCATTACAACACAGAAATTTTAACTACAAATGGAGAGCGCTTTCTTATAGGCGAATTTGTAGATTCTTTAATGAAGAAATATAATGAAAAAGCAATTAAGGCAGATAATTGTGAAATTTTACCATATCAAGATATTGGAATCTATTCATCTGATTTCAAAAATATCTTTAAAACAAAAATAAATAGAATTAGCAGACATATTGCACCTAATTATTTCTATAATTTTTTATTTTCAAATGGTAGAACAATAACAGTTACACCTGAACATCCTATTTATGTATTTAAAAATGGTGAACTTAAATGTGTGAGGGCTGAACACTGTAGAACTAATGATTTTATACCAACTCCTAGATTTCTACCAAACTCAACTGAAGTTATTCAATTAAACAAAATTGATGAAAAATATCATCCCCACGCAAAAGAAGTGAAATTCCCATCAAATTTAAATCCAAAATTGAGTAGAATTTTAGGGTATTTGGTTTCAGAGGGCCATAGTTATAAGGGATCAGCAGCAGAAATTGGATTTTCTAACAAGAATTCAATTTTACTTGATGATTTTAATAAGATCATGTTTGAAACATTTGGAATTTTTCCAACTATTGGAAAAAATAAATGGGGAGTAACAACGCTTAGATACATTTCCATTGAGTTATATAAATGGATGATAAAGAATTTTAGTGAATTAATGGTTATTTCAAAGAAAAAACGTATTCCATCTAAAGTCCTTGGAAGTGATTTAGAAAATTCAAGGCAATTTTTAATAAGTGCGTTTAAGGGTGATGGTAGTGTTGAAGCATTTACGATTTGTTATAGAACATCCTCTATAGGATTAAGCAGAGATTATCAAGATTTATTATTGAAGTTAGGAATTCAATCGCGAATAAATTTTGATAAAAATAGTGATTCTTTTAAAGTCCACATCCGATCAGAATCATTATTAGAATTTTTAAGAATGATTGTTGAAGAGGACGATGTAAGAATTGAAAAAATAAGAAATCTGGTAAAACCTGAAAAAATTAAGACACATCATCATAATATACTCCCAACATCTTTAATAAATACTCTAATTGAAGTTAAGAAAAAGTTAGCAATCCCAAATGATGGATATTATTTTCGACACATAAAAAATAAACATGGTTTCACACGAAATAAATTTATAAACGAATTGAATGTATTAAGGGAAAAACTATTTCTACTGAAAAATGAAATAAAAAGAGATATTGATATTAGGGAACTAAGAGAACAATCAAATTTTTCTCAATTCTTATTAGCTAATATTTCAGGACTGACAAGACGTACAATCGATTATTATGAAAGAGGTGGCTATAATCAAACTGAGAGGGATAAAATTAAAATAAAAATTTTAACCTCTTTGAAAAAATATATCAAAGAAATTTACAATCAAATTGAATACCTCGAAAATTATAGCAACTCAGATATTTTATGGGGTCGAATAAAAAAAATTAAGATAATCCAAAATTTAGGAAAAGATTTTACTAAATGGGTGTATGATTTAACTGTTGAACCTAATCATACATTTATAAGTCAGGGAGTTATTTTACATAATACGGTAAGTATCGCCAAGGCAGGAATTGTAGCTACTTTAAAATCGCAAACAGCTATTATTGCTGCAGCAAATCCCTATACAGGAAGATTTAATGAATATAAATCATTTACTGAAAATACCCGTATGCCCCCTTCTCTTTTAAGTCGATTTGATTTAATTTTTAAGGTTGTTGATCGCCCAGATCCGGCTAACGATGCCCAAATGGCCGAATTTATCTTACAGAGTGCAATGATGGAACCTGATGAATTTCTTGAAAAGACTGAGAAAGCGAATAAATTGATTGCTCCTATCAATATCGAACTTTTAAAAAAATACATCAAACACGCAAGAAAAAATATTCATCCTATTTTAAGTGAGGAAGCTAAAGAAAGAATTAAAGAATTTTATTTAGAATTAAGAGGACAATACAATAAAGAAGATGCGATAGTTTCAATTTTAGCTAGGAATCTGGACGCATTAGTTCGAATGAGCGAAGCTTATGCTAGAATGGCACTACGAAAAAAAGTAATGAAAGAAGACGTAGAAGAGATCATTATACTTTTTAAAAGATATTTAAAAGATACGGGTTATGATAAGGAAACCGGAAAATTTGATGTGGACATGATTCTTATGGGTCAACCCAGAAGTAAAACCAATAAACTTACCCGTGTTTATGATCGTTTAAAGGAATTATTTGAAGAGAATAGTTGGAAAGCCCTTGAGAAAAAAAGCGTAATAGAGACAATAGAATTAGGAGAAAATATCGATAAAAGTTTTATTAAAAATGCCATCGAGGAGGCAATAAAAGAGGGCACAATTTACGAGCCAAAACCAAATTATATTAAATTTACAACCAAACAAGATCAATAAAAATGGAACACCCTATAAAACAATTAAAAAATAAATCTCATAAGAAGAATTCTCTTCATATTAACAAAATTTTATTTAGAGATGATTTAAATGTCGAACAATTCAATATTGTGAACAATATCAAGGGTCCTATGATTGTCATAGCAGGAGCGGGATCAGGAAAAACAAGAACTATTACATATAGTGTGGCAAAATTAATGGAAAACGGGGTAAAACCGTCAGAAATTATGCTTGTTACATTCACTAATAAAGCTGCAAGAGAGATGTTACAAAGAATTAAAAAATTATTAGGGAAAGAACCAAAAGGTATCTGGGGAGGCACCTTTCATTCCTTAGCAAACAGATTCATAAGAAATTATACTCATTTAGCTGGTTTAAAACCTAGATACACCATAATCGACCAATCTGATTCAAACATTCTAATGAAGTTATCTATTGAAGAAATATTTCCCAATTATAAATTAATGAATTTTCCAAGTGCTAAACAATGTTTTAAAATATTATCTTATCAAATTAATACTAATAGATCCATTAAAGAAGTTTTAGAATGGAAATATCCTCAATTATTAAAAGAAAATATCCTAACCAAACTTGAGAATTTGTTTGATGGCTATAATGAGCGAAAAAGAAAAAATAATTTGGTAGACTTTAATGATCTATTAGTTATATGGAACCGATTGCTTAATGAGAAAGAAATTGCATATGATATTGCACAAAAAATCAAATATATTTTAGTGGATGAATATCAGGACACAAATTACATTCAAGCGAATATTATTCTAAAAATCGCCCAAATAAATCAAAATATTATGGTAGTAGGTGATGATGCACAAAGTATTTACAGTTTCCGAGGTGCTGATTTTAAAAATCTATTAAATTTTGGAAAAAGACTAAAAAATATTGAACAATATAAAATTACGTATAATTATCGTTCAACTCCTGAAATTTTACAGCTTGCAAATGATTCTATCAAAAATAATCAACTTCAATTTCAAAAAATAATGAAACCGGTGAGAAAAAGTCTCCTTAGACCGAAGCATGTTATAGTTACTAATGAAAAAGACCAAGCTAATTTTATTATCAAAGAAATTCTTACTCTAAGATCCAAGGGGATAAATTTATCTGAAATTGCAGTTTTGTACCGTTCTAATTTTCATTCGATCATTTTACAAAAAGAACTACAAGCAAATGCTATTCCTTATGAAGTTCGTTCTGGTATCTCTTTTTTTGAACAAGCTCATATAAAGGACGTAGTTGCTCATCTCAGAATACTTCTTAATCCGTTTGATGAATTGGCCTGGAATAGAATATTTAAGATTATTCCTAATCTAAGTAAAATCTCAGCTCAAAAAATTTTTAAAATTCTAACAACATTAAAAGATCCACTTAGAGAGCTAAAAAAATTTATAAATTCAAATTCACAGATAAACAAAGAAAAATTATCCAAGCAGGCAATTAATAATATGCTAAAATATTTTGAATCCTTTGAAAAGTATTCCACAAATTCTAACCCTTATGAGATTCTCCAGAAAATTAAAAAATTAATAAAACCCCATATTATGAAGAATTTTGAAAATTCTAATGAGAGATTAAAAGACATTGATGTTCTTATTGAATTAGCTCATGATTATAACTTGCTTAGCACCTTTCTAGACGAATTTAATTTAAATATGTCAGAGTTATCAACTAACTTAAAAGGATTAGTCAATAAAGAAGAAGAAAATAATAGAGTAATACTTTCTACTATACACAAAGCTAAAGGTCTAGAATGGAAAATAGTGTTTATTATTTCATTGGCAGAATTGCTCTTTCCTCCTTCACATAATACAAAAGGAGATTTAGATATTGAAGAAGAAAGGAGGATTTTTTATGTTGCGTTAACAAGAGCTAAAGATGAAATATTCATAATAACTCCAAAATCAACAACCTCTTACAAAAGAAAATTGTATCTCCAACCCTCTCGATTTATAGAAGAACTGGATCCCTCTTTATATGAGTTATTAGACCACTCCGATAATCGTTTTGAACTTTTAAACATTAATTCTAATGATTATGTTTCTAAAAAGAATAATTCTAAAAACCAAAATCGGCATTTTGATTCTGAATTTACAACCGCAGATAAATTATTAAAAGGCAAAAATTAATATGACTACTTCAATTTGATAATTTAACCTAAAAATTTCAATTTACTATTTTGTTATATGCGTGTGAAAATATGATAACAGTGACAGAAAATTTAAAGGAAGCCATTATTGGAGAAAGTACCGCAAAGAAAAAATATGAGTATTTTGTTGAAAAAGCCATAGAGGAAAAACATCCTGAAATCGCTCATCTATTTAAATCAATCGCATACGCAGAGAGTATCCATATAAAGAACCATATAAAAGCATTATCGAAAATAACCAACTCCCAAGTTGACTTAAATGAGATATTTAAAATTGATGAAAATGAACTTAAGGCTAAAGTATCAAATACCCGGGATAACTTAATACAATCAATAGCAGGAGAGACTTTTGAATTCAAAAAAATGTATAAAAGTTTTATGAAGAATGCAAAAAAAGAACATACCTTTTTAGCAGAATATACATTTACTCTCGCAAGAAAAGCAGAGAAGGTTCATAGCAAATTATTCATTAAATATTTAAAACAACTTGATAGCAATCAACCTTTTGAACCTATCGACATTTATGTGTGTAAAATTTGTGGAAACGTTGAATTAGAAAATGCGCCGAATACATGTCCAAACTGCGACCACGATCAAAAATTTTTTGTAAAAGTCTAATTTAAAGTTTTTTCATTCATTAGATATATTTATATCCATTCGCATTCTGTAATATTTGCATCTTTTAAAAATCCTATTCTACTCCAATGATCGATTAATCTATTAGAAAATTTCTCGGGATCAAAATAAATTATATCATAATCTTTTTCCAAATTTTTAATATTCCTAACTATATTGGATAACTGCTTTCTTTTATCTTTTAAATTTTCTTTAATTTTCGCCCTCTCAAACTTGTAACCTTTTTGAAACTCTTGATCATAATAATCGATATGTTTATCTTTTAAATAATCATGAAAACCTAAATATTTCTTGTCTAAATTTTCGAAACAACGACCAAAATCAATTCTACATAAAGATCCGTTATCTCTTACGATAAAATGACGATCATAAACATCATATAAACTTAATATCTCATGCAAATAACATTGTCTTCCTAGAGATTGTTTAAAATCTGCTACATTATATTTTTTATTTCCAATATCCTCTCCTCTTTCGTATATCGTTGTAATATGAGGAATTGGTTTTTTCTTATCCTTAATTAATCCAGTTAAGAAATTTTTAAAACATAATTCACCATCAAAATAATATTTTGTTAAATGAAGCCCTAATATTTCAAAAAAATAATTCTCTCTAACATATTTACAAAAAATTAAAGGCTCCTTCTCTAATGAAAGCACTTTGCATTTTTTGAAGTAACTCCAACTACATTTTAGTAAAAAATTATCCGCTAATTGAATATCCATGTTTCCTGCTAATTTCTTCATCTCTAATTCCGAAATCTCAGAAATAGACACCCAATTGAAAATATCCTTTAAAATTTCAATATTTTTGCTTTCCACTTTGTATTAACAAAAATTTTTTATAAACTCTTTTTTAATTAAGTCTTAATAATTAATTGCGTTTAATTTAATTAAATAAATTTACATTTTTTACTATACTCAGACTTGTCTCCTACACGTTTTTTTGAAGTAATAGAGAATTACTCTGAAGAAGATATTATTAATTTAATTACAGATATCGAGAATATTTTGGATTTAGAGGAAAATCTAATTTTTATTCCTCAAGGAAAAATTATGGTAGTAGGAGACCTCCATGGTGACCTTGAAACTCTAAACAAAATAATCCAAGTCTTCTTTCGTGATAATTTCAAAACTTTGATTTTTTTAGGAGATTATGTTGATCGAGGCGCTAAACAAGTAGAAGTGATTAATGTACTTTTTTATTACAAAAAACTTATTCCGAAAAAAATTATTTTATTACGCGGAAATCATGAAGATCCAATTATAAATCGACAATATGGTTTCTACGATGAAATAAGAATAAAATATACTAAGTTTAAAGAAATCTTTAGAAGGTATAACCAAGCTTTTTCAAAATTGCCATTAGCGGCTCTTACATGGAATCGAATCTTTTGTGTGCATGCTGGAATCCCTGAAAATTTAGAAAATATCGAACAAATCAACAATCTACCAAAAAATCAAGAAGAAATTACATGTCCAATTACAACTCAATTAGTCTGGAACGATCCAAAAGAAAGAATTAAAGATTTTGGAAGGAGTAGTAGAGGACCTGGAATAAAGACATTTGGAAAAGATGCCATAGAAGAATTCGTTGAAAAAAATCAATTAAATTTGATTATAAGAGCTCATGAAAAAATAAAAAATGGATATAAAAAATATTTTAATGAAAAATTATTAAGCATATTCAGTTCACAATCTTATTCTAAAAAAATTTTAACTGTGGTTGGGGTAATAGGTTCTGATGGAAGTGTGGATGTAATTCGAATATGATTCGCACTTTAAAAGGTAGTTATAAATTGTTCGAGCCATAATCCTATACTATATGAGCAAATAAAAGCAATTGTCCCGATGATTAACATTTCTATCGATCCTTTCAATTTACGTTCTCCTGTTATTTTAGTTTTAGCAGCTCCAACAATACCCAACATACAAAATGAAAAAATCGAAGAAATTATCAAAGACATAAATCCCAAATTAAGAAAATATGGGGATAGCGGGATTAAAGCTCCAATAATGAAAGATACAAAGGTTAAAAAAGCGCCTAGAGCGGGATTTTCAGGCTCTTCTAAACCCAATTCGCTCCCGATTAGGAAATTCAACCATGCATCCTTGTTTGATGTAATTGTATCAACACAAGAATTTAGAGTGTCTCCCTGTAATCCCATATTTTCAAATATTTCATAGACCTCTAA
>SDNV01000102.1 GCA_004524515.1 Promethearchaeota archaeon
AGTTAAATCCATTATTAGTCACAGTGGATACAGGATTTTTAACCGATGTTGCTGTACAGAATATTCGAACTACTCTAACCAAGATGAATTTACAAAGAAATCAAGTTCTAATCAACGATGCTATACCTACTTTTTTAAAATTATATAAATTTTTTATCAATAATCATATATCTAATGATAGGACACTAACGGTTGATATTTGTCATAATTGTACTGACCTTATCCATACAATAATTGTAAAAGAAGCAATTAAAAGAAACATAAATTATGTCATAATTGGGTACTCGCCAGATCAAATAGCACGTTATTTTTATGAGACTAAAAGAGAAGATATTATTAAAGATGGAACACCAAAAAAAGAACTTATGAAAGATTTCAATACTCAAGATTTAAGATGGTATTTAACTTATGAAGAAATTTCAAGAAATATACCGAGAGTCATATACCCCTATCATGTGATAGAATATGACGAAGATAAAATAATTAAATATATTGAAACAAAAGGATTAATAGAAATTGGAAAAGGAGATCCAGTTCTTACAAATTGCCACGTAGTTAAAGCAACATTAATTTATGATTTTTTTCGATATGGCGGATTGAGTTATGCATTGCAATATGCTGAACTTGTTAGACAGGCATATAACTCTCAATTATGGAAAAGTTTAAGAAAGAAATGGCTACGAACAATAGATCAAGTAAGTCGTGCCATTAGCAAAGGAAATTTTAATAAAGATGGTATGGAAGATTTCTTACAAAAAATAGGTATTTCTAAGGAAGAGTTTCTCATAAAAATTCATACTCAGAGAGCATTAGATCCTAATAAAAAGCAAATTTTACACAATCTAGGGTTAATAGAAAATCACAAATTGCGATGATTCAAAGAAGTATTTTTTAGTGTTTATTTTGTTATTTCATATTAAATTCAATTAGTTTAAAACGAATATAATCATACCCAAGAATCTGCGGTGCTAAAATTTTTTTCTTTATTTGTAAAATACCTGCGAATATTAGATCCAAAGCTAAGAATGAAGCGCATAACCTTACGACGGGAGAAAATGACCTTGCTGCTAGAGTTCCTGCCATCAGTGCATTAAAAAATCCCGGTTCTCGATCATATAGTTCTTTAATACCAGGAATTTGAAATATTTTAGGGAGGAAAAGTTCATTAGTGTGCGATTTTTGCTTTTTATCTTTCAAAATCTGCGCAATAGTCATATTGTGAGTTTTTAAACCATAGCACCTCTCATAATCCATACTTTCAGAGGTAAACCACCATGACCAAAGACATGGAACCGCCCAAGACTCTAATACTGGAATATCTCTCTTTTTACACTCTCGAGTAATTAGAATAGATGCGATTAAATCATCAAGAGCCAAAACAATTACATTCAGATTCTTAAGGATAGAGGTGATATTGTTCTGTCCAACTTCATAATATTTTATAATTTTAATTTCGGAGTTTATTTTTTTCATATAATCTTCAATTACATCTACTTTAAATCTATTAATATCTTCATTTGTGCATATCTGACGGTTTAAATTGGAGCTATCAAATTTATCATTGTCACATATCATTATATTTTCACATCCTGCTCTCACTAACTGATCCACTAAGGGACCTCCCAATCCTCCAATACCAAATATTCCAATAGATGCGGTTCTTAACTTCTCCTGCTCACTATACTTTAAAAATCCTATATTTCTATTTATTTGACTCCAATACTGATCTGACCAATATTCCAGTTTTTTATATTTAATCACTATTACTCAACTCCTTATGTTTTATTTATTGGATTAGGTTTTATTTTAAAAATAATTATGTCTATATCTGATAATTTTAAAAACTACAATTTGAGTTCTAGGATTAAATGTCGTCGATCTCTTACCCCTTTCATTTTCTTAGCTGCTTTGGCATTTGCCTTGTTTTCAGATCCAACAGGCCAAGATCCCCGCCTTAATCCTTCACGATATACTTTTTGTGAAGTAGCTCCATACATAAGCATAGCAAGACCATTCCTCCGATGATCAGGATGTACAACCCAGTAATGAAAACTAGCTGAATCTATTCGATCTCTTTTGTCCCTAGAGAATGGATTTGGTATGAGGTGACCCCATGCAACCATTTTTCCTGTAGGTTTATGATAAACAATCCAGATATGTGATTCTGTACCGTATTTGTAAATAAAATTTATGTGCGTTTTAAAATTTATAGGATGAACGGGTGAAATCTGTGCAGAAGGAGGCATATACTTCATATGTAAATTTTTCATCTCATCATAACAATCCCATATCTCTTCTTTCTTAGGATTTTTGTATTCATACTCCCCGAAATCATAAAGAGATCCATCTCTTCTCTTAAGATTATAAGGATTCATTTTGATAACCACTACATCATAGCGATCCTCTTCAAATTTTACATAAAAACCTTTTTTTTGAAAGCACCTTTGATATATAGGAGGATTTACTGGACAGCCGATAAATTGAGATTTATTGCTGCCTTCGGCCATAAAACCCCATCCAAAAATTACCGCGGGAATATTTATCGGACCACGAATATATTTATAATTTTCACTTTTCGCATATTTTATTAACTCATCTATTAATACAGATATTTTACACTCACTATGATCATAAACACCAAATAATCCAAAAAATAAAGTATCTTGATCGTTATTATATATTAGGGTTAAACCTACATGATTATCCGTATTTTCAGTAAAAATCTCATTATTATATTGTTCTTTTAAAATTATCGCTTTAGCCATGTATGCTTTGAGGGTCGGAATTATAAATTCATAAAATTCTTGGACTACGGGGATACTAGTTCCAAGATGAAGATATCTTAAAATATCTTTAGAATCATCAATAATCTGTGCTTCTAAAGCGGGAAATTTTAAATTAACTTCAATTAATGAGTCCTTAAATCCGTTTTTTTTGTAATTAATTTGCTGCATGAAAATGAATTCTTAGGGTTATATTTAAAGAAAAAATTTTTATCGGAAACAAAAACATTCCAAATAAAAAAAATTTGCTATAACATCTTTCAATTTTTTTCTTTAAATATGTCCAACTCATAGTTTCTATAATTTTCTAAAAAAACATTCAAAATATCAAAATGCTATCAAAAGAAGTTGTTATCTTACCAAAAATAGCTACTAATGAATTATTTGCAGAAACAACTAATCAATTTCTAAAACCCTTTAAAGAAATAATTGAACCAGACATCCATAATGGAATGTATCTAAATTTTGATATCGATATTGGATCTGGTATTCTAAAAGAAAGTCCTGTAATTCGTCTAGCAAAATCCAAAGATGCTAAGGAAATTACTGAAATTTATAAAGAAGTATATAATGGGACATATCCATATAAAGAAATGGAAAACGAAGAAAAAGTACGCAAAATGATAGAAAGTTCAAACTTTATATGGTTAATTTTCGAAAATAAAATGGCTAAAATAGTTGGGTGCTTTACATATCAATTGAATTTCAAAGAAAGAAGAGGATATATGCGAGGATTTATGTTAAAAAAAAAATTTCAAGGTCAAATTGATGCAGTAAAGGCTACAATTGGTTCTATGATAGGAATGTGGAGTACTTATAAAGATAAAATACTTATGTGGTATTGTGAAAATCGAACTGCCCACACTAAATCACAATATATGGCTAGTGTATGTGGAATAAAGCCTATAGCATTTTTTCCAAATAAGGATGTGTTTTTTAATGAAATTGAATCTGATATAATGAGTATTATTTATGATAAAAAGGTCATTTATGAATATAGAAGTAAAAAAAACCCCAAAATTATTCCAGAAGCTCTTAATTGTTTTTACTATTCCACAAACAGATATAAACTAGGTCCTATCGATATTATAAATCCAGAAATAAATTTAAATCCGCTAAAATTAATCGAAATAAAAAAGAAGATAAGAATAAAAATTCAAAAAGATAAATTTGGTTATGAAACTATTGAATTTTCTATCAAGAATTCAAATTCGTATTTTAAATTTTTATTCACCCCCCAAGTACAAAATATTGAAAAAGTAAAATATTTTGTAGATAATATTGAGGAATTATTTGTGTTTATTCAAGAATTTAAAAGATGTGCAAAGGAATTTAATGTAAGGTATTATGAAATATTTGTTTCTGCTTATGAACCCTATCATCAAAAATTATTATTAAACGCAGGATTAAAACCCAGAGGATATCTTCCAAGTTGGAAGTATAATGAAAAATTGGATTTTTATGAAGATAACATAATATTTAATTATTTTAGGGGAAATATTAACAAAAATATTAAATTAATTAGAGAAAGTTCTTTACTTTTAACTACTCTAGGTGAATATAAATGAATTAACCTTAGAAAAGCTTTAAAAGGAATTAATAGAACATCCTCTTTTATCATCCAAAAAAATAGATAATGATTAGATAGAAAAGGATTATATACACTATAATGGCCAATATGAATTGTATTATTAATATTTTAATCAAGAAGGCTACACGTTTACGAAATTCTCTCAAACCATAAAATTCTTTATATGATAAAGCTATCAAACCAATAAAGAAATTAATTAGGAATGCAAAGAAAAAGGTCCATGGAGAGAAGCCTGTTATTATTAGAATTATGCTCCATATGGCATTTAAAATAATGGCAGGTTTTTTTTCTTTCGTCAGACCCTTTAAAGAAGCCATTCTTAACATAAGAATTACCCCTATGATAAAATTTATAATTGCTATGATAATGGCAACTATTAAAAAAATTACCAGAAGAGTTATAACATCCATTGCTTGAAACATATATTTTGATTATTCTTAAATGATAAAAGAATTTTTGTATTTATATATAAATTTATGGTTTAATAAAAAGAAAAGATAAAATAAAAAATAAATATTGATATATCACTAATTTTTTTGAATTAGATTTATAGAATTTTCATTTTCAACTATTATTGGGCGTTCAAATTATTTAGAGACGCTTTTAAAACACTTTCAAATTTATCACAGATGTAATCCGCGTCTTGCTCAGTAATTACGAGGGGAGGTTTAATTTTGATCAAATTGCGCATAATAATTTTTCCCGTTCCACTTAAATAAGGCATACTCGGTCCAAAGAAAATATTTTGCTTCACGCCTTCCAGAAGCATTTCTTCCAACAGATCCGTAAAAGGCTCTCTAGATTGTTGATCTTTTACTAACTCAATTCCTATAAATAATCCTGGACCGCGAATATCCCCTATGACGTCATACTTTTGTTGGAGTTCTTTTAATCTCTTGGTGATTTGATTCCCTCTTTCTTCACAGTTTTCTCCTAATTTTGCCTTTTCGATAACTCTGAACGCTGCAAGGCCCGCCGTTAAACCAATTGGTGTATTACTAAAGGTGGTGTGATCTTCTGCCGGAGTATATCGTTTTCTAATGCTTGCAGACGCTATCATTGCTCCTAATGGAAAGCCTCCTCCTATCGCTTTCGTAAAACACATCATATCAGGAGAAACATCAATTCCTAACTCTTTCTCATACTTTTCTGTGAGCGTGAAATATTTTCCTGTCCTCCACACGCCCGTCTGAGATTCGTCATATATTATGAGAATCTTTTCTTGTTCACAAACTTCCCTTAATTTAACGAGAAATTCTGGTGGAAAAGGAATATGTCCGCCTGCGGCTTGGCATACCTCTAAAATCACCGCTGCAAGCTTTCTAGTGGTTAATCCCATTAAATATTCCCTTACTAATTCAAAACATTCCAAGTTACATTGCGGATCTTTCTTACCGTATAAACCATTTTTATAATTCCACATACAGCGATAGCAGTATGGTTGGGTACAACGAACAAAAGATTCAATGCCAAAAGGTCTAAATCTAGTTATACTATGAATAGGTTGACTTGCGGTAATCATTGCCAGAGTATTCCCATGATATCCACCTCGAAATACTAAGAATTGTTCTCCGTCCTTAGACGCGACTAGTGCAAGTTTTATCGCAGCTTCAAGGGCTAAACTCCCCCCAGAATTATTAATATGAACTCTCCCTCCCTTTAATCTTCCTGGCGCTAATTCAGCTAATTTATTAAAAAATTTAGCTCGGGCGGGAGAAACGGCACTGGACTTAACATGCGTTAGTCGCTTCATTTGTTCAGAAACCGCAAAATTTACATCGGGATGGGCAAAACCTAATGCTAACGTCCAATTTTGAGAACTACAGTCGATTATTTCTGATCTCTCACCTGTTTTAAAGTCTTTTACAACAACCCAAGGTGATCCGGGCTCTTTAGCTCCAAGAAGTACCTTAGATTCATAATGCACATTCAAGCAATGATTCTCAAATAATAATAATTCTTCTGGATTCACATCAGCAGAGATTCTGCTTAATTCTTCTTTACTTACAATTTTGGGTTCAAAATCGGCCATTTTTTTTCACATTTTATGTTTATTTTTTAATAAATATTAGACATATTTTATTCTTTAATATTAAATAAAATTATTCCTCTTGAAAATCATTCATCTTTATATTTCATTCCCCCAGTTCTTTTAATTTATAAATGTAAGGATATTATTCTAATTCCTTATTTCTATGGGTTTTTTTCATATCCTCTTCAGTGATGTCATTGTTTTTAGCAATGAGCGCAAGTAAGGCATCTAGAGTAATATAGGTATTCAATTCAAATTGGGGAAAAAAGGTGGTAGTAACTTTATACATTGATTTATTATAATAACTGATCATTTCGGGTCGCCCCTCTATTATCAAATTTCCTTGATATTTGCGATACCATTTATTAGTTCTTGCTAGACTTGATTCTTTAAAGGAGGTTATCGTAAAAAGTTTCATTCCTACATCCCCAGCTTGCTGTGCATATTTTAAAATTTGATCGGTTTCCCCGCTCCCACTCATGAGTATCGCCAAATCATCCTTTTTTCGACTTCTCCAATGCCCTTCATATACGACATGCAAATCCTTTAACCCCTCTTTATGGAGATGCCCATACCTTATTGCGATTACCCTTGAGATGATTTCATTTATCCCTACACCTTTAAAATATACCACATTGTTATTGGTTACATCTAAAAAATTGTCCATTAATCTTAAAAAATTATGAATTGCCGTTTCTTGTTTTTCAAGCTGTTCTAAGTTAAAATTTAAATTATTTATAACGTTTTTACAGCACTCTTTAAAAATTTTAATCTTATCCGCTTTATCATAAGTATAACCCATAAATGAACTTAAGACCGCACTTGCTTGCTCAAATTCAGTTCCAAGAGGAGCATAATTTTTTTTGTGATTTATATTACCCTGGATAAGTAGTACATTTTCAAATTCCTCGACCAATTTTTCATTTCCTGTTATAAATATGACGTCTAAACCTTTTTTTAATGCGAATTTAGCATCTTCATAGGATTTTCCTTGTCCAGAGCGAGAATTTACGATAAATATATCTCCTTTTCTCAAGGGTCTTAGATTCGCATTACTGACTTGATTAACTCGAATGCTATAGGAATTTTCTAATTCATTAGCGAGCAATAAAACACTTTGCAGGGATCTACCTGCACCATCAATCGTCACTCTCTTGTCTTTTCTTCCATTTTCAAGGATTTTTAAACATCTTTGCATGGTTTCTTTATTGAGACCTTGAAATGAATTCTCAATTCGTTGAACCAGATATTTATAGGTTTCTTTAAAAAATGCATCCATTAATAGAAATAAAAATTGGTCGGTTTAAAACTTTAATAAATACAAAAATCGAGAAGAACACAGCCAGCAAGAAAGAGATATCTTCCTTCAAGTACAAAATATAATAATATTGACCTATAAAATTATCATAACGAGCATTATTTTTGATTTTTAGAAGGAATTTTTCCTTCTTATTAGGAAACGGAAAAAATATTGCTTTTTTTATAGTTAATTTTGGAATGATATACGTAAGGTGATTTGGAATTAAGAAAGTGAATAAGGATGGACTTGAAATTTTTCTCAATCCCGAATACTTTAGAGATTTAATCATAATAGACGTAAAAATAATTAAAAATATTCTGGAAAAAGATAAGCATCATAGTATAAAAGGATTATCATCGAGAAAGCGTAAAAATTTTAATTCAAAATAAAATATTGAAAAATGAAATTAATATCCTTTTTTTAAAAATAAGATTTTGATGAAAACTAAAAATAATCCTACCCTATATGCAATCACGATGATTGAAAAAACAAAATTACAAATGTTAAAACTAGGTATCGAGGGAGAAATAATAAAACATCCAGAGACAGATGGCACCCATTCAGAAGTGATTGCTAAAGCACTCAATATTCCTCTTGATCATATTATCAAATGTCTAATTTTGAGATCTAAAAGAGGAAAATTAGTTTCTGCCATAATTTTAGGAAATCAATCATTAGATTTTAAAAAACTTGAAGAAATATCTCATATGAAAAAATTTAGTTTAGCATCCAAGAAATTGGTTCAAGAAAAAATAGGATTTCCCATTGGTGGTGTACCCCCTATTGCTGCTATAGATAAAATCCCGATATTTGTTGATGAAAAAGTAATGAGTAAAAATTTCATTATAGGTTCTGCTGGTACCCCTTTTCATGGTTTAAAACTCATTCCTTCAATTTTCAAGAAATTTAATATTACTATTTCTGATATCCATAAACATTAAAGAATTATAGACTAAACTCTATTAGATCATAGAATTAAGATCGTTTTGATTATTTTTTTTACATCTATTTGATCTTTAAATCCAAATGATATTATCATAATTAAAAAAATTTAGTTGGCTTTTTTTAGTTGAGTTACCATTGCATAACATATTATTGAGAAGAATATAATATGGCAGTTAAAGCACAAAATCAAGTCGAAACAGAAGTCTGGGGAGATGTGGAGATCATTTGTCCAATTTGCCGTACAAAAAGAATAATCAACATTCCTATGCGAATCATTGATCAATCAAAACAATTAACAAGTATATTTATTCCTCTGGGAAGAGTGTGTGATCATGCTTTTATTCCATTTATCGATAAACAACTTAAAGTACGGGGATATCAAAAATTAGACGTCCTATTAGATGATATTGAACCAAAAACTGAAATTTTAACCGAATTAAAACCCCAAGATATTGATATTATCGAAATAAAAATGAACATCAGACCAGAAATTTTGATATATGCAATTCGAGGGAGTATAAATAAGAAAAGAATCTTGATGGTTATTGACAATGATTTAGAATTTTTAAAAAATACATTATTCGATTTTTTTGATTTTATTTTCCATAGATCCTTTGATGTCCATCTATTAATTCAAACGAAAGAACATTATAAGAATAATAAAGGACATTACTCAGAATATCTAATTTTAGAGGGCAAAAACGTAAGTGGAAAAATGAAAAAATCGTTAAAACTTAATGAGCTAAAACTGGAAGAAGAAATTGTAAAAAATTTTTATATAGAAGGAGATTCAGTTTCAGGATTAATAAGTTTAAGAGACAAAATTAGAGAAATTTACACTTTATCTCAAAAATTATTAGAGTATTATAATAAGCATGAAAAATCTCAACCTTTACAAACCAAAAAGGTTATAAGATTTTTAGAAGATACACATTTCATTAAAATCAATAAAATTTATTTTAAATTTTTAGTAGAGATTGTAAAAAATTACTTTTATACTGAAATTATATTAGTTCAGGATATATTAGCAGAGA
>SDNV01000103.1 GCA_004524515.1 Promethearchaeota archaeon
AAATCCATTGATAGCTTCTTTATATGTACACTTTAAATTACCGCCATAATTTTTAAAGATCACAATAACATGTGTATAGTCATAATCATCCTGAAATTGTATAATAAAATTTATATTGTTAAAATTGTCAGTTTTATCTATACCATCAAATTCACTTAAAAAATATAGCTTATTATCAAATTGATCATTAATTTCGTTTCCATTTTTATCATATTTTAAGACCATCCCATCCCAGGTATCCCAATCATTTAAACTCATTTTGTTTTGTTCAGAAATTAAATTTTCATCAATTTCTGAATTATAATCTCCTGAAAATTGATTTAAAAAATATTGATTGTTGAATGAATAGGTATTTGTATTAAGTCTAAGAGATATTTCAAGATATGGTGAAATTACATAGTTTAATAGTATAAAAGTAAGTATAATACTATTAGCTTTTATTGTAAAATTTTTCATAGATCTCAAATATTCAATCATCTATTTATTTCTTATTTATTTAAACCAAAAACCATAATTTTTTTTAAAAATTAATAATTAATTATCTCACATAGAACGGTCTTCATGAAAATTTTATGAGTTTTATCCGAATTTTTACAAATGGGGTCGTGGATTAGCTCGGAAGATCGTTCGCTTGGCATGCGAAAGGCCGCGGGTTCGAATCTCGCTGATTTGGCGAGCGACATTCCCGCCGACTCCATTCATCAACCATAAACTAAATTCTATATGAAATTTTTTATTTAGAATTGGTTGATTGAAAGTTTTTTTAACTTCCAAATCTTATTTATTATAATTAATTTAATATTTGATGGGTATTTCATATTCCGCTCACCACTGTCAAAACAAAAGATTTAATTCCGATTGTTTTAGTGGTCTTATTATTATTTGTTTCAATTGCATGTGCAAACATGCTTATTCCAAGCTACGCAGTAATCCAACAGGAATTTAATATCCCAGTAGCTTTAATTGCGATACCAGATGCGTTATTTATATTAGTGAGTGCTGGTTTTGCTATAATCTGGGGGTATTATACTGATCGCATAAATAGAACGAAAGTTATAAGAGTAGGCGCGTTTTCATGGACCTTTGGAATGGTTTTAACTGCGTTGAGTAGTTCTTATGAAATGCTTATTATTAGCAGGATGCTTAGCGGAGCGGGATTAGGTTGCGTTTTACCTGTAGGGTATTCAATTATCTCTGATGCCATCCCCCCCGAGGAGAGATCCGGGTGGTTTGGGGCATTAGCAATTTTAAGCTCTATTTCTAATGGAACGGGGCAAGCCTTGTCCTCATTTATAGGTCCTATTTTTGGGTGGAGATTTCCGTTCATTCTATTGTCGATCATTAGTTTTTGTATCATAGGGATTTTATTTTTTGTAAAGATACCCCAAAGAGGGGCTAGCGATAGGGAATTATTAGATTTAACCGACTTTAATCTGGAATACAGTTATCGCATCTCAAGAGAAGATTTATCGGAGATTGTGAGAAAAAAGACAAATCGTCATTTAATTTCTCAGGGATTTTTAACGGTTATTCCCGGAACAATTTTAGTGTATTTTTTAACTTCAATGTTAGTGCTTTATTATTTCACAGAATTACCTCCTGAAATAAAGCTTCAAACCGCAACAATTTTTGCCGGAATGGTAGGGATTGGATATATTTTAGGGAATGTAATTATTTCACGTGCAAGTGATGCATTATTTAAAAGAAATAAGAGAAACAGAGCCAGATTAGCAACGATTTGTATGATTATTGCCATTCCTTTGTGCCTTATAATGCTTTTTATTATTGAACCAATTGAAGTATCGAAACTCAATATTAATTATCCAGATCATATCGCTCCAGGGGATACATGGCACTATATTTTCTTAACTGTCGGGCAAATATTTAAGGTTTATCCCAGTTATGGATGGTATTTCATCTTTGGGCTGATAGGATCAACTTTGGGAGCCGCACCAGTAGCTAATAAAAATGCTATAATGATTGATATAAATATGCCTGAACATAAAGGAACTGCCGCCTCATTTTTCAATCTTTCAGAGCAATTAGGTAAAGGTTTTACTCTTTTGATCTCATTTATGTTAATATCCATGCTAGGAAGTATATTTAATATGATGGTCTTCTCGGTCTTCTTTTGGATTCCCGCTGCCATTTTTTGGTTTCTTGCCAGCAGAACGGTTGAAGATGATATGACGAATAAATCTAAAATTTTGTCTGAAAGAAAACAAGTAAGCTTAATTGACTATATTTTCGAATTAGAGATTCAAATGGATAGAGCCATACAAAAAGTGCAAGATTCAAAATATTATATTGAAACCAATCCAGATAAATTTAACCAATTATTAGATGATGCAGCGAAAATTTATACTTTTTGTGAAATGGAGGGAGTCTCTAGAAGTATTACAAATATAGAAAAAAAAGCACATATTTTAAAATTGAGAACTCTTTTACTTAAAGCAGAAGCCAATATTATATTCAAAGGATTAAAAGATCAAAGTCTTACGGCTAAAGAAATAGATGATTTGAATGAAAAATTAAGAAAATTAAAGAAAAAAATTAACGATTGGGAAAAGAGTACTTTTGGTGAATTGGAAACATATTATGAAGATGCGTATTTAAAAATTGTAGAAGCTAGACTAAATCGACAAGATTTAATTAAGAGTCGCGATAAAATAGCGCAAGCGGTTCATATTTATGAGAGAGTAAAATATTTATTAATTGAACGAATTGAGGAAATTGAAGAAAAAGAGGACTCAGATGAAGAGGAATCAATTATTTTTAAAAAGGAAAGAAATCTCTTAGAAAGATGCTCTAAGTCATTATCTGCTACCCTCAAATTAAAAGAAGAAATTGAGAGTGTGTTTATCCAATTAAAAGAACACGGCATTCGCCAATGGGATTTACGAAAAATTTCCCAATTAACATCTGAATATCAAGTGGATATATATCAAGTAATTGTAGATACTTTTGGTCAAGATGAAGAGACTAAACAAGCGATATTAAAAATATTACGAGACATAGATGAAATTTTTAATGAATATGATAAAACTCGTCCCGATTATGCTCCTATTTTTTAAAAATTAGAATAAGAGGAACTTTTTTAATTACAATTAATTATTTCAGATTTTAATATTTCTATAAATTTAATTTTTTCATTCTTCGGAATTTCTTGTACTGGAACTCCTATTAAATGATAATGATCAGGATATTCCGTCTCGAAAAAAAGATTTATTAACAAAATTAAGCAATTTCTTACTTTTAAATAATTTCTGGGATTTTGCTCTTCTAAATCTCCCATTAAATTAATTAAAAAATGGTTAATCCACGTATTTATTGCTTGAGACTCGCGTGTCTCTTTTTTTTTATAATAATCTAAAATCTCATCTAAACAATTCATTTTTAGGAATTAAATAATCTGAAATTAGTATATTCTCTACCAAGAAAAGACATGGTGATGTAGGCTTTTAAATCTTTTGTGTTTGGGATGGTTTTTAAAATCCAAAAAAAACCATTCAATTATTTTTCAGACCAGTAAAATTAGCCCAAAATTGAATGGTTTTGTTAAATCTATTCGTTTTTTCAATCTAAAATAAAAATGGATGGATTAGAGTCAAAAATTATTCTTATTAGAATTGGTAATGATAAAAAGCTTTAATTTCTAAATTAATAGAAATATAAGGATAATTTATACTTCTACAGACTGAATAAAATTATCGATGCTTTGCTCTAAATCTATTATATCTTCAACATCCTTAATATCTATACTCGCAAGTTTGTTTAAGAACTCTTTAAGTAATTTTTCTTTAGATTTATCAGTGGGAAATAATAAGCTGCTTCGATAATGTTCCCAATCCAAAATATTTGAGAAGATCAGAAAGAGAATTTCTATATGGGTGTATTCAATCAAATTTAAAAGCTTATCTTTAGTGATTAAATTTTTTGTATGATCCTTGTAGAAGTTAGATAAGTCATTGTAATAATTGGTAAGTCGGGCAATATTTTCCAATTGGGTTTGTAGTGCCGCTTGGTTAATGGGAGACTCTTCGTCTTTATACATAATTTCAAAATACTTCATAATAAAATCTTTTAGCTTCTCTACCTTTGTTTGGAAAACACGGGTCTTGACAATACGCGTAAACATCGGACTCTCTTTATCTTTATAAAACTTGAGCTCGAACTTAACGAGATCCAATATATCAAAAAAAAGTTCTCTTATATCAATATTTTCAGCCATATGACATCGATTTGTCTGTTTATTTTTAATTAATATTATAGAATTTAAACTATAAAAATCTACTATTTATACAATTCTAAATACAATAAAAAATTTTATTTTTAGCTTATATAAAAAAATACAGAAATTTGTTTTAGAGGTTAATATTATTAGATATATGAATTCCTATTTTCTAAATATTTCGTAATTAGATATTTTTTGATCTTTTTTTAGTTTTAATCTTAATTTTTTTGAACCAAATACCTTTAATATGTATTTTAATTATCCTAAAAGGACAGCGAAGCATAAAATTAAAATCTATATGCGGATTTCTTCTCAATTCGATAAATTTTGAATAAAACCTTTTCGCTTTAATTTTGTTTTTTGTTGATTTCTCAATCATGATAAAACGTCTTATAATAATCTCAAGAGATTCAGAATCTTCAAATGCGTAATGGTTAGCTGCTCGAAGAGACCATTTAATTGCTTCCAATTGATATTTTGGTTTGAAGATTTTTAGGGGTGAAAATAGTAAACATAAGAGAGAGATCAATAAATTCATTGAAATGCTTTTAATCATATCAAAAGGTTCGATCTCCACCTTTTCTTTGACAAGATCTCGTAAATCTTCTCCCCATAAGACAGAACTATTATCCACAACACTACTCAACACAAGTTTTTTAGGAGCAAAAATATCTGAAAGAATTTTATTTACACTGAATATTTTATGAAATATACCACTTTCAAAATACGTTTTTTTTGTTAAAAAATGACTTACAAACATACCAGTTGTCTGTTGCATGACATCAAGCATTTTATTAACAAAATTTGAATTATTTTTTCGAAAATTATGCTTATTCTCAAGTGCGATGAGATATTTTTCTAACTTTCTTAAAAACGAAGTTGACACATTATCTTTAAAAACAATAAGTAAATCGCAATCAGACAATACTGTATTCTCTTTATTTTTAGAATGATTTTTCAATTGGCTGCCAAATAGAATAATGGATAATACCTTATCCATTCCCTTTTCTTTATTTATAATTAAGATAACATCATGGATATAATTTCTAGACTGCTCATTAATTTCTAGTAATTTCGAGTCTACTTCTTCCGAAATTCTTTTTGATTCAATTAGCCGGGTCTCTTGCAAGAATTATCATTCGGTTTTAATTTTTTTAATTAAGAATAAAGACGGTTTGGAAGTTATTTAATTTTGATTTTACAAATAGCGTTTTAATTAAATATTTGTTTAAATAAATTTAAAATTTTGTATGTCAGTTATAAACTGAAAAAAATGTAAATTACCTCAAAATGTAACAATTTATTAAATAAAATAAATTTGAAATCCTAAATTTTTTATGGAAAGAAGCAGACAAATGATTAATTTTATCTAAAATAGGAATCTGGACCTTTATCTTCCGGAGGACCTTTCATGAAATAATCCGCTTGTTTTTTAAACGAATCAAACACACTCTGCATTTCTTCAATTTTTTTATCTAACTCTTCGAAAGTCATCTCTATGTTAAAATATTCTTTTAATAATTTCACTAAAGCTTTTGATGCCTTGGGATCTAGACTCATCATTGGCAATGGAAGGGTTTCAGCTAACAGACACACTCCAGGAGCAAATCCCCGTGATCCCGCCCAGGCCGGTAAAATTCCATTAGCTCCCGCGATTATTCCGCCCTCCATTATTGTTGTATTATTAAATTTCAAGAAAGTTTCAATAATACTTTTATCCGTGCAGCACACATGAACTTTAGGCTCATTAAAGACTTTATCAGAAACTAATGCGCCAGTACTTACATACATTTCTAATTTTCCTCCAGTAAGGTCATCCATCACTTCGCAAAATTTCTTCGTGAATTCAAAAACTCCCTCCGCACTTTGAGGTTGAAAATCAGCTGTTAAGATGAAAAAATCATTAGTTTTTCTTGATATATAATATACTTTAGCCGTGGGTATTTCTAATAATCCCTCTTCAACGGTACTTTTTGGGGGAAAATCAAAAAATTCGATATTTAAGAATAATTCTGCTTTTAGAGCATCTTTTATAGAGCTGATCGCTAGTTTTCCTACAAGTGCTATACCTGGCCATCCGATTAACACAATCGGGGAATTAAGACTAGCTTTATCTAATTCGAATTTTTTTTCTATATTGAAAAACATTTCATTTTTTTTGTTTTTTAATTATGTTTTATTTATTCAAATATAATACTTTTACCACAACGAGGACAAAATTTCTTAGGTGAAATAATCTTTACTCCGCAAAATGGACAGAACATCCCATTATTCAAGGGTACTCCATATTGAGATGCTGGGGGATAATAAGCTTGCATCGGGATATTAATTCTTTTTTCAGTAGTTATAATTCCTAAATCTTTACGTGCCTTTGATGATGCAAATACTGGAGTTAATAAGCATATAAACAGCGGAGCGAATACTATGAGAATTACACTATTGACCAATTCATATAAAATAATGAAACCAAAATTCCTGGTTGCGGGATTATACCAGGAATTTATGTCGGAAGAATTTACTGGCCACACATAACTTATAATTATTAAATATATCATATTGCAAGCTCCAGTTAATATAAGCGCTATGAAAAAAACACCTATAATTCTTAAATATGAGCCTTTTGAGATTGTTCGTGCCTCCGATATGGGATTGTCTCTATTTTCACTATTATATGTAAATATTAGAAATATGAAATAAAGAAATAGAATTATTCCGGGAAAGACTAATAAAATAAATCCCAAAGGTATGCCCAATCCTAATAATAAAATTACTTTTAAAAGATTAAAATTGAAGGCTTTTTTGAATTCATCAAATAAATCAGCATCTTCTTTAAAATACTTTTTATAAACAAAAGTACTAACTGAACACATAGAAATTACTGTGAAAATCGCCCCAATAATCCACTCAAGCAAAATTATTAGTAGGTTCATGAAAAAAGATTGTATGATTATATTGTAATCTTCCTGTGTTATACTATTAGGATTGTTATAATATTTATTAGCCGCGATATTTGCTTTCGCCGTTAAAATGTCGGAATACCATCTCAAATCGGTTAATATGAATACTCCTATGATGATTGAAATAATATAAAAAAAAGCGAAAATTAAAATTAATTTTGTATAATTTTCTGCGAATAATCTGAATCCATCGCTAATTAATTCGCCAAAAGTTCTATTGGCTATTCTATTTTTCTCATCACTCATAAGATTTATTATTTTTTTAGTTATTTATGTTTTTTTAGAGAAAAAATAAAATTTTAAGAAATAAGAGTAATTAAATCATAAGGACAAATTAATAATTAATAGATCAAAAGTTTCTGAGACATGTTTGTTCAAAAACAACCAACGCGGAAGGCTCCAGGTATCTTCTCATATATCGAATTATTCTCTTCCAAATTTCTAGCTTATACCGCTTTCTTTGGTATACCTATCTTAATTGGGGTGTTATCCATGGTTTTTTACGCTATATATAATGCTTATCTGGATGTTTTAATTTATTTTAACTTACTTTTGAACTATTTCCTTCAGATCTATTTCATCTTTATGATAACCTCTCTCACTGGTGTAATTTTTACTTTGCTCTATTCCAAAAAAGCACCAGTTTTAGTTCTACCTCCTAAAGGATGGGCAATACAAATGAATGTGATCTTTAATTTCATAATCGGAGGGAGTTTTCTTGTAGGGCAGTTATTGGCTATTTATCTTCGAAATCTTACATTCCGGGAGGTCTTTTTTATGTTAGGTATCATAATCTCCTATATTTTAGCTTTTGTAATTTATTTTTCATTCACTACGGTAGGTAAATATGGGCACTTCATTTTAGCTTTAATACAACCCGTCGCAGGTATAATATTATATAGTATCTATACTGCCCAATTATCCTTGACCTTTTTTATTCGAGCAATGATTTTTTTTGGAAGCTGTGCGATTATCTTTACAATATTTTATGCGAGAGGATTGTTTTCTGTAAGTAAAATTTATAGAGATGCTACCGGATTAGGAGGCTATCCTTTTATTCGTGCTTTCGTACTTTCTATGATGACCACAGGACATGACGATAAAATAGAAGAGATTTTTGATACAGTTGGAATTGAATCAAATGTAAAAATCCAATATCTGGCTATAAGATCTGAAAACTCTAAAGACTTAAAAGGTTTATTTGTGGTACCACATGTTCATTTTGGCCCATTTAAGACCTGTGGTTCTTCGGATTTACCGGAACTTATTTATAAGTCGTTTAGAGATAATATCCCGGGGGTCACAGCATATCATACGACCACAGATCATACTCAAAATCTAACCACTCAAGCTGAGGTTAATAAAGTATTAACTAGAATTAAAAGCGACATCCAAAGTATTAAAAACAATCCTAATTTAGATTGGAAAAAAGAAGTTAAAGATTTTTCAAGGAAAATCTTTAATAATTCCAAAATTATAGGAATGGAAGTAAATAACGTACCTGTTATGTTTTTAACAAGACATCCTCTTCCTTCCGATGATATTCAAGCCGAAATTGGTCAAAAAATTAAAAAAATCGGGCAATGGAATAAATATAAAGAAGTTATGCTCATAGATTCTCATAATTCAATCATAGGAGATGAAATTCTTGTTATAAAAAATTCAATTGAGGGAAAGGAATTAGTTGGTGTTTCGGAGAAGTTCTTAACAAGTAAATCAAGAAAAATGAATCAACAAGTTCCATTATTATATGGAGTAGCATATGATCCCATGGAAAAATTCTCAGAAACAGATGGTATCGGATATGGGGGGATTGTGGTACATCTTTTTAAAAATTCGATAACAAATCAAAAAACCGCTATGATCCATTTTGATGCTAATAACGCATATGTCGATATTCGCTCATATATTTTAAATATGCTGCAAAATCGAGGTATTGAAAGAGGCGAAATAACCACTTCAGATTCACATACTGTTGCAAGACAACTTACTAGTCGGGGATATTCACCTTTAGGAGACAAAATTAAATTACCGGTACTTATTGAAAATTTAGATAAATTGCTTCAAGAGGCAGAAAAAAATTTAGAACCTGTCGAATTTTACTATTTTGATTCAACTGTAGAGGACGTGAGGATATGGGGCAATCCTAAATATTTTGATACCATAATAGATACCCTTCAAGAATGTTTAAGAGTATCTCAAAAATTATTGACCTTTAGTTTGATAATACCCACATTTTTTTCACTGACGCTATTGTTATTTTATTACAATATTCCACTACCCGTAATCCAGTAAAATTAAAGAAGATTTATTGTTATATCTGTAATATCTATTTTATGTATAATACTCAGATATCATCCAGATTAATATAAATTAATACTTTCAATTTTCTTTATAGAATTATTAATTTTATTAATTCACTATGGTAAGTTCAACATTTCAAGATTTGGCTAAAAT